>JBGTCQ010000056.1:0-26694 GCA_041748755.1 Chroococcidiopsidaceae cyanobacterium | reverse complement strand
GTTTGGAGAACAGCGAGGCAAACGGGAGGATGAAGCTGATAAATTCAAGCGGCAGCCGATTCATGGCCTCACAGTCGCAACACTCCCTCTATCCTGACCGCTGCCCTTCTTTGGCGTGCAAATGGATAAAGTCGAACTTAGGCAACCGAATGATACAGGATTCTTTTGTTATCGAGCAGTTGAGAGCATTAGGCAGCACTTCTACGAACCACAAGATGGTAAAAAAGATGGGCCAAGTTGGGAGCTTTTGAGAAGTTCACTGCGTATAGATAAAAGCTGGATAAAGGCGCTGACTGAATCTTATGAGGCTAATAATCAACGTCACGGAAAAACTCCTTATATGTCTGGAGAGAACCGCGTGTCAGCGATGCAACATGCATGGAAAGTAGTAGATAGATTTTGTCTTTATCTTGACAACGGCGCTGTTCAATTGGAAGAAATCGAAGAACTGAGGCTGAACTGAATCTAGTAATCGAAAGAAATGGGCATTGTTCAACAAAACATCCTGAGCAAATCCACAAGTAACACCAATCAAGCATTCTCAAGAATAAATACTATGTCATGGAAGAGCCTTTTTATCAGCCTAACTTCAAGGGACTTGCACTGACTGCAAGTTCAAGTATGAAAATAATAAAGGTAACGCGCATCAAGAGAGCTTAAGGTGAGTTAGGGCTTTGATTACGAACAAGTATGGACTATTGGCTCTGGAGTGAGTGGACACGGCGCTGCCTTACACTCTGTCAGTTGTGGTTCAAAAACAGCAATTATTGGTAGCAGTCGAAAATTTACACACTTAAAGTTACTAGACTTTGGACAAATTTATTCAAAGTCTAGTGGAATTATTTATTAGGAATTCAGTTCGACAACTCGCAATACTTGATCAGCGCTAACGTTGGTAATGCTTTGAACAACACCAGACGGCCAATGAATCTCAATTTTGTCTATTAGAGTATTATTTTTTAGTCCAAAATGAATACGTTGCTGGTTCTGACTAAATAAGTGCATCCCTCCTCCCTGCTCCCGTAGTTGGGTCACGCCTCCTGCCGTTAACAAAACTCTCGCTCCAACACCATCCCGATTCGATGCTACTCCTTTGAGATCGAGTTCAATCCAATGGTTGTTATTACCAAGGTTACGGAAGAGTTGGTGAGGCGAGCCTAAGTACGTTTTTTGTGTAGCTCTCAAGACAGTGCTGCTGACAAATAAGTCCAAAAAACCATCAACATTATAATCAGCCACCGCTATCCTTGAACCTATATTAAATTTGCTGATCAATGCACTAAAATGAAATCCTGGATTGCTACCAGCCGCACCACCCGCATTAGGAACTGTGATGAAGGTTCCATTACCCTTATTTTCGTAGAGAATACTCGGCAAGTTGAAAGTCTTATACCCACGAGACACATATAAATCCACATCCATATCGTTGTCGAAGTCGCCTGCGATCGCGGATTGACCTAAGATTGGATTGCCCAGCCCAGACACTTGAGTCCGATCCACATACTTGTTGGTTGTACTGTTATACATTAGTAAAACATCTTGCAAGTCATGCTGGGATAAATTAAGTGGAGCAAAGCCAATGCCAGCCATGTTGGAGAGAGTTCCAGTAGTTCCAATTACCAAGTTAAGCTCCTTATATTGAGGTGAGGAAAGGAGCGCCTTCCAGGTCTTGCTGACTGGGTCATAGCCAATATACAGCCCTGAAGCAGAGCCAGGAACATGAGGTTTTATACCCCTTACACTTGGGTCAGTTGATGATAAAGAAAATCCAAGTTTTGTAGGGTTATGACCTTGGGAGCCAATGAATATTTTGGAACGACTCAACTCTACTGGTACCTCAGTTACAGGTGAGGTGCGAAAGTCGAAAACTACGTTCCCAGTGGTCTTAAAACTGACTCCTACTTCCCTATTGTTCGTTACCAGATTCGCGAGCGCTAGATTTCCATCTGCCTGAAATATACTGGAAACGTGGACAAACTTATTTCTAGGCAAAAAAACGTCTGAGTGCAGATCACCATTAAAGTCTGCAATAACTGCATCTGACACGTTACTATAAGCTGGAAAAGTGGTCGTTAGGTTCTTAAAAGGTACGGTTGTAGTATCGTATAACTTTTGAGGATATTGAGATTCGCTTTCAATTACTAAGTCCAGCTTGCCATCACCCGAAAGGTCAGCAAGTTGTGCAAAGTGAGAAGTTTCATTGGCTTGAAGCCCAACCCTTGCACTCTCGTTCTTGAAACCAGTTGTAGTTTGCGTAAATAAAGCTGTAGGTGCAAGCCCGTCTGGTCGTTTTTCAGTTGACATTAGAATATCTAGCAATCCATCCTTATTCCAGTCGAACCAAAGAGGTGAGCGTCCTCGTCCAACGGGATAATCTAGCCCTAGAGCAACAGCCCGCTCCTGCAATCGCCCTTTGTTATTAACGAAGAAAAATTTGGGACCTGAACCACCTCCTGAGTCAGCTCCGGATAATACAGATAGGTCAGGGTCATTATCATTGTCAAAATCAGCCCAAGCTGATCCGTGTGTATCTTCTGTTATGCCGACTGGCCAAATTGAGGAGATAATGTTACTGAATGTACCACCACCTTGGTTCAGGTAAAGGTAAGGTAATTTTGCCCCCTTTGGGTGATTTGAGCTTCTGTATCCGTGCGGAGTGATCCAAAGATCGGGCTTGCCGTCACTGTTAAAATCTACCCAAGAGATGCTAATGGTTTCATCTCGAGTTGATATAATCCCAGAACTTGTAGTCACATTCCGGAAAGATGGAGTAGCGATCGCAGTAGGAATAAAACTGACTTCTATAGTTGCTATACCAGCAATTAAAGAAGTTATTGATATTTGTTTTAGTTGTTGGATATTCATGACTTCTTAAGTGGCACAAGATACTTGTGTAATAAGCTACACAGGATGTTAGAATTAGGGCTTAATTATCCTTATCGACCAGTTCTACAGGTCTAAGTTAAGTACCTGTTAATGGTTGCAAGGTGAAGATGTGAAGTTGTCAGAGTGATTACAAATTGATGTATCAATGCCTATTACATTGGTAGTTAGGAATATTTGAGGTATAAGATTTAGCATCCACCCCCTAGTAGAAACCTGGTATAAGTATATAACTAGATAAATATATTGTTATTGACTATTAGAGATGTGTAGAAGAAATATATCTGAAATAACTTAAAACTTATGTTTTCTTAAAAGCTAGAAGAGTAAACACTGAGTTCGCATATTTCAAAAGTAAAATAATCTCTTTGTAAGCTTGGATGTCGGCGATTCCTACTTAGTCCGTCACAATTAGAAGACTGGCTGAAGGCGATCGCACTCTTAGCAGTAGGCAGGGAAGGCGTTGACGTGGACTTGCACTGACTGCAAGTTGAAGTGTGAGAATAATAAAAGGTAACGCGCACCAGGAGAGCGAAGAAGTGAGTCAGGAATTTGATTATGACTTAGTAATTATTGGCGCTGGAGTGGGTGGACATGGTGCTGCCTTACATGCTGTCAGTTGTGGTTTGAAAACAGCAATTATTGAAGCAGCCGATATGGGTGGAACCTGTGTTAATCGGGGTTGCATTCCCTCTAAAGCTCTATTGGCTGCTGCTGGGCGTGTGCGAGAATTACGCAATGCCCATCATCTCAAGTCGCTAGGCATTCAAGTAGGTAGTGTAGAGTTTGATCGGCAGGGAATTGCCGATCATGCGCATAACCTCGTCGATAAAATTCAAGGCGACTTAACCAACAGCCTCAAACGCCTCAAAGTCGATATTATTCGCGGTTGGGGGAAACTAGCCGGAGCGCAAAAAGTAACAATTGCTACAGACGAGGGAGAAAAAACCGTCACAGCAAAAGATATCATTCTGTCTCCTGGCTCAGTGCCTTTCGTTCCTCCTGGGATAGAAATAGATAACAAAACTGTTTTTACCAGTGACAATGGCGTGAAGCTGGAGTGGCTACCGGACTGGGTGGCAATTATCGGCAGTGGCTACATCGGTCTAGAATTTTCTGATGTCTACTCGGCTTTGGGCTGTGAAATCACGATGATTGAAGCCTTAGACCAGTTGATGCCAGGTTTTGACCGAGATATTGCTAAACTTGCAGAGCGTGTACTAATTACCCCCCGCGACATTGAAACTTATGTGGGGATAATGGCGAAGAAAGTTACCCCCGGAACACCCGTAGTAATCGAGCTAGCAGATTTTAAAACAAAAGAAGTTGTAGATGTAATCGAGGTGGATGCTTGTCTGGTTGCCACTGGGCGCATCCCAGTTACGCAAAATATTGGGTTAGAGTCTGTCGGTGTGGAAATTGATCGGCGCGGCTTTATTCCAGTAAATGACAGCATGGCAGTGCTATCAGCGGGTGAAGTAGTGCCGCATCTCTGGGCAATTGGGGATGCTAACGGCAAGATGATGCTGGCTCACGCGGCTTCTAATCAAGGGATTACTGCTGTAGAGAATATTTGTGGGCGATCGCGCCAGGTAGACTATCTAAGTGTTCCAGCTGCTGCGTTTACTCACCCAGAAATTAGCTATGTGGGAATGACAGAGCAAGCGGCTAAGGAATTAGGTGCAGCTGAAGGGTTTGAAGCGGCAGCAGTCAGGGCTTACTTTAAAGGTAATTCCAAAGCGCTCGCTGAAGTTGAAGCAGACGGAATGGCAAAAGTAGTTTATCGCAAAGATACTGGCGTTGTGCTAGGAGTCCATATTTTGGGACTTCACGCCTCAGATTTAATTCATGAAGCCTCCGCAGCGATCGCCAATCGGCAATCTGTCCATACTCTGTCCCATCTAGTTCACGCCCACCCCACACTTTCAGAAGTGCTGGACGAAGCATATAAACGCGCGATTACTTCTTAGAGTCAGGGGTCAGCACACAGCAAAAACTTCTAAGCCTCTGATCCCTAGTCCCTAGTCCCTAGCCCCTACTTACTATGCAAATTCGTCGCCGTCAACCGTCCCCAGCTATTGCTTTAGAAACCTGGCGCTATCAAGTTCCCCTGCCAGATGCTGCACCCAGTCATATTTTAGAAGAAATTGTTTGGCATAAAGAAAAGGAAGTTGCTCAACTTCGGGAAAAACTTCCTTTGGCTGATTTACAACGTCAGGCACTCAAGATACTGCCAACTCGTGACTTTGCAGCTGCCTTACGCCAAGGTAAAACAAAACCAGCACTGATAGCTGAGGTCAAAAAAGCTTCTCCCAGCAAGGGTGTGATTAGAGAAGATTTTGACCCAGTGGCGATCGCACTGGCGTATCAGCATGGCGGTGCTAGCTGTCTTTCTGTTCTCACCGACGAAAAATTCTTCCAAGGTAGCTTTGACTACTTGACTCAAATTCGTGCCGTAGTTGATTTGCCACTACTGTGCAAAGATTTTGTCCTATATCCTTATCAGATGTACCTGGCCCGTGTCCGGGGTGCAGATGCCATACTGCTGATTGCGGCAATACTTAGCGATCAAGACCTCCAGTATTTTGTCAAGATAGCTAATGCCATGAAGATGGCAGCTTTGGTTGAAGTCCATACATTGGCAGAACTCGACCGTGTGTTATCTTTGGATGGCGTTACCTTAGTTGGGATAAACAATCGCAACTTGGAAGATTTCTCAGTTAACTTGCAAACTACCTGCTCTCTTCTAGCAGCACGGAGGCAGAATTTGCAGGAGCGGGGCATACTGGTTGTTAGTGAGTCAGGGTTGCATACTCCAGAAAATCTAGCTTTAGTAACATCAGCAGGTGTAGAAGCAGTACTAATTGGCGAGTCCCTTCTGAAGCAGCTCGATCCAGAAGCGGCGATCGCAACTCTTTTTCATAATCCGTAACTCGTTACCAAGTTGCTAGTAGCACATTGCTCGGTATAAAGTAGCACTTAGTAGTACAAACACTGGAGGTATCAGCTTTCATGGAGACAATTCCCCTGCCATCATCCATTCACTACGAACTACTACTACAACTATTAGAGCAACAAACTAGGTCTGCGGTAAGTCAAAAACCAGCGCTATGTGCTCAGGTTAATCAACTGATTATTACTATCCGTAAAGCTGCTGCCCAACAAAGACATTTAGAAGAAAATTGCGAGGCGGCTCAGATGTCGATTGAGTCACGCTGGTCGCTCAACCATAACATTGCAGAATAAGTCCTTAAATAATTACGACCAATGGCAACTGCCTTTGGACATAACTTAAAGCAGTCGAGTCGTGAAAGAACTGGATTTATTTAGCATTCAGCAATATATTTGGGGCAAGGAGTCAACGACGCTCTAGAGTTGTGCGATTCTGGATCATACCCCCCAAAAATTCAGATTTAGACGGTAGGACGAGACCCATGGACGACAAACTGATGCTGATGATTCCCGGTCCAACGCCAGTGCCAGAGGCGGCGTTACTCGCCTTAGCCAAGCACCCGATTGGTCACCGTAGCAGTGAATTTAGCAACCTGATGGCGGAGGTGACACAAAACCTGAAATGGCTACACCAAACCGAGAGCGATGTATTGATGCTGACTACCAGTGGTACTGGTGCTGTGGAAGCTGGAATGATTAATTTTCTGAGTCCAGGCGATCGCATTCTAGTGGGCTGTAACGGCAAGTTTGGCGATCGCTGGGCGGAGGTCGGTGAAGCCTATAATCTCCAAGTCGAAAAAATTACAGCAGAGTGGGGACAACCACTCGATCCGCATCTGTTTGCCGAAAAACTGCAAGCTGATACCGAAAAGCAGATTAGAGCGGTAGTTATTACTCATAGCGAAACTTCGACGGGTGTACTTAATGACCTAGAAACGATTAACCGCCACGTCAAAGAACACGGTGAAGCGCTAATTATTGTTGATGCCGTAACTAGCTTAGGAGCAGTTAAGCTACCGATGGATGCCTGGGGTTTAGATGTAGTTGCCTCTGGTTCCCAAAAAGGCTACATGATTCCCCCTGGCTTGGGCTTTGTCGCTGTTAGTTCCAAAGCTTGGTCAGCGTACAAAACCGCTAAATTGCCACGTTACTACCTGGACTTAGGCAAGTATCGCAAATCTACTGCGAAAAATACAACCCCTTTTACCCCGCCAGTTAATTTAATGGTTGCTTTGCACACTACTTTACGGATGATGCAAGCAGAAGGTTTGTCAGCAATTTTTGCTCGACATCAACGGCTAATGAATGCTACCCGCGCTGGGGTAACAGGTTTGAATTTACCACTATTTGCTGAAGATAGTTTTGCCAGTCCAGCAATTACGGCTGTAGCACCAGACGGAGTTGACGCTGAACAAATTCGGGCGATTTTGAAGAAAAAATTTGACATCGCTTTAGCTGGAGGGCAAGATCACCTCAAAGGTAAAATCTTCCGCATTGGACATTTGGGCTTTGTTAGCGATCGCGATATCTTAAGTGCGATCGCATCCCTCGAAGTTGCCCTGAGAGAACTAGGCTACGAAGGCTTTACTCCTGGTGCGGGTGTAGCAGCGGCGGCTCGTGTGTTTGCCAAATCTTAATTTACTCTGACTGACAGTCAATAATCAAAAGAGCGAGTTGAATTATCAACTCGCTCTCTTCTCAAATGGAAATAAATTAAAACGTCTCCACGGAACTAGTCTGGGTATGAGTATCGCCTTAAAGCATAGTCGATTTGGCATTCCCAATCTCCTCTAGTGAGTTACTATTGCCTATGCCGTCTCCAGCCAATCATAAATTTGATCTAACTGTTCCAGTGTAATCAAACCATACTGCCAGAGAATCATTGGCAACGGTCCTGGATCTTGTTCCCGATGACGCAAAGCCACTGCGAGTGAAGCCGCAGAAATTGCCAAATCATCCTGGAGAAAATGCATAAATCGAGAATAGGTTGTAGGTCCCATTAATTCTTCACCTCCTTTGTTAAACATAATTTTGTAAAATTTATTCAAGGCTTGAATAGATAGTAACCAGTATGTACTTTGTTTTTTTGTTTGGCTACGACTCCAATCACAGCGGATATCAATTAATTTGCTATATCTTTACTATTGCGCTTTTTATTAATTAAGGCGCAAAGTAGAATTTTAGCGCAACTTGCGCGTTCAAACTTAATCAGCAAACTTTCTCTAAAATTGTTCAAATACTTTTACTTTAGCGCTGCTGTTGAGTACAACTACACTAAGAAAGATTCCTGCTGCTCTGATCCATATATTAGTCCTCGTACCTACGTCAAAAGACTGAGTGAACTAACACTTTAGAGTGCATAACTCCTGACTTTATGAGTAAATCTCAAGCTGACTTTCAAAAAAGCAGCTGCTTTAAGTCTTAAGAGTAGACGATAATTTCTATCCAAAGTTGGGCATTATTTTAGAGCTTCGCCCTTACTAAAAGCTAAGTTGATGAATTTATATCATCTTAAAGTTACAACCGCTTCTAGTCTAAAAACTTAATTTTTACTTTATCATTGGCCTGCAAACCGAGTTCTGCTGCTCGTCCACCCCGCAGTTCAATTACTTGATTGATCACTGTTTCTGGGCCATAGGTGGGACAAGGCTCGGCTGTACATGGAGGCACAGAGGCGGCGATCGCCTTTACTTCCCCATCCCGCAAAAAAATCATATCGAGTGGGATGCGGACATTCTTCATCCAAAACCTGACGGGTTGAGGCGAATCAAAGGTAAACAGCATTCCCCGGTTGTCTGGCAGAGTAATTCTGTACATCAACCCCATCGCCTGTTGTTGCTGCGTTTGGGCCACTTCCAGTTTAATTGTGCTACCAGAAATAATAGCTTGAGCTGAAATTGGCAGTGTTTGACCCATCACGGAAGCTTTAATTTGAGCAGGCGTTGCAGTGGGCGATATGGCAGGTGTCGGCGCAGAACAGCCAATCAGCAAAATGCCCAACACTATTCCTAGTAAACTTGACCAGCTACTCACTTTTGCTCACTCCCGACATCAGGTTTCAAGAGATAAATTTCTGATTTTCAACTTTCAGCAATTTATCCCTACTTCCAAAACTCAAAACTATGATTAGGCCTCTCTCAACACGTATCCCACACCTCGCACTGTTTGAATCAACCGTTTTTGGTCTTCATCTTCTACCTTGAGGCGTAAATACCGAACATACACTTCAATAACATTTGACTCTCCCATAAAGTCATAACCCCAAACATTCTCTAAAATTTGTTCGCGGCTTAACACCTCACGGGGATGCTCCATCAGATACTTGAGCAGTTCAAATTCCTTCATCGTCAAGTCAATAGCTTTGCCGTGGCGCAGCGCTCTGCGAGTTGCTAAATCTAACACCAAATCGCTAAATCGTAACTGCTCTGTTTCACTAGAATCGGGCTGCAAGTAGAGGCGCACTAGCTTCAAGAAGTCGTCTGAGCGGTAAGGCTTGAGGAAGTAATCATCTGCGCCAGATTCCAGGCAAGCTACGCGATCGTCAACCGTGTCGCGCCCCATTAACACTACCATTGGCATTCGTGCTCCCGTATTGCGAAGATGGGTACACAACCCCAGTCCCGACTCGCCTGGCAGCATCCGATCTATGACAACCAGAGCAGGCTGACACACCTTTGCTTGATGTAGACCACTCGTCGCATCGGTAGCCACAACGGGTTCATAGCCTGATTCCCTTAAGTCACGACTAACCTGAGTCGCTAGATTCTCGTCTGTTTCAATTAGCAAAACACAAGGATTACGGTCTTCTGTACTCATAAGCCGCTCCGGTTGATGCTGAAGGACTGTAACTTGTTTTAACTTAGACATTACTCTCCTACAAGGCACCAGCTAAAAATATCTAACTGAGCATTAATACTTACTATTATAACTACTTGACACTATTCTGTGGGCTATGGTAGCTCAACCGAGGTTGGTTTTGCTATGTGGGGCAGACCCCAACCTAATTTTTCGCGCAAAATTCGGAAAAATTCTGGTGATTGTAAGCGGATGAACCGCGCACAGTAGTGCGATCGCTCCATATGCACTCGATCCTCTGGCAAGACGTAGCACCCTGCATTCCCATCAACTACCATCACCAGCCGCGTCGTCGGATTAGCTGATAAAATCGTCACTGGTTCAGTATCAGCAAACACCAAAGCCCTGGAAGCTAGAGAATGAGGGCAAATTGGCACTAGTTGTAATGCAGGGACTCCAGGTGTAACTACGGGACCACCTGCACTCAGCGAGTAAGCCGTTGAACCCGTCGGTGTCGAAACGATCACACCATCCGCTGCAATATCTATTGGGGCGTGACGACCTATTGCGATTTCAAAATAGCACATACTCGTTAATGGTTCCCGATGTAGCACCATTTCATTTAAACAAAGCGCTTCCCACAGTAGGGAATCTAGCCGAAACACCTTAACAAGCAGCATCACCCGCTCTTCAATTTCATATTCACCCGCAATCACCTTTTCTAGCGCTCTGGGTAGCTGGTTCAAGTAAATTTCAGTTAAAAATCCCATATGCCCAGTGTTCACAGTTAGCAGTGGGATACCACAGGGAGCGACCTGACGAGACGCAGCGAGAACTGTGCCATCTCCCCCTAACACTATGGCAAACCTCATTTCTGAGTCAAAACCAGGAGGTATCAAGCCATCAATTGGGGTGTGGCAGATAGGGCTTTCCGGGGTAGAGTAGCCCAGAATGCCTCCGACACCCGATGTCATACAAACATCCCAACCCGCACCGATTAGCTTGTCTTTCAACTCGGTAGCGACGCGACCCGCTATCGGTTTAACGTCATTGTAAATAATGCCTGCTTTCGGCACACTCAATATCCAAATTAAGGCACTGCTTGTTATTGAGTTGATCCTTGCACATTTTGCACCAAACTAGGGGCTAGGGAGTAACCGGAGGAAGATTCTTCCTTATCTCCAGTTCAAGCATCCCAGTGGTTCATGCCTTGCCCATCCTTTTTTACAGTTTTTCTCTCTTCTCTAATCCCTAGCCCCTCTCTTCAAGATTTTTTAAAGGGAGTCCTTTTCGGTGTTTGCTTCTTAGTTTTTGTTTTTTCGTAATCGAACTCTTTCAGCTTTTTGAGAATTCGACTGAAGTACTCTTGGAGGTAACTTTCTAAAGTGGTGGTTTCTTGGGAATCTAACCCAAATATCCGATAAACTTCATCCATCGACGCAATTAGGGGTTTACCATTTGCTAATACTTCTGTAAACGCCAACCGATCAGCGACATTCCAACCCCACTGAAAGAAGCGTGACACACGGCGCACAGTACGCAGTAAGTTAATTGGCATTCGCGTTACTCTTGCGTCTCGTCCGGACAATCTCTCACATAAATTAATAATTTCTTCAGCGCTCCAAGCACGAGAACCTACTATAGGAAAATTTTGCTTTTCTGTTTCTGGCACAGATAAGGCGCGGATCGCAAATTTAGCAATATCTTGAGTGTCTATGTAGGCGATCGGCGAAGATTCACCTGTGACCCAAACCGCCTGTCCCTCCAGAATCGGAACCGCATACTGACTGATTAATCCTTGCATGAAGCCGCAAAGCCGCAAGATAGTGTAATTCAAGCCCGCTTCAGCTAAGAATAGCTCAGTACACCGCTTGATTTCCATCAACGGTACATCTGGATATTTTTCAGCGTCTAGAAAAGAAAAGAAGATAAAACGCTCAACCTCGGCAGCTTTTGCTGCTTGAATTAGTGCTACTTTTCCATCCCAGTCCACCTGTTTAATAGTCAGGGAATCTGTAGGACGTGAGGTTGCTGCGTCAATTACAGCAGTAACACCAACAAGTGCTGACTGCAAGCTCTGCGGTTGACACAAATTCCCCAGCACAAGTTCAGCACCCCATTCTCTTAAAAAGCCAGCTTTCTTAGGACTTCGTACAAGACAACGTACTTTATACCCCTCATCAAGAGCACGGCGAACCACTTGTCTTCCTAAGGTGCCAGTAGCACCGACAACTAATAGAGTCATGAGGGATTAGTAATGAATCTTAAAGTTTTATTACAAAATATAATATCAGAATATGCTTGACAAATAAAAGTTTATCAGAGCTATAAAAAATTCTGTTAACTCAGAGGGTATAGGGATCAGGGAACCCCATAGTGTTAAGCATGGGAGTTCACCTCAAACGCTTGCCTATTTGTAGGCATCTCATCAAGTATTTTGTTCTTTTCTATGGCTAAATCCAGTCTTCTTGTAGCAGTTTTAGGGCTAGCATTTTTCCTTTCCCTAGCACGCGAGGGAGCGCGAGTAAGGAAAGCGCCATACCACATCGCTCCCCTAGCTCCTATTTAATCTACAGAGACTCCTCCTCATCACCTTGAATTTTGAGCAATGCGTAGCCCATAAGGATGCCTACAAAGATTAAACTGAAGGACAAAATAACTGCCGTAAACATTTCACCGCCCATTAGTGTAATCTCCCTGAGAAATGATTTAAGTAAACTAGATATACAAGCACTATGCCGACTTTATCAGGTTGGCATCCTGAGACGATAGTTAAACTAATGTAAAGTATTGTAAAACAGTTTGGGGGTAGAGTCCTGCACATTAAGAAAACAAAAGGCTACAGCGCTCAGTAGATTGAGAGGACTAAGGGATGAAGTAGTCATCAGTCATCAGTCATTAGTCATTAGTAATATGTACATGCCGGACTTCGTCCCGCTTACGCTAACGCCCAAGGTGTGCCAAACGACTAAGGACGCTCGGACTATTCACCCGCCACCTCCCTTGTAGGGCTGGTCAACTAAGGACTAATGACTAATGACTAATGATTCCGCGAAGCGGTTAGCGACAGAATACGATCGCCCACGTTTAGCGCTGACACTGGGAGATCCAGCTGGGATAGGTCCAGAAGTAATTTTGAAAGCTCTAGCAGATCCACAAGTGACTCAAAATTGTGATATCACCGTAATTGGTAGCCAGTCACAACTGCTAGCAACTTATAACCAATGCCACCAGCATAAGTGTCTAGACTTGGTAGATCCAAATGAATTGTCAATTCTGGATATTCAGTTGGATGAACGTCAGATTACTATAGGTACGGGTAATGCTGCGAGTGGGAGGGCTAGCTTTGCCTATTTGTCAACAGCGATCGCCCGCACTAAAGCTGGAGAATTTCAAGGCATCGTCACCGGACCAATCGCCAAGTCTGCCTGGAAAGCAGCTGGGTATAATTATCCAGGTCAAACTGAACTATTAGCCCAACAGTCGGGGACAGAGCGATTTGGGATGTTATTTGTCGCGCGATCGCCCCACACAAACTGGACACTCCGCACTCTGCTTGCTACTACCCATATTCCCCTACGTCAGGTAGCAGATACTCTTACACCTCAGCTTATGGCGAATAAACTCGATCTGCTGGTGGAGTGTTTGCGGCAGGATTTTGGTTTGGCAACACCGAGAATTGCGATCGCTGGTTTGAATCCCCACAGTGGCGAACTTGGGCAACTGGGACACGAAGAACAAGAGTGGTTGATTCCTTGGTTAGAGCAAGAACGCTGCGATCGTACCCAGTTGCAACTGGATGGTCCCATACCACCAGATACAATGTGGGTTAAGCCCAGTCTTGCCTGGTATGGTTCTAGCGACCCCTCAAAGGCTCACGATGCCTATCTAGCCCTATACCACGACCAGGGCTTAATCCCTGTAAAACAATTAGCCTTCGACCGTGCTGTTAATACCTCCATTGGTCTTCCTTTCATCCGTACTTCACCGGATCACGGTACAGCCTTTGATATTGCAGGTTTGGGAATCGCCGATGCCACTAGTATGAAAGCAGCTATTCAGCTAGCAGTTGAGTTGGTCTATCAAAGGATAGCTACTTGATACCTTTAGTCAGTAATTAGGGGCAGAGACAAAATTAATTACTAAGTGTAACTAAATGCTTGCTTCTGAGTAAAAGTAAAAATATTAGATAGGCGATTGCCCTAAAAAATAATTTTTAGTTCTCTAATTCATTCCTGCGTGGGAGGGCAAAAGCCTAGAACTTAAGTCAAGCTATTTATAGAGGTAATCTTATTAGCTTTTAACCTCTTAGGGAGGTAAGAATGAAACTTAAAATTCTGGCTACTGTAGCTTTACTAACTACTATATCTATAGCAAATCCGGTTAAAGCCGAAAACCCCACCCAGGTTAAACGCTTGCTGGAAACCGGAGCATGTCCAAGCTGTGACTTAGCAGGCGCAAATTTAGCAAATGCTCACTTGATTGGTGCTGATTTAAGGAATGCCAATTTGCAGGGAGCAATTTTGGTTAACGCCAATTTAGAAGGTGCTGATTTAACTCGCGCTAACTTAAAGAAAGCTAATTTGACAGGAGCATTTGTAAGTGACACTAGCTTAACTAATGCTAATCTCACAGATGTTAATTTCACTAATGCTCAGTTATATAACGCTGACGTAGCTGGTGCTGCTTTGAGTGGTGTTAATCTAACTGGGGCTGAGTTAATTAATACTAGTATAAGCATTGGTGGAGAATAGGGCAAAATTAAGTTTAAACGATAGCTTTGGAGCATAATGCTATAGTTTAAGCAGTAACTTAGGATCACTATTAGATTCTGGCTGTAACAATCCTGTCAAAATTGATGCTGGTCGTTGACTATAAGGCCAAGCAAAAGCATGACGGAAAGCTGCATCTTGGCAAGCTTGTAGTTGTTTAAAATCAATAATGTCTTGAGTTAACAGATTTTCGTACTCAAAAGGCAGACGGACATTGTGCAGCCCAGCATTATCAGTACAAATGGCAATGTCTACACCTGCATTGAAACAACGGTCAAATACTAGCTTCAAAGTGCGGATATCTTCTAGTGTTCCCGTTTTCAAATATGTAGTAGGACAAACTTCTAGACACTGATTTCGCTCAGCTACTTCTCTTAGTAGTTCTGGATACAGCAGGGGAATCTGAATGCCGTGACCAATACGCATTAGGTATGGTAGCAGTTCTGGGTAACAGCCAGATGTAGTTTCATAGAGATGACCTGTGGTGTTGATGCCGAGCGATCGCGCATACTCATATAATCCACTAAATTCCTCTAGTCGTTCTGCATAATAGCTATCTCCCCCAGCAACATCCACACCGCAGACATACTCCTTATTCATCGCTGCCAAGTCAACAATTGCCTTATTCACTTCATAAGGTAGCCGCGAGTGCATACATAAGATTTGGCTAGTTACAATTGGATACTCCGGCACTCTACTAGCTTTACCGACAACTTCGACAATCTCAGCCATTTGCTCAATTCGCTCAGATTGGCTCAAATTATCAGGTGTCCGCAGATACGGCGTGTAGCGCAACTCCAAATATGCCAAGTTTTCAAAAATGTAAGCGCCGCGAATTAGCCGATAGATAAAGTAAGGCAACGTTTGGACAGTTTGGACACTTTCTACCAGCGTATGCAGTTCTAGATATTCGTTCAAAGTGTTACGCGGTTTCGTGTAGAAATCCTCGAATTCTGGATAGTCAGAAAACCGCTTGGCTAAATCGGCAGAATGACGCTGGAAGTAGCGCCAGAGAATACGTGGCACAACCGAACCACCTAAATGGCGGTGTAATTCAGCATATAAAGTCACAGCAACCTCTTTTAATTAATATTAATATACAAAACTTGTTCTTAACCGCGATCGCCGCGCTAAGGTAATAAGGCAAGGTTGGCAAATGGGGTCGTACTTTAGAGTGTCCTAAACTACCATTATTACTTAAATCAAGTTGACATTAGGAGCGCCATCTGCTCATAATTATAATTTGTGAAAACTGTAGCGTTTAAAAAAACCCTTGGCTAACGTTATTGTAATTGGTGCCCAGTGGGGCGATGAAGGAAAAGGAAAAATTACGGATCTGCTCAGTAAGTCGGCTGATATTGTTGTACGTTACCAAGGGGGTGTAAATGCTGGACACACAATTGTCGTCCAGGGTCAAACCTTCAAACTGCACCTGATTCCTTCGGGAATTTTGTATCCAGAAACCGAATGTATTATTGGTTGCGGCACGGTTATTGATCCACAAGTATTAATTGAAGAACTCGATCAGCTAGAGAGTTTTAATATTTCAACTCGCAATTTGCTGATCTCGGAGACAGCGCATGTGACGATGCCCTACCATCGCATGATCGATCAGGCAGCGGAAGAGCGACGGGGAAGTCATAAAATCGGCACAACTGGGCGGGGTATTGGTCCGACTTACGCAGATAAATCCGAACGAACAGGGATTCGAGTTTTAGACTTGATGGATGCAAATGGACTGCGTAAGCAGTTGCAATGGGCGATTAATTATAAGAATGTTATCCTCGAAAAACTTTACAACTTGCCACCCCTCGATCCAGAAACAGTGATTT
Organism: Chroococcidiopsidaceae cyanobacterium; assembly: GCA_041748755.1. GTDB lineage: Bacteria > Cyanobacteriota > Cyanobacteriia > Cyanobacteriales > Chroococcidiopsidaceae > JAHHHE01. Next base: position 10,460 of record JBGTCQ010000056.1, on the reverse strand, counting down.
TGCAGTATCTGGAGTATGCCGATCGCTTGCGTCCTCATGTAGTAGATACTTCCCTGAAAATTTACGACGCTATTCAACGACGACGTAATATTTTGTTTGAAGGGGCACAAGGAACGCTGTTGGATCTGGATCACGGTACTTATCCTTATGTAACATCCTCTAACCCAGTAGCTGGAGGGGCATGCGTCGGGACTGGGGTAGGACCGACGATGATTGATCGAGTGATTGGTGTAGCAAAAGCATATACTACAAGGGTGGGAGAGGGACCGTTTCCCACGGAACTTAATGGGACTGTGGGCGAATTGCTGTGCGATCGCGGTGCGGAATTTGGCACTACTACGGGACGTAAGCGACGCTGCGGTTGGTTCGATGCTGTGATTGGTCGCTATGCCGTCCGAATCAATGGGATGGATTGTCTGGCGATTACTAAATTGGATGTGCTTGACGAACTAGCGGAAATTAAAGTTTGCGTTGCCTACGAAATCGACGGTTTCCGCTGTGAAGATTTTCCCAGTAACGCCCGCCGCTTTGCTAAGTGTCACCCCATTTATAAAACGATGCCCGGATGGCAACAATCAACAGCTGACTGTCGCTCTTTAGCAGACTTACCACAACAAGCACTGGACTATCTCAAGTTTTTAGCAGAGTTGATGGAAGTTCCAATCGCGATCGTTTCCCTCGGTGCTAGTCGCGATCAGACCATCATTGTAGAAGACCCGATCCATGGACCCAAACGCGCTCTGTTGCACGCTAACGGTACACCAGTGTCTACAGTGTGAAGTGGCAACAGAGGTTGGAGGAAAAAATAACTTTCCCCTGGTAAGACAGTCATAACGATAAGTATTCAACAAAAGACGATATTACTCTTATGGAACTCACACTCGAATGTCAAACGCGGGAACCCGGAAGTAAGCCCAGAGCCTTACGTCGCTCTGGGCTAATCCCTGCTAATTTGTATGGTCACAAGGGTACAGAATCAATTGCCATCACCCTTGATGCCAAAATAGTTGAGCGCCTGCTCAAAAAAGGTGCTGTTAACAACACGCTGATTGATCTAAACATTGCTGACATTCCCTGGCGTGGTAAAACTCTCTTACGCGAAGTTCAAACCCATCCGGCGAAGGGTTCACCTTATCACCTCAGCTTTTTTGCTGTGGCGGGTCACGGTGACACTGACGTGGAAGTGTCTCTGCATTTCGGGGGAGAAGCGATCGGTGTCAAGCTAGAAGGTGGCATTTTAGACACGGTGATTACTGAACTTCAGGTGCGATGTGCGCCGGAAAATATTCCAAATGTAATTGAAATTGATGTTTCTAATTTGCACGTTGGCGATAGCATCCACATTGAGGAAATCATTTTGCCCCAAGGTGTTACAGCTCTGGTTGAACCTAGTCAAATTGTTGTAAAGGTCTTGGGCCGTGAAGCTGGCGCTGAAGCTGCTGAACTGGAAGACACTCCATCAGAGGAGCCTGCTAGCTAATATTTATCTTTGTTGCTGATAGAACCAGGGGTTAACCCCTGGTTTTTTAGTTTCATAAACCGCAAAAACGCATAGTAAAGAATATGACAGAATTTCCTCCCTTAATTCAGCAGATGTTGCAGCCAGGGTTTTATCCTCACCCTGTAACGGAACCAATTGAGCTAATTCAGACGCACGTTTCTTATGTACTATTGACTGGCGATTATGCATATAAACTCAAAAAGCCGGTGAACTTTGGTTTCTTGAACTTTTCAACATTAGATAAGCGGCAGCATTTTTGTGCTGAGGAGTTGCGGCTGAATCAGCGGGGAGCACCTGAGCTTTATTTGGAAGTGTTAGCGATCGCTCAGGTTGAAAACCAATTTCATTTGGGTGGGGGACAGCCTGTAGAATATGCCCTGAAGATGCGCCAATTTCCCCAAGAGGCATTGTTGAGCACGATGTTTGAACTTGGCAAACTAGATGAAACACATATGCAGCAACTGGGGACAGTGGTGGCTCAATACCATGCCGAAGCTCAGACGAATGATTACATTCGCACCTTTGGTGAAGTCTCTCAAGTTCGGGAAGCTATTGATGAAAATTATCAGCAAACGCAGAAATATATTGGTGGACCTCAAAGTCAGACTCAGTTTGAGGAAACGAAGCTTTATACAGATAGGTTTTTTGCAGAGGACGCGCAGTTATTTACTAGCAGAATCAAAAATAACTTGATTCGAGAATGTCATGGGGATTTACACCTGAGAAATATTTGTCTGTGGCAATCCAAAATCCTGCTATTTGACTGCATTGAGTTCAATGAGCCGTTTCGCTTTGTCGATGTCATGTACGACGTGGCGTTTACGGTAATGGATTTGGAGGCGCGGCAGCGTCCAGATTTGGGCAATGCATTTTTAAATAAGTATGTAGAGCAGACTGGCGACTGGGAAGGGTTGCAGGTATTGCCGTTGTATTTAAGTCGGCAGGCGTATGTCCGCGCTAAGGTGACTTCCTTCTTATTAGATGACCTCACTGTACTAAGTGCTGCAAAAGAGGAGGCTGCCGCAACAGCTGCCCACTATTACAAGCTAGCTTGGCAGTACACTAAACCCCGTCAAGGTAAGCTGATTCTCATGTCTGGGTTATCCGGTTCTGGAAAGAGTACAGTGGCGAGACAATTAGCTCGTCAATTAGGAGCAATTCACATCCGCTCGGATGCGGTGCGGAAACATCTGGGTGGAATTGGGCTTTTTGAGCGTGGTGGGGACGAACTCTACACAGCCGAAATGACAAAGAAGACTTATGAACGTCTCCTGTTGTTGGGAATCATGCTGGCAAATCAGGGTTTTCCAGTAATTTTGGATGCGAAGTACGATCGCGTCTCGTTGAGAATGGATGCGATCGCTGCCTCTAAGTCTCATCAACTACCTTTGCAAATCCTCCACTGCACTGCACCAATGGAAGTGTTGCGCGATCGCTTGCCGAAGCGCACTGGTGATATCGCCGATGCTACCGTTGACTTATTAGAGGCGCAACAAGCAGCAGCGGAACCATTCACCGAGGCGGAACAACCCTATGTGAAAACTTTAGATACTAGCCAGTCTTTAAAGCCACAATTGTTAGAGTTTAGCGTGCTGTAGGCGTTAGCTCTTAGCGGGGGCTTGTCCCCCTCATTGCGCTAATCTTAAAGGCAGCATACCTGCCTTAGTTTCTATGTCTGAACCATCAATTACTGTCACGGTTAAGCTATTTGCAGCGTATCAAGAAGCTTACGGAGTATCTGAGTTAATGTTGGAACTTCCGTCAGGAACAACAGTAGCGGCGGTGCTAGATCAGCTTATTAACCAGCATCCCCAACTCGAACAGTGGCGCAACCTTACTCGCTTTGGCGTTAATTTACAATTTGTTGAACCAGATACTACCCTGCAAAAGGGAGATGAAGTAGTGCTAATTCCACCCGTCAGCGGCGGCTGAAATGTAGATGCGGAGAGAAAATCGTCTATTCCGGCGGAGAGAAAAGCACTTATCCCGTAATGACTACTCCTGGCTCCTGAAATGTGGCTTATTACTCTGCGGTTTTCTGCTTATTGTCTCCCAAGGTTTACCTCGTCAAAGTAAACTCGTCTGTAACCGAGTTGAACCTAAAATTGTCAATTGCAATCTTCAGCAATCATTTCTAGGGATATTAACTCGCGAGCAATTACTCCCAGCCTTGAGTAAGGCAGTAGTTGTCAAAGAAGATAAATACCATATCTACGAAATTAAATTGTTCTTTGAGGATGGAGAAATTGATTTTGGCTATTCTCAAGGTAATTATCCTAGAGAACAGGAAGAAGCTGGGGCGATCGCTGCTCAGATTAATGGCTTTTTAACAAGTGCTAAATCCTCTCTAGTAGTACAAACAAGTTACACTAACTGGTTCCTCGTTGGATTTTGCAGCGCCGTTATAGTTTGGCTCTTGTGGTTTATCAAGCGGATAATTACAGGTGACAGTGCTAACTACCGATAAAATTTTAAACCCGACAAAAATAGTCGGGTATGTTTGACTGGGTATATAGCCCAGTGTTAGTATCAAGCGATTGACGGATATTAAGGGACTGACTTATGACCCAGGCGATCGCCCAAACATCTGCAACCTTTAGAGCTTTGAAGTGTAAGGAATGTGGTGAGGAGTACGAACTTAAAGCTATCCATGTTTGTGAATGCTGCTTTGGTCCTTTAGAAGTGACCTACGACTACAACGCCCTCCGCCGCACGGTTACCCGTGAGACAATTCAGGCGGGACCAAATTCAATTTGGCGTTATCGTCCCTTTTTGCCTGTCGCCACTGACACCCCAATCGATGTCGGAACTGGGATGACTCCCTTGGTGCGCTCAAATCGGTTAGCTCGTCGCTTGGGTCTGAAAAAGCTTTATATCAAAAATGATGCCGTCAATATGCCCACCATGAGCTTCAAAGATCGGGTGGTGTCAGTCGCCCTTACTCGTGCGCGTGAGTTGGGGTTCACAACAGTGTCTTGTGCGAGTACCGGAAATTTAGCAAATTCTACAGCCGCGATCGCCGCTTATGCTGGTTTAGATTGCTGTGTCTTTATCCCCGCTGACTTGGAAGCTGGCAAAATTCTGGGTACGCTGATCTACAATCCTACGTTGATGGCTGTTCAAGGCAACTACGACCAAGTTAATCGACTCTGCTCAGAAGTTGCCAATACACACGGTTGGGGTTTTGTCAATATAAATCTCCGCCCTTATTATTCTGAAGGCTCAAAAACACTTGGCTATGAAGTTGCAGAACAACTAGGCTGGGAGTTGCCTGATCATATAGTTGCGCCCTTAGCTTCCGGTTCACTATTCACCAAAATCTATAAAGGTTTTCGGGAATTTGTTGATGTTGGCTTGGTGACAGATAAGGATGTTCGTTTCAGCGGCGCTCAAGCAGAAGGTTGTTCACCAATTGCCGAAGCATATCGAGAAAAACGTGATTTTGTGAAGCCAGTCAAACCAAATACAATTGCCAAGTCACTGGCAATTGGTAACCCAGCAGATGGTGTCTATGCACTTGATGTAGCTCGTAAAACCAATGGCAGCATTGAATCAGTAAATGATGCTGAAATTATTGATGGCATCAAGCTACTGGCTGAAACCGAAGGTATTTTCACAGAAACGGCTGGTGGGACAACGATCGCAGTGCTGAAAAAACTGGTGGAAGCAGGCAAGATTGACCCGGATGAAACCACTGTGGTTTATATTACTGGCAATGGGTTGAAAACCCAGGAAGCCGTGCAAGGTTACGTTGGTGAGCCGCTGACGATTGAAGCGAAACTAGATAGTTTTGAAAGAGCGCTAGAGCGATCGCGTACATTAGAGCGCCTCGATTGGCAACAAGTCCTTGTTTAGTCATTAGTAAAAACTAAAAAACATCCATGTCTGTCAAAGTATTAATTCCCACTCCCCTGCAAAAGTTCACGAACAATCAAGCTACGCTGGAATGTGGCGGCAGTAGTGTCGCTGAATTACTAGAATCTCTAGAACAAAGTTGTCCTGGCATCAAATCTCGTCTTTGTGATGAACAGGGACAACCGCGGAGATTTTTGAACTTATACGTCAACAGCGAAGATATCCGGTTCTTGGAAGGGACAGAAACACCACTCAAAGAAGGCGATGAAGTCAGCATTGTTCCAGCTGTTGCTGGAGGTTGACAACGTGAATAACTAATTCTAGCGGCACAAACCTGGGAAAAATAGGTAATATGATGTTGCAAGTTTTAGTTGCCGAGAACGAGACAAGGATTAACCTGAGCAATGGCAGAAGAAACCGATCATAATGACACTCCAGTAACTCCTAGCACCCCTGAGAATGTTTCTAGTACCGAGGGACAAGCTCCTGCGGGTAAGACTGCTGGTGATGATGCTCCTCCTAGTACAGTTGAGGAACAAGCTCCTAGTATAGTCTCAGAACACCTTCATAGTACGAGTGAAGCTGAGGCAACAGATATTCCTACGGCAAACGCGCCTGATCCAACAGCTGTAAATCCAGAAGTAAATCCTAATGCTACTGGGGAGAAATCAGCTACAGTGGCATCAAGTTCAGATGAAACGGCTTCGGTGCAGCCAGAGACTAAGAAAACAGCGAAAGCACCCAAGGAAGACAAGCCTGCGGCTAAGGGCGCAAAAAAGGAGAAAGCTCCGGCAGTTGAAGACAAGCCGTTTGCTGAATTTATGCAACGATATTACTTGCCAGCTTTACAGAAGGCGATCGCGGCTGAAGGTGTGCAGGGTTTAGATTTGACTTTTGCCAAGCAGAAGGTTCCCATTGCTGGCTACAATCAAAATGACTGCTGGCAAGTGATAGGCAGCTGGCAGAATGGTTTTGTACACCAATTCAATGTCTATTTTCCTGAAGAAGATATTCAAGGACAAAGGGCTTTTTCCTGTAATGAAGGTTCTCACCCCAGCACACTTGAGCCATTCTTAATTGATGAGCGTAAAGTGAACCTTGATCTCATGGTATTTGGTGTAATGCAGCGGTTAAATGCTCAAAAGTGGCTGACAAGAAATTAATCGAGTCAGAGTTCTAAAAAGTGGTAAATAACTACGCCAGTGTCGGGATGATTATCAATTCCGACATATCCTTTTTTGAGCATTTCTTCTAATATTGCTTCCACCTCGTCAAAGCTTGCTCCTGTATCCATTACTGCTTGGGTAACAGAAAGTTTGCCGCCTCGCACATCAGCTGCTTTCAGGAGTTTAACCATTAGTTGCTCACGGTTAGGTTTAATCACAGCGCTAGCAACTACAGGCTGCCAGAGAGGTACACCAGCGGCATTTATACTCATTCTGGCTTTCAGCTTTGTGTTGTAGTCATCCACCATGTTAGGAATTAGTAACAGATCCAATAACTGTCCCACACCGAATAATCCAAGAGTACACATCCATAAAAGCCCTGTACCAATTTTGCCGTTGTATATCCGATGCAGCCCATGTAACTGAAATAAGCAACCTAACCAAAAAATATAGGCACTGCTGACTTTGTTTAGTGGTTTTTCTAGCGCTTCAGGTTTATTATCCATAAAAATAGGGTGGTTTTGTACTATTGTAGAGCGGTAATAAATTAGACTCTGGCAATCAAATCTTTAGCCACTACTTTGATAATTCCAAGATAATTACAACGGGTTAATGCAGAAGTAATTGTGCTAAATTGTTACAAAATTTGCGATCGCGTTGCAACTCTTAACGTTATCAGTGCCTTTCAGTGGCTTATAGATTGCTAGACTGAATTTCATCTATCTTAAACAAAGAATTCTTCTCGCCTGCTCGTTATAGAGATTAAGACAAAGACATGGTAGATTCCCTCAAAAAACCGGAATTTCAAGAACTGCGCCCAGGGGTGAAAGTCCCGGCGAAAGAAAGTCTGCTTACGCCCCGGTTCTACACCACCGACTTTGATGAGATGGCGCGGATGGACATCTCAGTCAACGAAGCCGAATTGCAAGCGCTCCTAGAAGAGTTCCGCGCCGACTACAATCGCCATCACTTTGTCCGGGATGCTGAGTTTGAGCAATCCTGGGATCATATTGACGGGGAAACTCGCCGCGTGTTCGTTGAATTTTTGGAGCGTTCCTGCACAGCGGAGTTTTCTGGCTTCCTGCTTTACAAAGAATTGAGCCGCCGCTTAAAAGACAAAAATCCCCTACTGGCAGAGAGCTTTAATTTGATGTCACGGGATGAGGCACGCCATGCTGGGTTTTTAAATAAGGCGCTGTCAGATTTCAATTTGTCGCTGGATTTAGGGTTTTTAACCAAGAGTCGCAAGTACACTTTCTTTAAGCCGAAGTTTATTTTTTACGCGACTTACCTTTCTGAGAAGATTGGTTACTGGCGGTACATCTTGATTTATCGGCATTTAGCTGCTCATCCTGAAGATCGGATTTATCCTATTTTCCGGTTCTTTGACAACTGGTGTCAGGATGAGAATCGGCATGGAGATTTCTTTGATGCAATCATGAAGTCTCAACCACAGATTTTGAATGATTGGAAAGCTCGTTTGTGGTGTCGGTTCTTCCTGCTGTCAGTGTTTGGGACAATGTATCTCAACGATATCCAGCGCTCCGGGTTTTATCGGGCGATTGGTTTGGATGCGCGGGAGTACGACATTCAGGTGATTCAGAAGACGAATGAGACAGCAGGGCGGGTGTTTCCAGTGATTTTGGATGTAGAAAATCCAGAATTTTATCAGCGGTTGGAGATTTGTACACAGAATAACGAGAAATTGAGTGCGATCGCCAACTCCAACACTCCCAAAGTTCTCCAATTCTTCCAGAAGCTGCCGCTTTACCTATCCAGTGGTTGGCAGTTCCTGCGCTTGTACCTGATGAAGCCGATTGATATGACATTAGTTCAAGGCAAGGTACGCTAAGTATCAAAGTTTTGCTCCGCTCTTTGTGGTTCTGCATGGTGCAGAGCCACTTTTTTATGAACCGTAGGCGCAGAGGAATAAGCTATCAGATTATTACTCCTAAGTATTTGCTTGCTGCTGGCATCTACCCCTGCTTGGAGTGCGCCGCAGCCACATCCCAACTCCGCTCAGTTGGATTTAAGCCCAGATATTGAAGGCAGCCCAGTTTTGCAGCGCTGGTTACATCAGGTACCAAATATTTTAGAAGAGATTGCCAAAGATCCCAGCTTTCGTACCCGATTACGGCTAGGCTATCACCCCTCCACAGAGCAAGCGAGGGGCGTGAATGTTGGCGTGGAGGATGTGTTTATTGGGCGTACTGGCTTAACAGTTAGTGGTGAGTATCAGGCTGCTTTTAATGCTGAGCGTACAGTCTATGGTGGAGATTTGCGTTACTATGTGCTTCCCTTGGGTGGCTATATCAATGTTGCGCCAGTGGTAGGCTATCGGCATTTAGAAACTGACGCATACTTGACAAATGGCGTTAATGTCGGTGTACGGCTGCTATTAGTATTGTCTCGCAGCGGTGCAGCAGATATTTCTTTAACTCAGAGTTGGGTTGCTCCCGGTACAGATCAGGAAGTAGGGCTGACAACGCTTTCTGTTGGTTATGCCTTTACCCGTAATTTGCGGTTATCTACAGATATTCAGCAGCAGAATGCCAGACAAAGTAAAGATAGTCGGGTGGGTATTGTTTTAGAGTGGATGCCTTGAAAATTCTCTCTTTAAGAGGCACAGATAATGATTTCAATAGTGCGATGCCTACGGCGGGCGAAGCCATCGCATCTTTAGCGGCATCAAATCGTTTTGTTCACATTTATCACTTGCCGCAACACTCTTCACAGCTAAAATCTTTAGAATATTAAGTAAGGTAAAAATACATACTAGAAATCAGAGTCAAAATCAAATGGTGCTATTCGGATTTGGCAAGAAACTAGCTATACCCGCTCCCAAAGAGGCATTGCCAGGACGCGCAGAGTCTATGGTAGTACCCTCTCGTCACTATGTAAAAGGAAATCCGCTCCAGCCCCCTTATCCTGCTGGACTGGAGATAGCTATGTTTGGCATGGGGTGTTTTTGGGGAGCAGAACGCATATTTTGGCAGCTTGACGGTGTTTTCACCACTGCTGTGGGGTATACCGCAGGAATAACGCCCAACCCTACCTATGAAGAGGTATGCACAGGACTAACTGGTCACAACGAGGTGGTTCGTGTTGTGTTTGATCCGAAAGTGATTAGTTACGAAGCCCTGCTGAAAGTCTTCTGGGAAAGCCATAATCCTACCCAAGGCATGCGCCAAGGCAATGATACTGGCACCCAGTACCGCTCAGGCATTTATGTGTATTCGGATCAAAGGAAGCTAGCTGAAGCATCACGAGATACTTATCAACAAGCCTTGAATGCGGCTGGGTATGGGGAGATCACAACTGAAATTATTGACGCACCAGAGTTTTATTACGCAGAAGGCTACCATCAGCAGTATCTCGCCAAAAACCCTAACGGCTACTGTGGGCTAGGTGGGACGAAAGTTGCTTGCCCGGCCATGACTACCCTGTAAACCACCCAACGTGCTCAGTAAAGCTATTCTTATTTCACATTCATGGCACTGCGACCAAACCAACGCACCAAATTAGATGATACCAAGGACAAGCTATTTTATGCTGAGCCGCGGTTTGTCACCCATGTAGATGCAGGATTCATTCAACAACTGACAGATTTGTACCGCGATCGCCTCAAGCCAAATACCCGGATCTTCGACATGATGAGTAGCTGGGTATCTCATCTGCCAGATGAAATGGAATTTGCCCATATTGAGGGACACGGACTTAATGCTGAGGAACTTGCACGTAACCCACAGTTAGATCATTACTTTGTCCAGGATCTCAACGAAAATCCCCAGCTACCCCTACCAGATCAAGATTTTGATGCCGTTCTCAACACTGTTTCTGTTCAGTACTTGCAATATCCGGAGGCTGTATTTACTGAGATTTACCGCATCCTCAAGCCTGGTGGAGTAGCGATCGTCAGCTTCTCTAACCGGATGTTT
>JBGTCQ010000055.1:0-37065 GCA_041748755.1 Chroococcidiopsidaceae cyanobacterium | reverse complement strand
GTTCATAAGTTGTTGCCTTGCGGGCGCTGATGAGCCGCCCTACTTCTTCGTCACTTTCACGGGTCATATACAGGCCATGTATGCACCACAAAAATAGTTACTTGGCTAATGTTGCCAATAGTCTGCCAGCGTTCTTCGTCTGGGTATGTGTAGCGACCCGATATTATAATCGCTTCGACCCGAAATCATCGCGTTTTTGAGACCACATTAAATGAGAACAAAAGGGTGATTGAGACCACATTAAGTAAGAATAGAACCACATTAAACGACAACAGACCGAAATCATAAATTTCAGACCACATTAACTGAGAATAAAAGTGGTGAGGAAACTAGTAAAGAAAACGGACGTTTTTCTGACTGCGGTTGGTCAAGTCTCAGCAGAACGACAACCTGCCATCCTTTAAGGCAAAAAACTTAGTAATTAAATCAATTGCAGGATATGCTTGACGAACACGAGTTTATTTACTCTAAGCGATGCTAATTGGCTATGTCCGCGTATCAACAGACGATCAAAAGTTAAATCTGCAACAGGACGCTTTGCGGGCTGCGGGGTGCAAACAGATTTTTGAGGATTACTTCAGTGGAGTTAAAGCTATTCGTCCAGGTTTAAATTCAGCTTTAGAAATAGCTAGAGCCGGAGATACACTTGTGGTATGGCGATTAGACCGTTTGGGCAGGTCGCTCAAAGACCTAATTGAATTGACAGAAACACTAAAAAGTCGCTCAAGTGACATCTCCCGCCGTTAAACCGTTTGAGCGGTTATAACGGGGGCTTCCAATTTCACAATTGAAAATTGCTGCATCACAGGTTGAGTATCCTCTTGAACTCCGCAGCCACGAGAGATTTGCGGGGGAATAATTCCTCCGCAAACTCTCTCAGAAAACGGTAGTCCAACCGTTTTAAGTCCTCGCTTTAACAAATTAATCCCTGCGTTCCAGTCCCTATCTATTATTAGTGGACAGACGCAGTAATCGACGCTTAGCTCAGCGCCGAATTGTTACTAAACATGTCAATAGAAGCCTCAAAATATTTAAAATTCTCTGTGAATATTACGGCGATCGGCGGCGAAGATTTGGTGGACGGTTTAATTTAATTGCTGGTCTTTATAACTACGAGCCAGCTCTAACTACCTGACCTTTTGCAATAAGTCTAGTGTCAAGTTAATAATATGTAAGCAAAATAATATTACTAAAAATTAAGTTTGCTAAAATTCATAAAGTGCGTAGTGGCTACGAGCAAGATGTCTTATTATTGCTTTTCTGCTACGTAAACATAAAAGTTTTGAAATGCTCCTACCGTTTCAAACTGATAAGCAGGAATAAATGAATTGACAAAAAGATCTGTGCGATAAATACTAAAAAAGATAAAGTTTTGCCTTTGTGTAGTTTCAGCGATAATTTGCTGGATTTGAGGTCGACTTGAATCAACTAGTATGCCACAATTACGTCGTAAAAAATTCTCAAAAATATTGGGGGCTTGGGTGCAAACATCTTTTTTTAAGTATGCTGTAAGTTGTTGCACAGCAAATACTTCATAATTACCTTGACTGGGATTAGTAGTCGCCATTACTACTCCCAGACCTGCTAGAGCTGCTGCTCCAATGTAAGTAATAATCCTTGAGCTTTTCATATTATCTGACTGCTACTTGCTTTTATCCTGACTTTAAGTTGACGGGATTTGAAACAACTTCACACTTAATTACTACCAAATAATTACACTATAAATATTTTATCTAAGGTATTTGGAGGCAAGAAGAGGTGACAAAAGAAATAGCTGCAACATGCCCAAAGGTACGTAAAAATTAATACCGCAGCTTTGACTATGTCTTCCACTATCGTGGACACAATAGTTTTATGCCATAGCTTGTAAAACCCGATAATCAGGAGTATACCTTTATGAATGAGTCGTCGATTAATCCGTTACTGGAAGACCTGAAAAATCCCGATGAGACAGTCCGCCAGCGGGCAACTCAAGAACTCTGGCAAACCTGGTTTCTGCAAAAAGGAATGTATGGTTGGGAACTTCTTCAGCGCAGTCAGGTTTTATTTGAAGCTGGAAAGATTATTCAAGCAGAAGAAGTGCTTACAGAACTGATCAACGACCAGCCGGATTTCGCGGAAGCCTGGAACAGACGCGCTGTGCTTTATTACACACTAGGGCAGTACAAAAAATCTCTGGATAACTGTCAGATGGTTATCAAACTCACCCCGTTTCATTTCGGCGCACTCAATGGTATGGGTTTGTGTCATGCTGCACTGGGAGATTATAGCTCTGCAATCGTGGCTTTTCGAGGAGCTTTGGAAGTTCAGCCCTATGCCCTAGAAAATCAAAGGTTGATTCTGGAATGTACAGCGCGGTTGAGCTAAGACGATCGCAGACTACGAGCTATTAAATCCGCGTAAGATGCGGATGTGGCTGAAATTATATTGCTGGAGCCTATCGAGAAGGAGGTCAAGTTCTCCGCACCTTACTCAGCTTGGCAATCATCACCAATCAATTAATACGGATTGAGCGCATTCGGGCAGGACAAGTACACATTTGACTACAAATGCTTGGATAATTGAGCAGTTTGGGTTGGCGCGGGTAATAGTGGATGTTGAGCGGGTGGTTGCGATGCCAAAGGCGGGCGAAGCCATCGTGCCTCCTTAAGTTGGAAATTGCACATCTTCGTAAAGTAGGGAGATGTTCATGTGAAAATCGATGCTGGTTAAGTGAATTTCGTCCCCCTCCTGGTAGGGATGCAGCTCCCAGAAGCCTTTGTCATTCAACCGGAAGCACTCGATACTTATTTTTTGAGCATCAATCAGGACATACTCTTTCAAAGTCTTAATCCGGCGATAGTGACTAAATTTATCGCCTCGGTCGTAGCCTTCAGTACCAGGCGAGAGAACTTCAGCAATTAGACAAGGATATTGGATGAATTTGATCGCCTGTCTGTCGCGCTCGTCACAAGTCACCATGACATCAGGGTAGTGAAATGGCCCATCTTCGGATACACCAAGTTTGGCATCTGCCATTGAAACTTTACAGCCAGATCCCCGAAGTTGGTTCTTTAGGAGAGTAGTAAGGTTAATGGCAATGTCATTATGGGGAATAGTTCCCCCTGTCATAGCAAAAACTTCGCCGTTGACGTACTCATATTTGATGTCTTGGCGTTCTTCCCATTCTAGGTATTCTTGGGAGGTCAAATATTTCTGCTCTGGACTTGCAACCATTACCGTCTGTCTCACTCTTCGTTCCCTATCAAGTTAGTTTCTAGGTTAACTCGCAGGGCAGATGCGTATTATGATAACATCAGGTACTTTTTCTCTGCGATCGCGTCTCAAAGTGCCACCTTAAAATCATTCTTCATCCAAGCGTCACAATTGTTACGGGCGATAAATGATTGCTGTAGCGTGGTTAGTGATCGCGCATTTGATTAGTAGATGAGATAGAAGAGCGATCGCTTACTTTAATAGGACTAAGGACGAAAATCAAGCGACTAGCTCAGAAGACGATTTGCTTTTCTAAGTCTGAGGTCATGCGTGATATTATGATTAGATTATTCATCAACCGATATTAATTTGGTCTAGCAATTTAGGACTAAACAATAGAATTACAACACTACCTTTTTAGTCTTGAAATTCAAAGTTAATTGCTACAATTTCAGCATCGCTTGTAGCTGATGCCCTTATTTCTAAGTTACCGCCCTTAAACAAAATAGGACTATTGCTATTATGGTTTGACTGGTATTCTCGCCACGTATCTAGAGCGTTTTGAGCGGTTACCTGTGAATACACTTCGTCTACTTTTTCTAAAACATAAGTTGCTAGTAGCTCCCGCACTACTTGGGCGCATACCGACTGAAAATGGGTGTCTTGGGTAGAAATATTAATACTACTGGGACGCTTGTCTAACGAGGAGGAATCTCCACGGCTGCTACTAATATATAGAGAACATCCACGCCCCTTCAATTCGATAGCTCCATTCTCTTCAGGTGAGGGTACATAAGAGTTTCCTTCACGTTTCCTGATGCTATATTTCTGCACAAAATATTCGCCTATCTGTCGTACTGTACTAACTGGGGTAATACTTTGAGCAGAATTAGCTAACTCGCTAGTATGAGCTTCTGGTGCTAAAGGACAAAGTATTTTATCCGCGTTAACTACAGTCGCCTCAACCAGCAACTGAAAGTCTTTTTTCAGACGCTCATCTTCGTAAGGAAGACGTTCGTCAATTGACAATTTCATGTTTGTTAGCACTGGGAAGATGTTTTCTTCATTACCTATTGCTTCACACGCACTTTTACCCCACCCTAAAACAACATTTTTGATGTCAAGTGTCTCTTCAAAGTAGTCTATGGGCACACCTAACTGTTTTGCATTTTTATATACTGATATATAGAAATCACCTTCACTTTCTGGCGAGTAGTCCCTTACCATTTCTATTTCTGGTTCAGGTGGAGAGGAACTGTTTGTTTCAGCTACAGAAGCTGTTGTTAGAGGCTGTGAATTGTGCTTGTCTGGAGTCACCACAACCAAGGTAAATACTGCTGCATATACAGACAATCCTATTTTCAACCAGCGATTCCATTTTGTATACCTCCACATTCCATACGCGCCAAGCGGTGGCAAGAATAGAAGAGTGAGCATCCAAAGAAAGGGTGTATATCTTTTAATAAAAGATTGCACGTCTTTGTTTTTCATAACTTGTTTTTCAGTAAAGCATTAAATTGTCTAGCTTCAGGTATAGCCGAATGGCATAACTATTGACATCAGAAGAATTACAGACAAATCATTTTAATTAAAAATTCAAGCTATCTATTTGTATAATCAGTATTTATTAATAGTAGATACTGGTTAAAAGAGTTAATTTAATAAATTTTAGTCTGAGCTTTTCAGTCTTGCAGATACTGAGTGTTTATCTGCAATGTACTAGCACGCAGAGCGCTAGATACTGTCAAGTTTCTAAATTCCCCAGCCCCAAACAGTGTAAGTTGCTAGTTGCTGTCCAAGTCTAACCCTCTGCTAAGGATAATCCGATATTTGATGTTAGTAGCTTGAGTTAGGAAAAGCTCGGACAGTTCTGGCATAGTTATTAGAAGCCACAAGGATTGTGTAACCAGCGTTAATTCCCGTAACATTATTTGGCAGCATGGCTATCATCCTTACTTTTAGGGATGCTCGTGTTTTAAAGCAGAGCGATCGCCTAACTCTAATTACAAATAACAAAGTGCGTAGGCATTCGCCCTACAGCCCTTCAGGCATCCTTCGGCAGGCGTTCCCGTTCGCCCAAGGCAAAGTTGCCGAAGGTTAGGGTAGGCCGCCGCAGGCATCGCACTATCTAATCCCGCCACAAAGCAATGCCGCCCAATAAGCCACTCACATTGGAGATAATTTTGACATTTGGTGGTAAATCGACAGTCACTTTTTTCGTTTCGCCGCCACCAATATAAAGGTAATCATAATTAAACAGACGTTGTAGAGAACCAATTGCTTTTTCTAGACGACTGTTCCACTTTTTCTCGCCAACATCTTCCAATGCAGCACGCCCCAATTGCTGCTCATAAGTTTCCCCTTTGCGAAACTCATGGTGTCCCATTTCCAGATTCGGCACCAGTTTACCGTCAATAAATAAGGCAGAACCAAAGCCTGTACCCAGTGTAATCACTAATTCAACACCCTGCCTAGAAATTGCCCCCAAGCCCTGCATATCAGCATCATTGACTACTCGCACAGGTTTACCTAAATACTCCTGAAGCGCTGTGCCAAGATCAAACCCGATCCACTCCGGTGTCAAATTCACTGCCGTTTCCGTCACGCCGCCACGCACTACACCAGGAAATCCTACAGAAACACGCTCAAATTTACCTTGTCCAGCTGCTAACTGGGCGATCGCGCTAATTACAGACTCTGGTGTAGCAGGTTGCGGTGTTTCTAGACGCGCCCGTTCGGTTTGAGGATTACCTGCTGTGTCCAAGACGATAACCTTGATGCCACTGCCTCCAATATCAACGGATAGGGTACGAATATCATTTGCCATTAGGGTTTGTGCTCGGTAATGCTCAATATCTAGTTATTATGATCTGATCCGTCTGGCTCAAATGCGATGCATAGCTTGTCCCTAAAAGCGTGACAGCAATTAGAGAAACCTGGGACACACCGTAGAACGGACTTTTGTTGCCTGAGACATAATAGAAACAGCACCGCTTTCTTTTGGCACTGCATAATATTTTTCAGACATAATTTGCTTAAAAGGAATAAAAGATAAAATTATGACAGTTTTTGATCCTAAAATCACCCGCTCTTATCATCAAGAAGATATTCAGCAGATTCTGAATATTGCGATCGCCCGTCAAGTCGACAACAAAGAATTTTCCCGCGAACAGCTTTTAGAAATTGCTGCTGAATTAGAAATATCCCCCGAATGCCTCCAAGTAGCAGAACGTGAATGGCAGGTTCAACAGTCAGGTATCCAAAAGCGGCAAGAATTTAATATCTATCGACGAGGTAGGTTCCAAAAGCGTTTTGGCAACTATCTGATTGTCAATTCTTTTTTAGTACTGCTGAATTTAGTTGGTGCTGGTGAGCTTTCGTGGTCACTATACATTTTATTGTTTTCCGGGCTAGGACTTGGTTTCGATACCTGGAATACCTATTTATCCCACACCGAGGATTACGAAAGAGCCTTTCAGAGATGGCAGCGCAAGCATCAGATGAAACAATCAGTTAATACCTTAATGAGTAGGTTACTTAAAGCTTGGCAGACGTGAAGTCCCTCACCGACAATCTTTGTAGTAAGTGAGGGTTCTTGCGCCCCAGGAGTAACCGTCGTATCGAGATTCTTCTCTTACCTCTCGCCCCTCGCCCCGGACAAAGTCCCGCTGCGCTAACATCCCTCGCCCCTTTTTGGTAAAGAATTCCTAATTTAGTTAACGATTTAACAATTGCAGCGGCACAATCAGGTGAAACTGTGTGTGATCTAACCAAGGGAATTTCGATATGGTATCACCCTCTCAAGACTCTATCCCTACAAAAGGCACGCTTAGCTCAAGATCGACCGAGCAGGATATGATCCACCAAATTCAATCAGAGCTATTGGGATTAATCCGCATCACTCCAGACGAGAATATTGATTGGCAGACACCGCTCGACCTTGGTGATTGGAGTAGTACATTAGAGAGCGAAATTTCTCGCTTCCTCTGGTAAAGTTATTAGTCTCAAAGCCGATTTTATATCTTCTATAGTGGCAACTTATTCCACCCTTGTAGCAGAAATAGTCCGACACACTAGGGCGCGTGAAGATGCACTGGGGCTAATGAATGACTGTCGCTCTCGTTTCTTTTTCCAGCCTGGAACCAGTCCCAAGGTATGTCTATTCTTTCATGGGTTTACTGCTACTCCTGAGCAGTTTGTACCGATTGGAGAGGCGTTCTTTAAGGCGGGCTACAATGTCTTAATTCCATTGCTGCCAGGTCATGGTCAGGCAGGTAACTGGAACGCTGATTACCCTCCTCCCCTGCCAGAAAATCAGCAGATATATCAACAGTTTGGTCTGCAATGGTTACAAAAGGCTCAAACTTTGGGGCAAGTGATTGTGGGAGGGCTATCTGGTGGCAGTACACTGGCTGCCTGGCTAGCGCTAGAATGCCCTCACCAAATTGACCGGACTCTGGTGTTTGCCCCATATTTGAGTAGCAGCAACAAGCTAGTGGATTTGTTCGTGCAGATACTCGATATTTATTTTGAGTGGCAAACTGAACCCGGAAAAGCACATTTCGGCTACGACGGCTTTCTGATGCCAGCATTGGAAGTCTTCTTAGACATGGGACGTGATGTTCTTGAACGAGCGGAAACTAGTGTTGCTGCACCAATGTTTATTGTGTCGAGTGAAAGCGATCGCGCCGTCGGCAATAGGGAGCATCAAGCTTTATTTGAAATGGTACTGAAACATCAGCCCAAATCTTGGTATCACTGTTTTAAGCGATTCCTAAATATTCCGCACAATATGATGACCCTTGCCGAGGGTAATGACTACCAAAACTTATTGATTACAATAGCCAAAGCCTATGTTGAAAGCAATCTAACCTGGGATGAAGTTGAAGAGATTGGCGATCGCATGGCGCAGGGTAAAACCTTCAATACTGTAATTTCTGAACTTAATCTGACTGAGCGAGTTTCTCCCGATATGTTAACGATGATGACACTCCACTAATTGCTGATAAAAGCAACCATCCCAGTGTATTCAGCCGTAAATCGAATAGTGACACATCTACCGTGTTAAACAAAATGCAGGTCAACAATGCCACTAAATAACTAAAAAAGATTAGTTTATCTTGATCCTGCTGTCTATCTACTGCAACAATTGGCCAATTACGTAACCGCTGGATGCCTTGGAAAGCAATCCAGAAAGTCCAGCCACAGAAAAACACAGCGGCTGGAATGCCAGTTTCAACTGTTAGCATCAGGAAAAAATTGTGGGGATGACCTAACCAAATGTGCATCTGCTGCTCATAAAGAGGCGTGAAATTCCGTAGTCCCCAACCAGCCCAAGGACGTTGCTGAGTCCAAGCCCAAGCAAACTGCCACTGAGTAGTGCGTAGCAGCGCCACTGGGCGGTCTGGATATAGTTGGTCTGTTAACCTGGCCCAAAAAAAAGCAGGCACTACCTGACGTAGCCACTGCTGTACTGGTGAGGGACCGAACGCCGCCCATAAAATACTGCCAGCTATCCCAGCTACTCCAGCCACTAGCCAACGCCAGCCTTGGTAAACAGCAAAGGCAACAAGGGAAAATATGGCGATCGCCCAAGCATTCCGGGAGTTTGTCAAGATCAAGGCAACGAGATTGCCAATAACCGCAATGCTCAAAAAACTCCAGCGTAGCCAATTATTAAGCGGTACGTGGCGCAAATGTCTTGTCCGGTTGCTGAGTGAAGGGGCTAATTTTTGATAGGTTTCAATCCACAACCCCAGCCCCAGGATGAAAACAATAACTAGATAGCCAGCTAAAATATTGGCGTACATGAAGACAGAAGCCATCCTCCCAGGGGGATTGCCATTGGGTGCGATCGCCCAACCTAAGATACCTTGCAGTTGAACTGGAGTCACCCAACCCAAAAACAGTTGCCCTAAGCCAATCGTTACTATCGGCACGGAAGTAAAAACTAAAATACTTGCTATCTGTCGCATTTGGGCAGGTGTTTGGATCAGGACGCTAAATGCGGCAAATAATCCAAAGAAGGGTAAGAAATTAAATAAGCCCAACAAAGCATCTAAGCGGTAAAAGGCAAAGCTAGCTGTAATCACCAGCCAAATCGCTAAAATAGCCAATCCCCGGTTAAGGGGACGATGAATAATCTGGCGATACTTTTGCCGCCAAGTACTTATTAAAGCCAGAACTATGCCCAAAGCTCCCAGGGAGGGAATTATTGGAAAAATAAGCAACCCTAGCTGAGCGTAGTTCCAGGGTTTCTGTAATCTAGAAACTGAATGTTGTTGTAGTCGCATAGGCAGTAGACTTGCAGAAGTCATGCAGCAAGACTCAGTTGATGATTGTAAAGAGCCGCCAATAAGATTGCAACGTAAGCCAAAACTGCGACGACGGTTGTGAGAGATACTCAAAGCGTCAATTTGTCTGTTGAGCTATTACTTGAAGTATCGACAAGTGCCTATCTTGAAATAAATCATTTAACTTTTGACTTTTTACCTGCATCCATTTTTGCCTCTAGTACCGTTAAAGGAGGCTGCTCATTGAGCGAAGAAACTTGCTCCTCTAGCTTGTCACAGGACTGTAACACAAGCCGCAAGCCTTCATCCCTTGATATCTCACCAGTTGGCGTTGCAAACTCCTGTAGGATGTCGGCTTCTGTCGTCTGATACTCACCTAATGATGAGCGCAGTTTTGTAAGGTAAAGCGCTCCTTCGCCACCGTCTTGGACAACGAACTCAAAGAGCGAATCCAGGTAAGCTCTTACCTCCAGGTTCTTGACTCCCTCGGTAACGACAGCATAAAGTAAGTCTCCATCGAGATACTTGAAGTCTGGGACAAAAAGCTTATTGCCCCTAACTTCAAAGGTACAGGCTTCCTTAGCTGGGATTACAGTCAAATTCTCATGTCTGACTCGATCTGCCGCATTGTAGACCAAAGTAGCGATCGCCAGAATAACCTCAGGATAGTTACTGTCTGTGCCTCGCATCTCCACCGTTCCAATACTGTTGAGCCGCACCCGATTCCAGGCAGCTTTTAGCAGGTTTCCTCCCGCCTCTGAGAAAAGATGACGCTCTACTCCTGCATTGTCCATCGCTTCTTGCCAGGCATAGTAGCGGGCAAATTGTAACTCAACTAATTCCTCAATGCTAGCGGCGTAAGGTTGCAGACCACCTACTGACTGTAGATGCGTATACACTCCATCCCAATCGAAGGTATCACTGCCTCGGTAATGAACTGTGTGAGCAGATACGTTCATCCCCCGTCCTTCATAAAAGGGGCAGGCGCGTGATAGCGCTATCAGCGCTGTGTCTAGGGCAGTGGCTAGATTGTACGTGTTTAGCAGTTCCTTTCGCGCCGCAGGTGTTGCATCATACGATACCCCTACTCGCGGGTCAATTGTCCCCTCCGGCAGATCCAGATGCAGATGCGTACCAGTACATCTTCCGGCATGCAAGAACCTGTCGTATCCGACAGTGCGAATCTGGACATGGTACCACAGTTTGTTACGGATAACAGGCATTACGTGCATTGGATAGGTAGACAGTGGATAGAGTCTTAAACCCATCTCTCGCCCAACCTGTAAAGCCAATTTCAAATTGCTCAGATACTCTTTTGCCAGATCTGTCACAGTATAGACTGGACGTGTCTGAATCTCGATCATACTCTTGACCCATTCCGCAGCAAAGTAATCCGGGCTGCGGTCTGCCGCTTCTGCCACTTCCTGGCAACGCTGCAAAAATTCATCAGCTCGATTGGAAATAACGCCTGCTTCATCCACCAAGAAGAACTCTTGCTCAAGACCTTTACGACGGTCTGCTACAGCCATACTCCTAAACCTCTGTTGCGCTGCAAATCAGCTTCTGCTTCAGGCTATCCTACTCGCTCCCTAAGAAATTGTTGTTTAAAACACCAAACTTGGAGCCTTTGGTGTAGTACCAACATCAACTTGGTTTAAAGCCTCTAGTACACCCGGTACAGTGGACTGGAGCGCACAACAGATGGTATCTAGCTGCTGATAGTCCACGTTATTTGTCCATTCGTCCATAAAAAACTTCTTCACCTCGATCGATAACACGCAGGCTGACTGAGGAAATGTTTGATGAACCCAGTGAGGAAAGTAACCACCCTGAAACCTAACATTTTCCCGGACATCCAGTCGGCGACCGAGAAAGTCAAAGTCTCGCAGATCGCTAAGAAAAGTCTCTACCACGGGTCTCCAGGATCGGTCCATCATGCCAGTGCCAAGGTTGATCTCTGGGTTGTACCTTGGGTCAGCAGGTAGGGCGTGCGGTCCTAAACGGCGATGGTTGTAGGTATGCAGGTCGAAGACTACAAAGCGACCGAAACGACGCTCTAAGTCTCTGAAGATTCGCTCGATAGTAGCATAAAAAGCATCGTACTCAGCAAGTAATCGTGCAATTATGTCCAAAGACGGTTTCTGCTGCCAAACGTCTAAGCCCCAAGCATCCTTGGGTTTAAGATAGATCGCTTTTTCTCTGGGTCGATTCAGGTCAAACTCAAAGCGTGATCGCCGACCGACAATTTTAGTATCCCCAATTGCTGTCCAGGTCGCGGTAAACGGATCTTCTTCTCGCCAGCGGTCAGTTTCGGCGATCGCAAAAAGTGCAGCCACATCCGCCCGAACATCATGACCATCGTGAAGTGCTACAGCTACCACAGGTCCATGTCTTTCCCTCGACACCCAGCTAGTTTGCATTATTTACCACTCCACTCAGAACTTCTTTGATATTTGCTCCCACGCCACCTCCCATATCACTTTGCCGCACTTGAAATTTTGGCGTTTGGGCTGGGTCGGCTATAGATATCCAATTTTGCCTATTGTGGATGTTAATAAATGTAACGGTAAGCACCATTGTAATCGCAACGAGTTGGTGCAACCCTGTGGCTTGATTACGATTAACAGCTTGGGATTAGTCCGCTTAACTTAGTGAGGTAGTTGTAAATTACTTTCAAGAATTGCAACAGGCAATAGCACCTTAAAGCTAGAACCTTCTGCCAATCTACTTTTAACGGAAATTGAGCCACCGCAGCGTAACAAAAGTTGCTGAACAATAGTCAAGCCCAAGCCAGCGCCGCCAACATCTTCACTGGCTGCTGGACGGATGCGATAAAAGCGGTCAAAGATTTTGGGAATATCGCTGGATGCAATACCAATACCTGTGTCCCGAAATTCCAATTGGGCATAATCGCCTTGGAGACGCGATCGCACCCAAACTTGACCGCCAGTGGGTGTGAACTTGATGCTGTTGTGTAAGAGATTAATTACAATTTGCTTGAGCCAGCTGCTAGGACAGGAAACGGCTGGAAGATCCTCTGGCACTGTGTATGCCAGCATAACGCCTTTTTCTTGGGCCAAAGGCTGGTAGGTGCTGACCACCCCAGGCACAACATCACTCAGGCGGATCATCTGTGCCGTCTGTTCTGTACTGCGATCAAGCTGCATCAAATCCAAAAGACCATTAATCAGGGAATTTTGGCGATCGCACTCGGTGTTGAGCATCTGGAGATAGCGTTGTCGCTGACTAATTTTGAGCTGAGGAGAATTCAGCAGGGTCAGAGCCATTTTCATATGTGCTAGAGGCGTGCGGAGTTCTTGGCAAAGTTCGTTAACAAAATCATCCTTGAGGTTTAAGGTGTTGAGCAATTCTTGATTTTGTAGCTCTAATGCTAAAGCTTTAGTTGCTGCTATCTCCGCATTACGGGCATTGACATTGCCTCGAATTTCATCCTGTTGCTGAATTTGTTTGACTAAGAGTTCACCAAGTAGCACTGGATCATTGATCGCGGGACAGGTGAAACGATCCTCCCAATCTGCCAACAAGTTAGTAAGTGTGGTCTGCTGAAGTGATGCTGTTTGAGCTGCTGGCTTTGACAAGCTGTAGACGATCGCCTGTTTAATGCCATCTAGTACCCGCTGAATTACTGGCTGCTCAAAAGACTTCATCGCCAACAGGGGAGTTTTTGCCTCTGCGTTTTCCAATCGCTGATGTCGCTTGATCCGGCGGCGGTGCGCCAAAATTAAGCTGCCTAAATGTGGCGACAAAACTAACAAAAAGTATTCTCGTTTCAGTTGGCTATCTACTGCTAGAGGAATGGACACTACAGGATTACTATCTGCTGACTTCCCTTGTTGATTCATCACACCTTCAGTTGTGACTTGTGGGTTATCTGTGTAGAGATTGCAAGTGTAAATTGTATGAGGCACACCTACTTGCTCGTGGTAGCGCCGAATTTCTGCTTGCCAGATTTCTTCTGGTGGGAGCTTTACCCAAAGTGTGGCAGGAATCTTTTGCTCAACCAGCAAGTCAATTACAGAGCCAACCAGTGATAGGAGAGTGGCAGGACTAACCAATAAAGGTTGCAGAGGCTGCTTCACGCTAATGGCTAAATCATAAAGAGAGACATCCATACATGGGAGTAGGGGGGAGGTGGAGAGCAGGGGGAGCAGGGGAGAGTTATTACCGTTGCACTATCAGCTCACTTAGTTGTGTCTTTCAGTTAAGGCGGCTTGTGCTTGTTCGCGATCGTCGAAGTGGATTTTTTCAGTTCCCAAAATTTGGTAATCTTCATGACCTTTACCAGCAATTAAGACCCCATCTCCGGCTTGGGCTTGCAAAATAGCACTACGAATGGCGATCGCGCGATCGCCGATTACTTCTGGTTGCACTTCGGGCGGTATTCCAGCCAGAATATCATCCAAAATTCGTTCTGGATCTTCTGTGCGGGGGTTATCGGAAGTAACAACAACTTTGTCAGCAAGCTGGGACGCAATTGCACCCATTTTGGGGCGCTTGGTGCGATCGCGATCGCCGCCACAACCAAACACACAAATCATCTTTCCTGGAATAAAAGGTCGCGCCGCTTTTAGTAAATTCTCTAAACTATCCGGTGTGTGGGCATAATCTACAATCACACTGATATCCTGCTTGGGGCTGTTTTGCAAGCGTTCCATCCGCCCTGGCACACCGGTAAATTGCGGCAGTGAGTCGGCGATTAACTGCAAATCGATTCCCAAATGTAAAGCTACTCCTACCGCTGCCAGCAGATTTGATAGATTGTACTGACCTACCAAAGGCGATCGAAAGGCAACTTCACCCTCAGGCGTATGTAACATGCCGCTGACCCCAGTTGGCTCGTAATTCAAGTCACTCGTCCACAAATCAGTTGGTTCTTGGACACTGTAACACCATACCTGCTCTTTTGTAATTTGCTCAATTAACCGCTGACTATAAGGATCATCTGCATTAATAATCGCCCGTCCCTGAAGATATCCGGGGCTAAACAACAGAGCTTTCGCAGCAAAATAGTCTTCCATATCGCGGTGAAAATCCAAATGATCCTGAGTCAGATTTGTAAACACCGCTACGTCAAATGGACAACCCATTATTCGTCCTTGTGCCAAGGCGTGGGAACTAACTTCCATTACAGCTAACTGGCATCCAGATGCAAGCGCTGCTGCTAGCTGGTGTTGTAGTTCAGGGGCAAAAGGCGTGGTGTGAGCTGCTGTTTGCTCAAAGCCTGCCCAACGAGTATAAAGGGTTCCCATTAAAGCTGTGGGCAATTGGGCTTGCGTCAGTAGATATTCAATTAAATGGGTAGTTGTTGTTTTACCATTCGTACCAGTAACGCCAATGAGTTTTAATTTTTGGGCTGGGTAGCCATAGAAAGCCGCTGCTACTTCGGCACAAGCTTGAGTTATGTCGGCAACTGGAATAACACAAGGACTACTTCTCTGCTCCCCCTGCTCCCCCTGCTCCCCTGCTCCCCCTGCTCTCTTCTCGGCAACTTGAGGTGAGACGATCGCTGCAATAGCACCCAAGGCGATCGCGCTCTCCCAAAACTCCCCACCATCTACCCGCGTTCCCGGCATGCCAATAAATAAATCTCCTGGTTGACAAACATGGGAATTAGTCGTCAAACCCTTGACTTTTACATCCATTGCTGGATGATTGGGCAGCACAACATCGATATTTGTCAATAACTCGCGCAATTTCATCGTTCATCACTCCTCACACACGCTTGCGCCTATTGTGAATCATTAGTGGATAAATATTTCTGTAACATTTGTTTCAGTTGCTGCACTGTGGCGCGGGGGGACGGACGAGGCAATTGTTCTTCTCTACCCCTGGCGTTTTTACAAACAACAGGAACTTCGTATTGATACGCTTGAAACCAATCTTCACGGGTGGTGATGTCTCGGACTTCTAACTGTAGGGACAAAAAATTTTGTGTCTTTACAATCTGTTCTAATTTTTCTTGCAAACCCTCGCACAAATGGCAACCAGGCTTGCTGTACAAAATTAATTGCATTTTACTAATGATGAGATTGAGGTTTCCTGTGGGGATTAGGGGCAATAGGAATTCACTTTATGCCCGTACTTCTTTTGAAGTATAGGCGTAAAAACTCTGGGGGATGCCATATTTCGATATTCTTGAAGAAGATGTAGAAGTATTAACACAATTGACGATGAGCCTTTCCCTAGAATCTCAAAACCAAACTGCTAATTTTGATCTGGAGCAACTAAACCAGAGATTTAATACTGCCCATCCGAGAGAGATTTTGGCCTGGTGTGTTGAGCATATTCTAGATGGACTGGTGCAAACCAGCGCGTTTAATATTGATGATTTGGTGATTACTGATATTCTCTACCGCGATCTAGAGCACCCAGTCGCGGTAATGTTTCTCGACACACTGCACCACTTCCCTCAAACTTTAGAGTTAGTTGCCAAAGCTAAGGAAGTTTACAACCTGGATCTCAAAACTTACAAGATTCCAATAGACTCCCGCGAAGCCTTTGCTGCCCAATACGGCGAAGCACTTTGGGATAAAGACATTGCCCAATTCCATCAACTTACAAAAGTCGAACCCTTGCAACGAGGTCTAGCAGAACTAAATACCGTTGCCTGGATTACTGGCCGTCGTCGTGACCAAGCCACCACTCGCGCTAATATGCCAGTATTTGAACAGGATGGCAAGCAGCGCCTTAAAGTTAATCCTCTAGCCAGTTGGACACGTAAAGAATCTTGGAACTATGCGTTTAAGCATGGCGTAATTTACAATCCTCTGCATGACCAGGGCTATGCCAGTATCGGCGATGAACCGATTACCACACCAGTAGCAGAAGGTGAAGATGAACGGGCAGGTCGCTGGCGGGGAACTGGTAAGCTTGAATGTGGAATTCATATTTAAATAAGTCATTAGTCATTGGTCATTAGTCATTAGCAAAGAATTAAGGGCTATTTTAAAAAAGTCATTAGTCATTGGTCATTAGTAAAAAACTATTGACTAAGGACTAGTGACTAAGGACTATTGAATAAGGACTATTGACTAAAAATGATTAAAATCCTCCATCTATCCGACATTCACATGGGGAGTGGCTTCTCTCATGGCAGAATTCATCCAGAAACAGGTTTAAACACACGATTAGAGGATTTTGTCAATACATTGTCACGATGTATTGATCGAGCCCTAGCAGAACCAGTTGATCTCGTTCTATTTGGCGGCGATGCCTTCCCCGATGCTACGCCGCCGCCGTTCGTGCAGGAAAAGTTTGCCAGCCAGTTTCGCCGCTTGGTAGATGCCCAAATTCCCACAGTGTTGCTTGTCGGGAACCACGACCAGCATTCGCAAGGGCAAGGAGGGGCAAGTTTGTGTATTTATCGCACATTGGGAGTGCCGGGGTTTGTCGTGGGCGATCGCTTTACTACTCACCACATCCAAACCCGCAATGGACTAGTCCAAGTTATCACCCTTCCCTGGCTGACTCGCTCCACGCTGCTAACGCGCCCTGAAACCGAAGGTTTATCTCTTGCTGATGTTAACTTGCTGCTAATTGAGCGCCTACGAGTTGCAATGGAAGGCGAAATCCGTCGCCTTGACCCCAAAGTGCCAACTGTTCTTTTGGGTCACTTGATGATTGACAATGCTGCTTACGGAGCCGAGCGTCTTTTGGCAGTAGGAAAAGGCTTCACTGTTCCCCTATCTTTGCTAACTCGTCCTTGCTTTGACTATGTAGCGTTGGGTCATGTCCACCGCCACCAAAACCTTAATAAATCCAATGATCCGCCGATTATCTATCCAGGTAGTATTGAGCGGGTTGATTTTAGTGAAGAAAAGGAGGACAAAGGCTATGTGATGATTGATTTGGAGCGAGGCAGCGCCCAATGGAAATTCTGTCCTCTGTCAGTCCGTCCATTCTGCACGCTCAAGGTAGATGTGTCGGGCGCTGATGATCCGCAAGCAGACTTGTTGAAAGTAATTGCTAAAAAGGATATTCAGGATGCTGTAGTCCGGCTGATTTACAAACTCCGCTCCGAGCAGATGGATCAAATTGATAGTGCGTCCCTGCATCAAGCCCTAAGTAGAGCTCACACCTATACAATTCAGCCGGAATTAATCAGCCAACTAGCTCGACCTCGCTTACCTGAACTGGGAGCAAGTAGCAGCACCGACCCAATGGAAGCTCTGAAAACCTACCTAGATAACCGAGAAGACCTCAAGGAAATATCCGTCCAGATGCTGGAAGCAGCGCACAAATTATTGGCAGCTGAGGTAGAAGTATGGCTCGATCCAGCTATTAGCGAGTCACACTCAGAGGGAAGTACCGAACAAAGCTTTCTGAGCGCAAATACAAATGGTCAGCTGCGTTTACTTTAGATAGTCAGAATTATTGACTTTGACTTCAGTACAATCTTAACCTCCGACATGAGTGGCTGGACGTCGTTTAGGGTCCTTCTCTGCCTTACGAAGTACTTCACGGGTAACGACAGCAATATCCCCTTCGCCAAACAGGATGAAGCGCAGCAAATATTGGATTGGATTGCCCTCTGCCCAGCCGAAGTAGGCATGTGGTAGCTTATCTGTTCGATCTCGGATATCCAAAAGGATGGCGGCGATCGCATTCGGTACCGCAGCACTCCGAGCTCTTAGGATGCGGTAGTCACCAACTTGTACTCCTTTGACTCTAATGATGTCTGCGAACTCTGATGCATCTGATACCTGAATTTCTAGGAACAGGATTGAATCCGTTGGTGGAATGTGGTTATCCTCGCGGACTTCCTTCTCTTTGAAGAAATATTCTTGCTCAGTACCCTCATTCAAGCGATTGGCAATTAACCGGATCTTGCCCTGACTTTCTTGCTCTTCAGCAATGAAGTAACTGGCAGTTTCGTCCATTTCAATTAGCCCTGATCGCAACTCAGTTGAACGCCAAACTCGTGAAACAAGCGAGGTAACGATAATTGTACCGATGAAGAATGCAGCAATTCTGATCCCATCCGGTCTCTCGATGATATTGGTGATGGTGGTATATATAAATACTAATGTAATTGCGCCAAAGGTAAGTGTTGCTTGCTTCTCTCTGCGGCGACGGGCTGCTAGGGTCACAGCGAATGCGGCTGAACTCATCAATACCAGTACACCTGTTGCATAAGCTCCACCTTGAGCTTCCACATTTGCTTTGAAGAGGATTGTGACAGCAAAGGCGATCGCTGTAAATACCAAAACCAAAGGTCGCGTTAAGCGCGTCCAGTTAGGTGCCATACCGTAGCGCGGTAGATAGCGAGGGACGATGTTGAGCAGTCCTGCCATTGCAGATGCACCTGCAAACCAGAGGATCGAAATTGTGCTTAAGTCATAAATTGTACCAAAACCATTGCCTAGATATAAATGAGCCAGGTACGCTAGAGCACGTCCACTTGCTTTGCCCCCAGATTGAAACTCTGCTGCTGGAATCAATAGAGTTGTTACCAGACTACTAGTGATCAGGAAAAAGCTCATAATTAGCGCCGCAGCCGTAAGCAGCTTATGTGTACTTCGGATGCGTCCTTGGGGATGTTCCTCAGTATCACTGCTTTTACCTCTTACCAGTGGCATGACGGCTACGCCAGTTTCAAAACCTGATAACCCTAGTGCCAATTTTGGAAATAGCAGAGCGCTGACACCAAGCATGACTAAAGGATTGGTATGGTTAGTAAATAGAGCAGTTTGCCAGTTTGTAATTACAGATGGATTATTCAGGATCTGATATCCGCCGACACTAATGGTGACTAAGTTCAACAGCAGGTAGGCACTAACCAGGAAAACTGCTATCCCGATCGCGTCTTGGAAACCTTTGAGAAACACTGCTGCAAGCAATGTCACTAATACGAGGGTAATGCTAATTGCCTGACCATGCAGAAACTCTGGCACTAGAGGATTCTCAATGATATGGGCTGTTGCATCAGCCGCCGAGAGAGTAATCGTGATGATAAAGTCGGTTGCCACAAAGCCAAGGAGACAAAGTACCAGTAGCTTGCCCTGCCACCAGGAAAGGAGATGTTCGAGCATAGCGATCGAGCCTTCACCATGAGGGCTGATTGCCGCCACACGACGATAGATTGGTAATGCTCCAAAAAGTGTCAGCAGAACCAGAATTAGGGTAGCTATAGGAGAAAGAGCACCTGCTGCTAGGGCTGCAATCCCTGGTTGATAGCCAAGCGTCGAGAAATAATCTACACCCGTCAGGCACATGACCCGCCACCAAGGATGTTTATGGTGCGGTTCTTCTTTGCGATAGGGTCCTTCCTTTCCTTGTCCGTCTTCTCCCAGCAACCAATGAATGAATTGTCTTTGGTGCTTGATCCCAATTCGTCTAGCCATCAAACCCTACTCCTGCTGATTAGCTGTTATAGATTATGGCAAGCTTTAGTGCTGCTTTAATTAAATCCTTCTCACTACCTTAAGGTCGATGAGAAAGCTCCCACCATACCAAAATGGTGGCGCTAGACGTTAAACTAGGCAGTGATATGCCACTGGTGCTTCAAACGGGCATTAGGTTGGCAAGCGTCCTAAGAGTGTAGTTTGGAGCGATCGCGCACCTTGTAGCGCTATCAAGTCACCTCTTACCTAAAACTATTCTTATTACTCTTTAAGCAGCCTCAAAGTATTCTCATTATTTCCCTTGCTCTTCGTAGCTCTCAGGAATCCAACCGTACTTTTGCTCTGACAGCCTAAATCAATGTTTGTGACGCTGTTAGATCGCATCAAATTTCTTAGAAGTTTGTGTAGAGTCGTTACAAATCAAATTTAATATTAAGAAATATTGCAGGTGTTTGCTTTCTTTGTTAACTTATGAATAGTAAACAAGCTGTTAAGTATTTTTACTTAAATGAGATTCTATGTTTCTGACTCTATTAGCAATTGCTGGTGTGTTAATTGGTGGCTGGATATTCGCTACTATCACGTTCAAGGTTAGTGACGCTGGTACAAAGAAATCCTCTATTCCAGACAGGAAAGTTTCGCTCTGGTCACTCGTCTTCTTGATTTTTCTTCCTGAGTTCAATGCATCCAGGTTGTCCTCTGTGCCGCCACGAGACTAGCGGTTGAATTCTCCTTAGATGTCACTTGCTTCTACAGCGTGTGGGTTGTACTTTGGATTACTGACACCCGCGATCGCATTAGGTAATGCTTGAACCATTGGTACGCCGTTGTGTAAATGTTTTTAGTGAATTGCAATCTGTCCTGGTAGTCGTCCTCAAGGCGATCGCCAATACCTAATTAACAAGGAGCGCGTGTTTTATTGATTAGAGACTAGGGAGTAAAATAGTGTGCTATGTTCCCACTCCTTAACTGTGCTAGATCGACCTACCCCTAAATTATCTCATCGCTCTCAACGGTTGCCTAACCAACGCTGGCAGATAGCTAGCGATCGCCCCGACTTAGCTACCCATCTAGTTGAAGTTACGCAACTCTCACCGATAGTCAGCCAGCTGTTAATTAACCGAGGCATTGAGACGCTGGAACAAGCACAAGCATTTTTAAATCCAGAGTCCCAAGTTTTACCTCCGCCTCTAGAGGAATTTCCGGATCTTGCTCTGAGTGTAGAGTTGTTGCAGTTCGCGATCGCATCTCAACAAAAAATTGCCATCTGTGGTGACTATGATGCTGATGGCATGACTAGCACGGCACTACTTTTGCGATCGCTCCGGTGGCTAGGCGCACAAGTTGATTACGCTATTCCTAGCCGGATGCATGAAGGCTATGGCATCAATAAACGAATTGTTGAAGAATTCCACAACGAAGGTGTAGAACTGATTTTAACGGTAGATAATGGCATCTCAGCTTATGAACCGATCGCCTTAGCGCGAGAACTCGGTTTAAAGGTGATTATTACCGATCACCACGATCTTCCCCAAAAGTTACCGCCAGCCAATGCTATCCTCAACCCAAAGCTAATTCCCGTATCTTCACCCTATCGCGGACTTGCAGGTGTCGGAGTTGCTTACATTTTGGCAGTGTCTTTGGCTCAACAATTAGGGCAAAGTAAGGGCTTAGTAAAGCCGCTACTAGAACTATTTACACTCGGAACAATTGCCGATCTTGCTCCCTTAACTGGGATTAATCGGCGTTGGATTAAACGTGGTTTGCGTCAGCTACCTCAATCACAACTGGCTGGAGTCCAAGCATTGATTCAGGTGAGTGGTGTTAATGATACCAATAAAACCCTAAAACCAGACGATATCGGATTTCGTCTTGGTCCCCGAATTAATGCTATCGGGAGAATTGCAGATCCCCAAATTGTGATTGAGTTGCTGACAACAGATGATATGGGAATAGCATTGGAACGAGCGATGCAATGTGAACAAATAAATGCGCGTCGCCAGCAACTTTGTGAACAAATTGAACAAGAAGCGATCGCCCATGTAGAGAAGTTATATGCAATATCTCTCCAACAGGAACGTGTACTGGTAATTGTTCAACCCGACTGGCATCACGGCGTTATTGGTATTGTTGCTTCTCGTTTATTAGAACGTTATGGTGTGCCTGTGTTTATCGGTACTTATGAAGATGAACACCACATCCGGGGTTCGGCGCGCGGAATTCCAGAGTTTCACGTATTTGAAGCTTTGGAGTATGCTGCGGATTTATTAGGGAAGTTTGGCGGACATAAAGCAGCTGGAGGTTTTTCATTACCAGCCGAAAATTTATCAGCACTGCGATCGCGCCTTAGCACTTTTGCCAATCAGTATCTGCAACCAGAACACCTCAAACCGCTGCTAAAAATTGATGCTCAAGCCGAGTTGCATCAAATTAATCACCAACTCTATAAACAGCTAGATACACTTCACCCATGCGGCATTGAAAACCCTGATCCAGTATTCTGGACTTCTAATGTGCAGGTAGTTGAACAGCAAATTGTTGGCAAAGGTCACATTAAATTGACGTTTTCCCAAGAGTCATCTAAGGTTAAGGCGATCGCCTGGCGCTGGCGTGAATATTTCCCCCTCCCGCCGCGAGTAGATATCGCCTATAAACTAAGAGAAAATACCTGGAATAATAACACCACCATTGAGATGGAACTAGTTGGTGTCAGACTTCCAACCCAGTTTCACATTCCCTTAATAGTTACTCCCTTAAAAGCTGCATTTAGTTATAAACAGCGACAATATACCTGTGGTTTTTTTCAAACAGATTCTTTGGGGGAATTAAGAATTAAAAATTCTGAGGGTATAGTCTTAGTTATTCAATCAGGACAAATCATTGGTTTATTAGGCAGCAAACGTGAAAATGCGATAGAGGTTGATCTTTCTCCACCACATTTCTCTAATTTGATTCATACTGCTCTCACTGCTTTAGAGATAGCAAAAACATCTTCTTAAGTAAGAAATCAAGCTTTACAGGTATTATCCGTTAGTTTAAATACTGTTTGAAATGATTTTTATTAACTTAACAAGGGGGCTAGTAGTTAGTCCCCCCTTCAGCCTTAAGCGTCGGTAGCCTTGGCTATTAGTTTTATAGGTCGCCGCCGCGAAAAGCAAGCACAAAAATAACCGCTGGACCAGCAAGCATGATCAGCGCAACTGATACTAGCTGGAAAAGAGTTTCCCACTGAAAGCTACTTACCGCATCAAAAAAACCAGATAAAAAGTCCATTTTTCCTCCGAAATTGACCCAACTAAATAAAATTATTCAACTAAAAACTCGGTTTTGATCTTAGCTGGAGAGCGATCGCCTAATTTAACTAACTTAATAAATCTATAAAAAAAACAATAAAGCCCTCAAGTTTCTGATTCGGTTTACTTGATTTTCCTAGCCCTGGCAGATCCCAAACAATGTACAGTACGAATCTAGAAATGGGCTAAGTAATATCTGGAACCAAGATGCGCCCAGTATAACCAGCACTGTTGTAACGTTCAAGCACATCTTGGGCAATGTCCCCAGGGGTGTCACCTTCACGGTTCGCTAAAGCCTGTCTAGAAGCAACAAAAGCTACACTTGCACCCCCAAAACCGTCACCCGTCAACCGAGCACCGAATACTCCGGGAGTTTTCTGCAATATCGCCACTAGGGTATCTACCGCTGGTACCGAAACTTCGTAATCGTCGCGCTGACTGGCGTGAGAAGCATTCATCAATTCACCAAAACGCTTCGCTGACACTCCCTGTACAGCCTCAAGCACTCGGTTGTTCTCTAAGATTACATGACGAGCGCGACGCCGTAGTGGTTCTGGTAATGAGTCTGCGGCTTGGGGAGCGGTGATACCTCTTAAAGCTTTTACTCCCAACAGCCGCGCTGCTGACTCGCACTCAGCCCGACGCTGGTTATATCCGCTACCTGCTGCCAGTGCGTGATGGACACCACTATCAATTACTAAAATTTCTGCCCCTTGGGGAAAATATATCACTCTGCGTTCAAGAGTGCGAGTGTCTAAAAATAGCATAGAATCAGTGTCAGCTAGACTCGATGCCATTTGATCCATGATGCCGCAGTTTAAGCCAGCATACTGAATCTCTGCTTGTTGTCCAAGTTGGGCAATACGTATATCATCGACAGGGAGGTTTAGGAGCGATCGCACTCCCCTAAGTGTTGCAACTTTCAAAGCCGCACTATAGTAACTTCACGTATAAACTCCTCACGGTTAGCGGCATTAGCCCAAGGGTTCACGTGCATTTTGAATCCTAGCAGTTCATCCTTTAAACGCTGTGCTTCAATTTCATCAGTTAATACCCAAGCATCCTCGGCTGTTACCAAAACTTCGGCAACTCCGGTTTCAGCGGTAAGCAGCACAGCGTTGTCACCACCAGCAGTCGCCCAAGCAAACCAGTCTGTTCCCTTACACCATCTGCCGGGAGGGTGTCAACGATGCTAGTAGGAGCATCATGGGAAGCTAGACTCATTGAAGGAAAGCGGTTATCGAAAACTGCCACGTCATAGCGCCCCTGCGGAAGTTCGGTGGGAAGCCGCTGATCTTTGGTAGGGGCAAGCGGGTTGTACTCTGGAGGCGGCATAAAGGAAAGGTGCGCCCTTGACGATGGCTAGCGTAAGCAACCCATTCTCCCCGCAACGGATGCCAACGTAGGTGAGGATTTGCCACAATCGGTTCATTACTAGGACTGGGGGCTGTAATATCCTCGGCAATTGGATAGTGACTATATAACGTTAGTTGACGACCATCCGGTTTTAACAACTTGTGGGAGTACATATTCCTCCTCCTGAGAGAGTTGCAGTCCGGATCGCTTCTAGAGAAAATTTCGGCGTGCGATCGGCATATAATATCCCGTTTGCTTCTTGGAAGGTATCAGTGAACTGCGTATAACAAAATCCGCTGAATATTTCTATTGTATTTACCGTTTCTAGCAGCACGGCGTATTTCATTTCTAGTTCCGAGATATTCGAGCAGTGCTCATATCCCCAGGTATCAGCCTCCGGTTCCCCAACCGCATAGGCAATCCCACCAAACTCTGTGAGCATAACTGGTTGTCCTTGATGCGGATAGCCGTCAAGTGTCAAAACGCGCCCTCCCGGACGTTTACGATCAAAGAGATCCGGTAGTTTAACCTCAGATCCGTAGCACTTAACTTAATTCCACTGCCGTTTGTCCGTGTTTTATACTAACGCCATCTACATTAGCCGCTTGATGATTATTAGTAACGCCTAGCCAATCTGAATCGTTTAAAGCAAGGGCCGCCTGAAGTAACGCTAAAGTTGACTCGGAACCCTGATTTTGATTAACGCTTCCGCGCTCCAGTCCATCGTGACAGCCATTCGTCTCTGCGTCGTAGAGCATCAGCTCCTCGCTGTTGTGACCGTGGAACCACGCCCAGGCAGTCAGCGCAATGTCCCAATACCTCAGTTCGTCCAAAACAATCCTGGCTGTTGCACAGACCTCAACGATTGACGCGGCATCAATTGGTTGCTGATCGTAACGCGCCTTGCTTTCCCCACGTTGATACCAGCCGTCCTGACCGATTGGTACCACAATGCTATCTTCGACAACCTGTGCCAACAGAAACTCAAGTGTTTCTTGTGCCGCGGTGAGATAGCGACAGTCCGACAAGAGATGTCCAGCGAGCAATAACGCTTGCGGCAAACGCCCATTGTCGTAGGCCAGCACTTTTTCGAACCAGCGCCACCCCGCTTGAGTATTCTGTTGAACGTCGTAAAGCAGTCCGTTAGCCAAGGTAGCCAGGAGGTGTTCCTGAGCGCACGGATGGTTCACTCGTAATAAATGTGCCAAACCAAGAACTGTGTAAGCACGGGCACGTGGAGATCGCAGTTTTAGAGCATGCGGGAGCGATCTTTCCAGCATCACCGTTGCTGCACCCGCGATTGAGCTATGAAATGGGCAAGCGATAACATAGCTCAGAGCCCAGACCGTTCGGCCGAACACATCTTCACTGCCTACCTCGTCCAGCCAGCGCCGATCGTAGCTTAACTCATTATGGAAGCGGCCATCCGGTCGCTGCGCCCACTGGATAAATGCTAGTGTTCGGTAAGCAAGTATCTCTGCAATGTCACGCTCCACACCTTGGTGATAGTAGCCACAGGTAACCAGCAGTGCTCGTGCGTTGTCGTCAAGTGTGTATCCAAAATGTGGATTGGGTACGCTATACGTGGCGAACTGTTGCACGCCAGTATCATCGCTCAATCGCCAAAGATGCGTAAGCGGTGGTAATGCAAACGTATGCTTCATGTATTCTTAGTGTGCGTAGATGTTATGTACCGAGCTTAATTGCTTTGTGACAGTGCTGCCGAAATGTGGAGATTGCCTTCACACAAGGTTTGGAACACATGCCGATACGCGACGGCAACACTCGACCACTGCATCGATCGGCTGAAGGTATAGGCACGCGCCTCGATCTCAGCCTGTAGCTTCGGGTTGATGAGAAGCCGCTGGAGAGCGTTCGTGATTTCCTGATGCGAACGGAAGGGCACAATGATCCCACGTCCGTCAGCAAGCATTTCCTCCGCGTAACAAAACGGTGTAGCGACCACCGCTTTACCACAGCCGACGGCATAGGCCAGCGTGCCACTGGCGATTTGATTGGGGTTGAGGTACGGCATAAGATAAATATCGGTTGCAATCAGATAATTGACCAATTCTGCCAAGTCCAGGTAGCGATTCTCAAATTGGACATGGTCGTGCAGCTCCAAGTCATCAACAATCGCCTGTAACCCTTGACGATAGCTTTCTCCCCAATGATGCCGGACACCGGGATGCGTTTCGCCCAGCACAAGAAAGAGCAGATCCGGATGTTGTTCAATTAGGGGTGGCAGCGCCTGCAGCACATACTCAATGCCTTTGTCGGGATTGAGAAGCCCAAACGTCGAGAGCAGAGTACGTCCACTGTACCCCAGTCGCGTTTTCATCGAGTGCCGCATCCCCGCCTGACGCACAACTGTGGGAACACCATGCGGAATAAAGGTGATCCGACTAGGATCAACACCATAGATGTCGCGGAGCATCACAATAGCTGAACGTGCTAGTACAACTACCTCCGCGCTTAACTGGCAAAGTGCCCGTGTGATGTGATGCAGGTGGGGTGATGGCTCAGGCAAGATGGTGTGAAGTGTCGTAACAATCGGCTGCGCCAGCGCCTCCATAAACGTCAGGAGTAGTTCGCCATCCTTGTTGCCAAACAGACCATACTCATGCTGAATGTTGACCAGTTCAACGTTCGACCGACTTACCTCTGCCGCTATCTCCAGATAACTTACGGGATCGTGCTGC
The DNA here is from genome assembly GCA_041748755.1 of Chroococcidiopsidaceae cyanobacterium. Lineage (GTDB taxonomy): Bacteria > Cyanobacteriota > Cyanobacteriia > Cyanobacteriales > Chroococcidiopsidaceae > JAHHHE01. Next base: position 9,862 of record JBGTCQ010000055.1, on the reverse strand, counting down.
TGCAGTCGCCAAATAACATTTTTTGGGTAACTCCGCTCCGCGCCTGGTTCATCAATAGCAATAATCCTGGTCGATTGCACGCTTTGCCAATCAAGAGCAACTGCCAAGTCGGCAGCAAAAGTCGCAATTCCGCATGCCCGCGGCGGGTAGCTACTAAGCACTGCAACTTTTGGCTCGGCAATCTGTAGCTGGTGCAGCTTCTGATTATGGGTGTCCGTCAATATACTCCTTCCTCTGTGTCTTGAACACGCAAAAAAAGCAGAATTTTCTCGTCTTGTCCTGCCTGTTTGGTGATTTACATATTACCTCTACAGTCATTACGTAACTTGTTTTACTAAGGAATTGCTTTATCCTGGCGGTTCATAAGACGAATTCTATGCCAGGAATAGGGATTAGCTGTGACTAAGCACAGCCTCATACGCCTGAAGGTAGCTATTGACCATACGTTCAACGCTGAAACGCCGTTCGACTTCATATCTACAGGTGGTGCGATCAATCTCATGAAGGCGACTAACCGCAGCAACAGCCTGAGCCACCGACTGAACTACGAACCCGGTAATCTGGTCATCGATTACCTCAGGCACCGAGCCTAAGCCCATACCAATCACAGGCATACCACAAGCGAGCGCCTCCGGCATGACCAGACCAAAGCGCTCTGGCTGCGTGACTAGATGAAGCAGAGCTGCACCTGAACTAAGCATCTGATTGCGTGCTGCTGGCCCCACCGGACCAATAAAGACAATCTGCTGCCCATCGATATGTGGCGCGATCGCTTCGTCGAAAAAACGCTGGTCTTGGACGATACCAGCCATTACCAGTCGCCGACCAGTACACTGTGCAACCTCAATCGCTAGATGTGGACCTTTCTCAGGATGGAAGCGCCCCAGATAAATGAGGTCGTCACCGCCCACGGGATTGAAGGTAAACTGCTCCAGCCGAATGCCGTTGTACACTGTCGCGACGTAGTCGAGGTGCGGATCGCGATCTGCATCGCTTATTGAAATGTAGGGCAGATCTCGGTAGTGCTTGTATACCATACGTACCTGGTCGGAGGAAAAGCCATGAACCGTCGTCAGCATTGGTGTACGTATCAGGCGACTATATGTCAAAGGCAAAAAGTCGTAGTGGTTATGAATAAGATCGAACTCTGCCGCCCGCTCCATACACGCGGCGATGTGCATACACTCCCATACCTTGGGATCGAGTGCACGATCTTCTTCATATGGGTGCGGGCAGACTGCCACCAGTTTGGCATCCGTTACTGAGTCTGCTGTAGCAAAGAGCGTGACCTGGCATCCACGTGCTACTAAGCCCTCAGTCAAGTTATGGACAACCGTTTCCCACGCACCATAGTGATGCGGGGGAGTCCGCCAGGCAATCGGACCCATTACTGCAATGCGCAGCCCATGTAAATCCATCTGCTCGCTCCTCAGACAGAATTTTAACGTCCAGTCGATTGGAAATCATTAAATTATTATCTATCTTGCCTACAGTTGCCACAATTCAGGTTGGATATTTATCCATGGCTCTCTCCAATTTTGTAAAAGTTTTTAATTGCCTGTTCTGTCATTCAACGTCATGAACCATAGGCTTTATCTCCTTTAAATCTTTGTTTAGGGTCAAATTGTGAGCGATATTCTCGGAATATTGTTAGATCGCTTTTTGGTCCTGGTTCTCCTGTGACAACATCAACGATATCTCTTCCATCTGGCATGATAATCATTTGACTTTTAAAGGTATGGTTACTCTGCTTACCCGAATAATATTTTACTTGCTCATCATTAGCTCCAGGGCGCTCTCTGACTTGTTCATAGCTATCTACTATTAATTCATATTCTGTGAGGACTTGTTTGACCATTTCATAGTCGGCAGCGTTTTTCTTACTTGTTCAAGCAAGCTAGATGGTAACAATTCTCGCAAGTTAGACAACCAATAATTGAATGTATCATTGGCGCTCCGACTCACTGACTCCAACCTGGATACCCAGAAGTTGAAATGTCGTCATATGCCTCAGATAGCTCAAGGTTAAAATTATTTGTTCTTTGATAGATAATTTTGGTTTTCGACCCCCTCCACCAGCAATAATTCTCACTTTCTTTGATTCTAGGCAAGCTTGTTTTTTATGATGTAATCGTTCCGCATTTTCGATTAATTGTTGTAGCTGTTCATACTTCAAACCAATTAACCGCTGTGTTTCTTTAGGATTCTCTTCAATATAATTCAGTATCTCCGTCATATTTTTGTGTCAAAAAACTTCTCGTAGCGTTCTTTTACCACAAAATATACTATTTGGGAGATGTCTATTATGTTACGAGCGATCGCTTCTTGGATCAGCGCCTTGAACGCTACCCCGTCTCCTCCCACGGCGGAAATGGGTGGCACAAGTACGCAGATATAGAGGCAGTGCGTGTCTGCGCTGAAGGTTCCAGTGGGACATATGTGCTATTAAAAGAAGCCTGGGAACGTTACGGGCTACCGATCGCTGTTACTGAGGCGCACCTCGACGGCACCCGTGAGGAGCAACTGCGCTGGTTGCAGGAGGTCTGGGAGGCGGCACAGAATCTGCGAACTGAGGGAATAGATGTACGCGCTGTAACCGCTTGGTCTCTCCTTGGTGCCTACGACTGGAATAGTCTAGTAACCCGCGCAACTGGTCACTACGAGTCGGGTGTATTTGATGTACGTCCTGCCTTTGGCAGCGTCGCTTCGGCATCGCCACGCCCTACGGCACTCGTCCAGATGCTGCCCGATCTAGCACGGGGAAAAGATACACAATCATCCTGTCCTCGATGTCCCAGGGTGGTGGCATCGGTCTGAAAGGCTACTATATCCGCCAGTATCTTGTGCAGCGGAGACGATAAATTCGACACGAAGAATCGAAAAAGGTAAGTCAGGACGAGTATAACTTCCTGACTGTGGCGCTACGCACGCTGGCTGCTGGAAAAACCTTTGTTGCTGCACAAGATGCGGTTGTTTCGCCTACATATGTCCCGGATCTTGTCCATGCTAGCCTTGATTTGTTAATTGACGGCGAGTGCGGTCTGTGGCACCTCGCTAACTCTAGTGCGGTTACTTGGGCTGATTTGGCACATTTCGCCGCAAAGCAAGCTGACCTTGACGTGACATGCATCCACGCCGTTTCCACGCAAGCGCTTGATTTGGTAGCACTGCGCCCAACCTACAGTGCTCTTAGCAGTGAGCGTGGGGTACTGCTACCGTCACTTGAGAATGCCATATCTCGCTACTTTCAAGAGCGCGATATTGCTTAGTGAATAATTGCTAGTTAGTACCTATTTTTTTAAGTCCAGCTAGTAATAACTATCTAACATTGGTGTTGCAAGAATGTAGGCGATCGCAGTATCTCCCCAAACTAAAGTCGGGAATGAAAGTGCAGTAATATGCCTTCTTACCCGACTTAAGCAGTTCATTATATTTTTGGGATACTCGAAATTTGATTTAATCTTTGCCTGTAACCTGATCGATAAAGTCTTTCGCTTGTTCTACTAAACTACGCTCAGACTTCTGTGCATCTGAGGCTTTGACGCTCTTTTCGTTAGCCTTGTCTTCAGGTTTAAAGATTTTATTTGCCTCTGGTGATGTTTGCTTATCCTCTTCTAAAAGACCTGTGCCTACCCTAAAGTCATAAGCCCGCTCAGTCTTTTCATCTTGTGATAGTTTATCTCTTGAAGATGTTATGGCATAACTTGGTTGTTGTCCAAAAATGAATAGACTTGATAAGGCAATAAAAATTAGCATGCCTAAAGCAAAAATTCTCCGGCGTGATGCTTGTAATAAGCCTAATATAATTTGTTGCATGATTTCCTCCTAACCTGCTTTTATGAGATGTTGTGGTGTGCGATTAATTCCGACTACTAACGCAATCTAAAAGAATTCTACTCCAACTACATCTGTGCCTTCTGCCGCATGATACATTAATATTGTTGCTCCAGCCAATATTGATGAATCTTAACTCTCCGACTCTGCATTGTTTGGGCAAATAAATCAGTTGGTAGTGCTTGTTCAACAGACCAAACACCAGGTTTTTTGAGTTTTCCTTCTAACAGCAGCTGGGCAAGAGTGCCAGTGCCAATACCGGAAGCGATCGCAGTATTTTCATGCACCAAAGTTGAGCAATAACCCGCTGGCTGTCCGTCTTTGCGCCCAGTAACTTCAGAGCGAATCGTCACTCCAATGCCGCTAAACTGATTTGTCATATTAGTCATAAAATGGCTGACGTGAGACAAAAATTCGATACTGCCTTGATGGTGCATCAACTGCTTAGGGAACCAGTGGGCAGCTATCCAGGTGAGATGGTTGTAGAAATCGGGAACTGAGCCGAACTTAGTAATTACAGTTTTGACGGGAAAAGTGTGGGGTAGGGTAAAGGCTTCTGGCATATCAAACCAGTAAACGTGCGCTCGACCATATGGAGGCGGAAAATCTACTGCTTCGCGATTACTATACGGCTTCACTTCTTGCCACTTGCCATCAATCCAGGCTTTAAATGGTTGTTGTAGTCCCAAAAATATGGTTCGCATCACCGTTACACCAGCACCACCAGATCCCGACACGAGATAACTTAAATGAATGCGTTCCAATTCGTCTAGCTGCTCAACGCCCTGACGCACCATACTGTTAGAAATGCCTGGGAAGATGCCAGTGTTCACAATTGCCGTGACTCCAGCTACTTGGGCTGCGGATTTATATACCAGGGCTTTCTGGGTAAACGATGGGTGATCACTCACATCAAGATAGTTGACACCATGCTCGATACATATCTTGAGGACACTGGCATCCCGGTAGTGGAAAGGTCCAGCACAGTGGATTACGAGGTCAGATTTGGCGATCGCATTTTTTAGCCCTGCCTCGTCTGCCAAATCCAAAGCCAAAAACTCTACTTGCGTTCCCAGGCTGGCACTGACTGCCATTCCAGCAGCTGGGTTCCTGCTGGTAATTGTAATTCTCGCCTGCGTGTGGCTGGCAATATCTTGAGCAACGCTGCTGCCAATCCGCCCCCGACCTCCAAGAATTAGAACCTGGTCTGTCATTAATTCAGAATAATAACACTACTTCTAGTGCAGCAGTTTGATCTCATTGTCATCCTCAGTAGCAAGGATAACATACTTTATTTTCAGATGAGGAATTAGTAAGTTAGGGGCGATCAAGAAAGAGAATTTAAGGTCTTACTAGCTCTTAAATTCAGATTCAACAACTGCTAGCTGACTCTAAAATTGCTAAAGTTGAAGTGTAAAGTGACTTATGCCTCTAACAGCAAAATAACTATTCTCCAACTTACTATTTCGCCACCTTAACCGCACCGTACTGGGTGAAGAAGTATTTGCAAATACTATTTTTAACAAGGCTCTTGTTTAGCAGCGAACTATTTCCTGGATTGGCAGAACGTGATGTGCTGCACTCAAAGCGATCGCTTCTTTAGGCATCCCAAACACCACGTAATTTTTCTCGTTTTGAGTAACTGTCCGTGTTTCTTCTGTACTGTCCCTTCCCATACTCGTTAATAAGATACTTGTTGCCCTACCATAGAATTTCGCAACGGATTTAAGTGTAACTGCCACTGAGGGACGATGACTATCTACAGGTGGAGCCAGAGAATAAGTTTGTGGCTTTTTGAATATGCTAAGGCAAACAATTAACTTCATCAGTAAACTTACGCATTTTTTAAAGTTAGCAAGATCTCGGTTCCTCTACTTTTAAATATTGGGAGAAAGGGTTAGGGGATGAGGGCTTATAAAGGTAACATGCTCCCTAAAGCTACTAGTTTTTATGGAGGTTTCTATGAACCCCTGTAATTACTCCAGGCTTGCCAAAAAACATAAATTGAAAGTACACATAGCACTGCGCGAAAGGCAATACTCACAACTTCATCTGGTAACTTAGGCAAAATACGAGTGCTAATCTGGGCTCCTAAAAGTCCCCCTATGCCGAGAAGGATGCCTTCGGTGAATAAGACATTGCCACTAAAAGCATGACCAATACAAGCAGAGATTGCCGTGATTACAATAACGCCTAAACTAGTTTGAATTGCCACTTTGATAGTTTCTTCAAGCAGCAAAATCTGTAGCGGCACCATAATCACACCGCCACCTACACCAAATAAACCCGCTAATATGCCTGCGGTACTCCCAGTAAAAATTCGGGAAATAACTGGATTAAACTTCTGCGGTTCAAGTCTTGCACTCTTAGCAGTCAACCGCTTGCGTAGCTCAACTAAGTAAATATTGATAAGTAACAACAGCCCAAACGCAGCCAGTAGTAAGTAGGGCGTAAATCGCTCTGCTAAATATACGCCGATTTGAGCCGTTACCAGCGCTGGTAATCCCAGATAGCTCACTCGCTTACCATCGAAGTAACCCATTCTCCAGTTCTGCACACTGCCAGAAATAGATGTAATTAATATCGCAAGGCTACTGGTGGCGACAGCTTGGACTGGTACATAACCTAATCCAACCAGCAGAGGAACCAAAACTGTTCCACCGCCAATTCCTAAAAATCCAGCAAGAACACCAGAAACTAGTCCGCCAACGGATAAAATAACCAACGGTGACACAAATGGAAACTACCTTGTGATATTGAATGGATAGTAGTACATAAACCTCTAAATAAGAACCATTATCCACTTAAGTCATGCGAAAATTATCGCTCTCATTACACAAAACACTCTCTTTTTCTTATCTCCAATTTACATTCACCGATTGTCTATCCCGCAGTGCTGAATGACAGCAGAAATGTCGCTGCTGCCAGGAATTTTGTACAATTTTTATCTAGCGGTGTTTCAGAACTACGGCTTTGGTACAGCTAGGTGACATCTCCAAAATTGCTACACTCCAATTAAAACCTCGATGGAATTTGATTTATCCCCTCTATGGATATCTCTTAAATCAGCCTTTGCCGCTACTGTCATTACCTTCTTTTTGGGAATTGCAGCAGCCCATTGGATGATTGACTATCGCGGTAAGGGTAGGGGGCTAATTGAAGGACTGTTAATTTCTCCCCTCGTTTTGCCGCCAACTGTAGTAGGCTTTTTGTTGCTGTTACTATTTGGCAGAAACGGTCCCATTGGACAGTTGTTACGGCAAATGGGAGTAACAGTCATTTTCTCCTGGTCTGCTACAGTAATCGCAGCTACAGTAGTTGCCTTCCCAATAATGTACAAAACGGCACAGGGAGCATTTGCCCAAATTGACACAAACCTGCTCCGAGCCGCGCGAACCCTTGGAGCGTCTGAACTAACTATTTTTTTGCGAGTTGTCATACCCTTAGCCTGGCCAGGGGTTGTTGCTGGAACCATTCTTACTTTTGCCCGCGCCTTGGGCGAGTTTGGTGCCACTTTGATGCTGGCTGGGAACATCCCAGGACAAACGCAGACTATTCCAGTCGCCATCTATTTTGCAGTGGAGGCGGGCGATATACAGCAAGCTTCAGTCTGGGTACTGGTGATCTTGGGTATAACTCTAGCTGTTCTTATCGCCGTAAATTTCTGGTCAGATTCCCAACGCCCTTTTGCAGTTGGAGCTAGGGGAGAAATAAAGAGCACAATGTTCGCGTCCAGCAGCGTCCGTCCTAATTGGTCACCTTTAGCACCGATTACCGACAACAGGGGTCTGGTTGTAGACATTCAGAAGCAACTCAGAGGCTTTTCTCTAGAAACGTCTTTTACAACAGAGTCTGACACTCTGGGATTGTTGGGTGCGTCTGGTGCGGGTAAAAGTATGCTTCTACGGTGTATCGCGGGGCTAGAAACTCCTAGTTGCGGTCGGATTGTCCTGAATGGACAGGTGTTATTCGACTCCAAAAAGGGAATTAATCTCCCTTGCCGCGATCGCCACATTGGTTTTCTATTTCAGAATTATGCCCTTTTTCCTCACTTGAACGTCTCGCAAAACATTGGCTTTGGCTTGCAACACTTACCCAAGCTAGAACGCACTCGACGGGTAAATGAACAAATCACAAGAGTGCAGTTATCAGGGCTGGAAAACCGCTACCCTCAACAACTATCTGGTGGTCAACAGCAGCGAGTTGCCTTAGCAAGAGCTTTAGCTATCCAACCAGAAGCTATCCTGCTTGATGAACCCTTTTCTGCCCTCGACACCCACCTGCGTAGCCAGTTGGAAAAGCAGCTGATTGAGACTCTTTCAACTTACCAAGGTGTCAGCCTGTTTGTCACCCACAACTTGGAAGAAGCCTATCGCGTCTGCAAAAACCTCTTGGTACTCTCAGAAGGCAAAATATCTGCCAGAGGTTCTAAAGAAAACATCTTCGAGTGTCCCCACACAGTAAGCGTTGCCCAACTAACTGGGTGCAAAAATTTTTCTCGCGCCCAGGTAGTCTCACCCCAAACAGTTGAGGCTGCTGATTGGGGTTGCACCCTCCGCACTATTGAGCCAATACCAAGCCAGCTTGCCTATGTAGGAATTCGCGCCCATCAACTGACCTTTCCAAACAACCGAAACCAGGAAAATACCTTCTCCTGCTGGGTAGTTCAGACAAGTGAGACGCCTCACAGAATGACCCTATATCTGAAGTTGCACCATCCTCCCGTTGATCTGAGTGACTACCAGTTGCAAGCGGAGGTGTTTAAAGAAAAATGGGCAATGCTAAAAAGCCGTCCTTGCCCGTGGCACATTTGTTTAGACCCGCTACGGCTAATTTTGATGAAAAAATGAACTTGACATACATAAATGAAATAGGACAGCCATATCACCTCGTATAAACACACGCTCCAATACTAGTAATTCAAAAAGAGTTTATTACATAAATGAGGTAAGTAGTACAGCGTGAAGGACTAAACGAACAACGGTTCATGCAGATCTACCAAGCACAGCGAATTCATAGTAATCAACAAATAGTGAATATTACTCAAGAAGAACAGCAGAAATTCGAGCAGGCTAGTAGGAGAATTAGAGAAATTCAGCAAGAAGCTGAACCAAAGATGGAACAAGACGTTAAGGATGTAGAGCTAAATGTAGAGCGCTTCAACCAGATTTTTGCAGCAATAAAACGTGATTCCGCGCTCCAACAAAAAGTTCAGTAAATGATTCAAAGCTAGTAGAAAGGACAATCTATGTCTAGCTTAGAACTGACATATTTGTGTCATCGTCTCACAAAGCCATTGCTACATTTGGGTGTAGCTCTTAAATCCTTTCGGTTGATCGTAAGCGACGCTTCAGTCTCGCCACTCTTGCCCAAGCCGGAATTGCTGTCGTCGGTCTACCAGAACTTTTCTTGACCTCCAACACACCATCAAGTCCTTACGCTTGGTAAGTAGCTAACCAACGCTGGATGGTGCCACGATGTTCCCCAGTTTCCCAATCACACGCGCGATCGCACTGATTGTTAGGCAACTTAAGCAAGTAGAGAACTCGCAATCCCTCCTTCATTTTGGTGTTGGTCTAAGCTTGGAGGAGTTCTGCTAGTTCTTCAGTATTTTCTTGAATTTCAACCCCCGTGACACTGGACATTTCGAGCAACCAAAACTGAATTATCTCAGTTTTGCCCATCTGTCACATCCTTTGTTGAATTTGACATCAGTTAAAACCATATAATTGCTGGTTTGATTTGGCATAACTGGAAACTTTAAAGACCGAAAAAACACTGAGAAGAAATCAGTAACATTCAGCAAAATAGTGAATTAAAAGTAGTAATTATACAGGTGATGACTCTGAAGTTTAACGGCTAGAATCAACACAGTTAAAGCATCCACCGCATTTGTTATCGTAATTCCACTCCCACCACTAGCTCTTGTTTAGTGAGTGAGGGTTTAAAGAAATTACACAGTTGTATGTAACTTTTGGAACTCTGCATATATGTAGAGGTTCACTAAATAGTCGTGGAAATATAGCCT
>JBGTCQ010000054.1:0-16844 GCA_041748755.1 Chroococcidiopsidaceae cyanobacterium | reverse complement strand
AAGTCCGAGCGCTTGTGGATGTCAATTTAACTGTGGAGCAAGGTGAGTATTGCGCGATTATGGGAGCGTCTGGTTCTGGTAAATCCACAGCGATGAATATGATTGGCTGTCTTGACCGACCCACAGCCGGACACTATTATCGGGATAATGTAGATGTGGCTCAAGTTGGGGATGCAGAGTTAGCTCACATTCGCAACTTGAAGATTGGGTTTGTATTTCAACAGTTTCACCTCTTACCCCAGATAACTGCTTTAGAAAATGTGATGCTGCCGATGGTTTATGCGGGGGTGAAAACTGCTGAGCGACGCGATCGCGCAATTGCAGCTTTGCAGCGAGTCGGGTTAGAAAATCGAGTTAATAATAAACCAAATCAACTTTCTGGGGGACAGCAACAACGGGTAGCGATCGCGCGGGCAATTGTCAACCGCCCAGTTTTATTACTCGCGGATGAACCTACTGGTGCATTAGATTCGCGCACAACCCAGGAAGTGATGAATATCTTTAGTGAGCTAAATGCTAGTGGTATTACTATTGTGATGGTGACTCATGAGCCGGATGTAGCGCGTCAAACTAGCCGGATTGTTTGGTTCAAGGATGGTCAGGTTGTACACTCCCACCTCACGCCAGCAGATATTAATACAGTTGCTGTGTCTTAATATACTTCCTGCTTCATAACTAGCTCAGAAGGTCTACTCCTTAAGAAATGGTAGACACGATAGTCCCTGCTTTTGAAGGATCTTGTAAAACTTTTTATAACTCTTGTCAGATTCCAATTCAAAAAGAAGTGAAAAGAATTTTTGGCACTCCTCCTCAACATTAGACTCAGCCTGTATTTCCTGGGAAGAGCAACAAGCTTGTGCTAGTTGTCCTAATTCTCGAACTTTGTCTGCAAACGGCATCAAAACTATCATACCCCTAATAATATCCTGTACCTCCGACTCAGATTCTGGATCTAAACCTTCTCGTTCAGCCCTAGCAATAGCGGACTTCAGTCGCGCTACTTCTTCCGACAAAGCTGGAGAAAAGTCTTTTCGTTTATAAAAATTCGGTAGTTTAAATCTCCACATTTGTCAAAAATTCTCCTATTAAAAAGTTACTATTGCTAAATTAAAGGCTAACTTCCATTCGTTAATAGCAACTTTGTAGGAGAGGTTCAAAAGTGACGTAAAGACGCTAAACAAAACTTAGCGTCTTTTTATGAATTAACAGCAGCAATTGAATTTTGTAGCTATCGAATTAAGAACGAGGGCGAGGAGCAGTCAAGGCATCCCAGGCGGCTTTGGCGGCATCTGCTAGGCGATCGCCCACTTCCGCCACTTCTTTAATTACAGACTCCCAGTTCTTCTCAGCTTCCTTTTTAATCAATTCAAAAGAGTGTTCAATGCGCTGAGGCTCAATTAGCTGTTCGGTTTCAATCTTTTCCCGCGCCCGACGCACGGCGTTAAGATAAGCCTCACGGGTGAGTGTACCCGCTGTTTGAGCTTCTATCTGAGCGCGTTTTTTCAGCGCGTCAATTAGTGATTTGGTCTCACTTTTAAGATCATCACTCTCACCAGCCATTTCAGTTTCAACTAAGTCACTAGTTTGGGCGCTGATTTGACTACTTTGGGGGATGATTTCAATTCTGACGGATGTGTCTTCGTCATTCATATCAGAAGTCATGGCTATATCTCCTAAATTGAAACGCTTGTAGACCCTTTACTTATAACGTTTTCAACTGATTCATATTCTTTTTCGAGGATGCTGCACTGATATTTCAATTTTGCTAGCAACGGCATTACTTAAGCAGCATCTTGATTGTATCGACACAAACTCAAACTTGCTGGGGAGAAATCCTGATAATTAGGTACGGGTTTGCCTACTACAGGGTGGATGCAAGTTGATATAAATTATTTTTGGATTGTTGATAACAAGCTAAACGTTCAAAATTATGACTAATAGGGGATAAATCTACCACTACTGTCAAAAAAACCTGCATGGGTTCCTCAACCAAACGCTATATTACAGTTTACAATTTTAGATTTTGATTGCCAACATTCCAGTGATTCGTAATCCGATCGCTATCAGTTTAGGAGCGATCGCGGGTGCTTTAAGTCGGTACTATATAATCTTGTGGTTTGCCCAACGCTACGGGACGAGTTTTCCCTACGGCACGTTTTTCATCAATCTTACAGGCTGTTTTGCTATGGGCTTCTTTGTCACCTGGGCAATGGAACGGGTGGTAACAATTTCTCCAGAAGTGCGGTTGTTGGTAACTACTGGTTTTTTAGGTTCCTACACTACCTTTTCTACTTATGGGTTAGATACAATTACACTGCTAGGCCTCCGCCGTCCTACGCCAGCTGGGCTTTATTGGGTAGGCAGTGCCTTACTAGGGATTTTTAGTGTTCAACTGGGTGTGTTATTAGCTCGATTGGTGAGGTAGCGCGATGCGGCTGGTGAGCTTAATTGATTCAGAATTCACTGCTCAGGAGTTAAGCTGATTAATGTAGCAATCTGTCGCAATTTTTAAATGTATTTGCTCGTTGCGCTTCGTTTTTCAGTTTTAGGTTCAAGATAATCGCTAATGCTAGACCAAATTCTAGATTCTCCTTTCCATGCAGGCATAGAAACTGCTTTAGTTTTAACAATCCTAATTTTCTTGGAGGCGGTGCTATCTGCTGACAATGCGATCGCCTTGGCTGCTCTTGCTCAAGGACTGGAAGATACCGATCTCCAACGTCGGGCGCTCAATTTTGGTTTAGTCGTTGCCTACGTACTGCGAATCAGCCTAATTCTCACTGCCACCTGGGTAGCAAATGTCTGGCAATTTCAGCTATTAGGTGCTGCTTACCTGCTGTGGCTAGTATTTCAATACTTTACTTCTAACGAGGGCGATGGCAAAGAGCATCACGGGCCCCGCTTTGATTCACTGTGGCAAGCAATTCCCTTGATTGCTTTCACAGATTTAGCGTTTTCTCTAGATAGTGTCACTACAGCGATCGCCGTTTCTCAAGAAACCTGGCTGGTTTTAACTGGAGCTACAATCGGGATCATTGCCTTGCGGTTCATGGCTGGATTGTTTATCCGTTGGCTAGATGAATACGTCCACCTGGAAGATGCCGGCTATATCACAGTGGCACTGGTAGGCTTGCGACTACTGCTACGAGTAGTTAACGATCAACTAGTGCCGCCGGAGTGGATCATGATTAGCGCGATCGCCCTGATCTTTGCTTGGGGATTTTCGAGGCGAACTATTACAGATGTACCGACATCAGTAGTGGAACCGGAAAAAAGCGAAGTGCCGAAATAGGGGCGAGGGGCGAGTAAAAGAGTCTTCCCCTACCGAGTTTCGCACCCGCTAATCCCTCTTTTTGATAAAGAATTATTCGCGCAACCAGGAAGTAAGGCTTGGTTGCCAGCTGACTAATTCTTCTTGCTTAAACCAAAGGTCAATTTCTCGATTAGCAGTTTCGACGGCATCTGAGCCGTGGATGATATTACGACCAATATTGACACCCAAATCACCCCTAATGGTACCTGGTTCTGCTAAAAGCGGATTTGTAGCACCAATCATTTTTCTGGCTGCCGTAACGACACTTTCCCCTTCCCAGACCATTGCTACAACTGGTCCAGAAGTGATGAATTCACCCAGCCCAGCAAAAAACGGTCTTTCCCGGTGAACATCATAATGCTGTTCTGCTAGTTCACGACTCACCTGCATGAACTTCAAGCCAACGAGGGTAAAGCCTTTAGTTTCAAAGCGACGGATAATGTCGCCTACCAGTCCGCGCTGCACCCCATCGGGCTTGATTGCTAAGAATGTGCGTTCCAAAACTCTCTCCCAAAGATTAACTGACCCAAAAATTAGATTAGCCCAGAAAGCATCTCTTAGCTCAGAATTAGCTCACAAGATGAATGAGTTAAACTGACTATTCGTGGGTGCATTCATAGAGGTCAGGACAAAATGGGTGTTGAATTAAACGCTACGACAGCAATTGAGCAGAAGCCACCCCTTGAACCCGCAGAAAAAAAGCAGGAGGGGTTATTATCTGAGGTCGATAAGGTAACAACTAATGGACGCAAAGCTAAGTCAAATAATAGCCAAAAAAATGCACTGCCGATCGCTAAATCAGATTTGCCACAAAAAACCTGGAAAATAGAGGACAGTGAAGCGCTTTATCGCATTGAAGGCTGGGGTCAACCTTATTTTTCGATTAACGCTGCTGGTCATGTTACTGTTTCCCCTAAAGGCGATCGCGGCGGCTCTTTGGATCTGTTTGAATTAGTCAACGCCCTCAAACAGCGCAACTTAGGACTGCCACTGCTGATTCGCTTTTCCGATATATTGGCAGACCGCATTGAGCGCTTGAACGCTTGTTTTGCCAAAGCGATCGCGCGGTATAACTACTCTGGTGTCTATCGTGGGGTTTTTCCAGTTAAGTGCAACCAGCAACGCCACCTGATCGAAGACTTAGTGAAATTTGGCAAACCGCATCAATTCGGCTTAGAAGCTGGCTCAAAACCAGAATTGATGATTGCTTTGGCTTTGTTAGATACACCAGGAGCACTGTTGATCTGCAACGGCTACAAAGACAAAGAATACATTGAAACTGCAATGTTATCCCAGCGACTAGGGCAAACACCAATTATCGTCCTAGAGCAAATTGAAGAAGTCCAACTGGTGATTGATGCTAGCGTCAGCTTAGGAATTCAGCCGATTTTAGGCATACGGGCTAAGCTGAGTACCCAAGGGATGGGACGCTGGGGAACTTCCAGTGGCGATCGCGCTAAGTTTGGTCTGACAATTCCGGAAATTATTCAAGCAGTTGATCAGTTACGTGCAGCTAACTTGATGGATTCATTACAGCTGTTGCATTTCCACATTGGTTCCCAAATCTCGGCAATCAATGTCATCAAAGATGCCATCCAAGAAGCTAGCCGGATCTACGTAGAATTAGCTCAGTTGGGAGCCAACATGAAGTATCTGGATGTTGGCGGCGGCTTAGGAGTTGATTACGATGGCTCTCACACTAACTTCTATGCCTCGAAAAACTACAATATGCAGAACTATGCCAACGACATTGTGGCAGAGTTGAAAGATGCCTGTGCTGAGAGCAAGCTAAGCGTACCAACGCTGATTAGTGAAAGTGGCAGGGCGATCGCTTCCCATCAATCCGTCCTGATCTTTGATGTCCTTAGCACCTCTGATGTCCCCTCGGAAACGCCTGAACCTCCCCAGCAGGGAGAACCGCCCATCGTGCAACACCTTTGGGAAACCTACCAATCCATCAACAGCGAAAATTACCAGGAGACTTACCACGATGCAGTTCAGTTCAAAGATGAAGCGATTAGTCGGTTTAACTTAGGAATTTTACGCCTCACAGAACGTGCCAGAGTCGAGCGCATCTACTGGGCTTGTTGTGAGAAAATTTTGGGTTTAACTAAGCAGCAGGAGTATGTCCCAGATGAATTGGAAGACCTGGAAAAAATCATGGCTTCCATCTACTACATCAATTTGTCCGTCTTTCAATCTGCGCCAGATTGCTGGGCGATTGACCAGCTATTTCCCATCATGCCGATTCATCGACTGGATCAAGAACCCACACAGCGGGGGATTCTGGCAGACCTAACTTGTGACAGTGATGGCAAAATTGACCAATTCATTGACCTGCGGGATGTAAAGTCTGTTTTAGAAATGCATTCTTTCCAACCAGGAGAACCATACTACCTGGGTATGTTCCTCAACGGAGCTTACCAGGAAATTATGGGCAATCTGCACAATTTGTTTGGCGACACCAACGCTGTCCATATCCAGCTAACACCCAAAGGCTACCAGATTGAACATGTTGTTAAGGGCGACACGATGACAGAAGTGGTGGGTTATGTGCAGTACGATGCTGAGGATTTGGTTGAAAGTATCCGTCAGCGCACGGAGCAAGCTCTCCAAGAAAAGCGGATCACGCTTGCTGAATCCCAACGCCTGCTGCAAACCTACGAACAAAGTCTCAGTCGTTACACTTATCTGTCGTCGTAAGAACTAGGGGCAAACTCAATTCAAAACTCAACGGTGGGCCGGAGCCTCCTCCGGCTGCCGCGTTGAGCAAGGTAATAACTTAAAACTTAAAACTATTCCCTATCCCTAGCCCTTTCTCTGTTCCTAGTAATTCCGCGATCGCTTGCCGTTCTAGGGTTGGTTCAGACGACATCACTTGACGCACGTCAGTAATTAACCAATCTAGAGCAGCTGCTTGGACATCAATCATTGCTCCAGTCTTATCAACGCAGTAGCGCCCATAAACCAGCTTGTCAACCAGGCGTACTCCTGGACCTAGACGAGAGTATTCAAAAATGACACTATTTTCAACAGTAGCGCCGCCACAAACTAAGCAATTTGGACCAATCATCGTCGGCCCTACAATCTTAGCGCCGTCCTCAATCCGTGTCATACCACCGATATAGACTGGACCTTTGATATCTACCCTGTCCCAGTTCACGTCAACATTTAGCCCAGTGTATATGCCTTCACGCACTTCGTACCCTGGAATTTCAACAATTTTGATTTCGCCCTGTAACACGCCGCAAATCGCCCGCCAGTAGTCAGGAACTTTACCGATATCTACCCATTGAAAGTCCATAGGAATGGCGTAGAAAGGCGCATTTATCTCCACTAGCTTGGGAAACAGCTGACTACCAATGTCATATTCCTGGCCAGAGGGAATATAGTTCAACACCTCAGGTTCAAAGATGTAAATACCAGTGTTGATATTGTTACTCAGAGCTTCTTCCATCGACGGTTTTTCTTGAAATGCTTTGATTCGACCAGTTTCATCGGTGACAACAACACCGTAGCTGGAGACTTCCTCATGAGGGACAGATTTCATTACTATAGTAGCGATCGCCCCTTTTGATTTATGCCACTTCACTGCCGCCGTTAAATCAAGGTCAATCAAAGCATCACCGCACAGCACCACAAACGTATCATCAAAAAACGGAGAGAAGTCTTGGATACGTCGCATACCTCCAGCAGAACCGATTGCTTCTCCCACCAGTTCGCCGTCAACAATTCGCCCCTCAAATGAATAGGCAATCTCCACTCCAAAGCGCTGTCCGTCGCGGAAATAATTTTCAATTTCATTTGCCAAGTGACTAACATTGACCATGATCTGGTCAAATCCATGCTGGCGTAGTAGTTCCAGTAAAAACTCCATCACTGGCTTTTGGAGGATGGGAATCATTGGTTTAGGAATTGTGTAGGTAATCGGACGCACGCGAGTCCCTTTACCAGCCGCCAAAATCATAGCTTTCATAAATATTTACTCCTCAACCTCAAACCAATCTACTTTAATTATTTGACTCTTAATCATTGCTCATTTTCCGGTTTGAGTCATCAATGAAACTACGGACAGGGAGAAATTGCGGATGTTGAGAAAGTAGCACTTCTTTTTTAAAGACTATTGAGTATTGTCTCAATTTACTCGCATTTGTGCGTTTCAACGAAATTCTGAGTGTCAACTGGAAGCAAAATTTGGCCCAGAATTCTAGTCAACTGAATCAGATAACACACCTGTAGGCTCTTGTGAGTGATCGCGATCGCCTAGTGGTAAATCTTGGAGGGTGCGGATTTTAATTTCTTGGTAGAACTCCTCTTGAGATAACTCTACTTTCGATTGAGCCGATAGCAGCAGTAATGCCCAAAAGACGCTGACTCGATCGTATGGTTGATGAGCGTGCGCTCTTGAAGATGCATCAGCGTTACTTTTTTCGGTTGGCTCGGAGGATTTCGTTGTCTGAACCCAAAATACCAACTGCTCCAGATCCAGCCAATCTTCCTGCTCCAGAATCTGATGGGAGTAACGATTTAAAACTTGCTCCAGTTCTCTGGCAACTTCAGTAAGATTTTCTTGATGAGCCAGCTCTATCGCCTGTAGAGCTTGAGCGCGAGAGTGAGAGCGAAAGCGACTTTTGCGGGTGTTTGTAGCGATCGCTTCATTTTGAACTTGCAGCGCAGTTGCCATCAACTTTAATTGGTCTATCAACTCTTGAAGAGTCACGCGGCGTTTTTGGGGTGGCAAAGCGGTTGGACGGCGGTGTAACTGTTGCTCTAGAGGCAAACGCTGCCCTCGTCTTACCCCATCAGCTTCTAGTAGTACATCTTCTGATGGAGCTAGCTCATCTGGTGATTCTATTGCAACTAAAGTGTTGGCTTTGAATAACACCAGCATTGAAGCTGACAAAAAAGCTTGTCCAGATTGAGACAAGTCAGCTTCATAGGCTGCTTGTGTTGCTGAGTGAGTCAGGACAAGTTTACTCAAGTAGCGATCAATCACATCAATTACCTGGACATCCCAAGGATCAATTTCTCCGCGTTGAGCTAGATCAATTAAGAGGGCGATCCCTTCAAAAAGTTTTGCAGCGTCCATTAAAAAATAGTTTTGAGTTTTGAATTGAAGAGTAAGGTAAGAGTTTAACTAAACATTTAAAATTTAGAACTCATAACTATTTTTAGCGGGGCGAGTCTTGAGGAATAGTTACGGTTGGCACAACACTCTGTTGCTTAAGGCTACGGATGGCATCAATAGTGCCCTTGATCGTTCCAGCGATCGGGACAGAGATGATCGCTCCCAATAAACCAGCAATTTCTGCCCCCATCAATAAGGCAATTAAAATCCAGATCGGATTAAGTCCTGTGAAATTACCCATGATTCTAGGAGCTAGCACATTATCTTTAATTTGCTGCATTAAGATTGCGGCCATTGCCACTTGAACTGCTAACCACCAATTCTGGAACAGAACCAAAATGATAACTAGACCAATTCCTAGTGTTGCTCCAATAAAAGGAATGAGTTCTGCTGCTCCAATCAGTAGCGCAAACAGCAGCGCGAATGGCACCTTAAGGACTAAAAAAATTGGGGTCAGTGTCACGATCATGAACAGCCCCAGCAACAACTGACTGATGAAGAAGTTTTGGAAATTCAATCTCAAAGATGCACTTAATGGTAAACCGATTTGGGGGGGCAAGAGATTAACTAGACCCTGCCACACGCGATCGCCATACAACAGCATATAAAATGCCAGCACGACCACTAACACTGTGTCAATTAATCCTGTCAGTGTTCCCAGGGCAAACCCCACAGCTTGACCCGCCAGCGCTTGCACCTGGCTTTCAATCCGAGCATTGATGCGATTGCTGAAACCCTGAAGATCCAACGGTAAACGTCTAGCCCTAGCCGATTTATCTAACCACTCTAAAGTGTCTTGACTTCTTTCTAACCAACCAGGAATCCCCTTTAACAGTTGCACCAGCTGGTCAGTTATCAGTGGCACCAGGATCAGACCCACGAAGACCAAAAGAGTTAAACTCACAAGCAAAACGACAATGACTGCCTGAGTTCTCGTAATCCGACCCTGCTCAAAGAACTGAACTAAATAATTCAGCAAGAAAGCCAAAATTGCTGCCACTGTCAGTACGGTGATTAAATGTTCAAAATAGCGAAAAGCCTGAGACAGCAGCCAGATATTCAGGGCGACAATTGGACCGCTCAGACCAAAGATAAGCAGACGTTGAAAGGAGGCTGAACGGCGCATTGTCTTAAACAAGCTTTAGTGAGTGGCTCTCTGGAATGATACAACCCAGTGCCTAAAAGTGTTATCGATTTAGGCTGCATAGCCCTTGATTTTAATGGCACAATCGATTCGTTGACCACAGTTAATTCTAGTAACTGGGCTACTTTAGCAGACCGTAGACTACATTAACGGGATTAGATACAACATGGACACAAGCGTAGCCGATCTTCGCAAAGATTACACCCTTCAGGGCTTAAGTGAAGCTGATGCTGCACCCAATCCTTTTAAACAATTTCAAATATGGTTTGAACAGGCACTAGCAGCCCAACTGCCTGAACCAAATGCCATGACACTTGCTACCACTACACCAGACGGCAAACCTTCAGCCAGAATGGTGCTGCTCAAAAACTTTGATCAACGGGGCTTTGTCTTCTATACCAACTATAAAAGTCACAAAGGGCAAGAGCTAGCAGATAATCCCCAGGCTGCCCTTGTCTTCTGGTGGGCTGAACTGGAACGTCAAGTTCGGATTGAGGGGCGTGTAGAGAAAGTATCAGACCATGAGTCAGATGAGTATTTCCATAGTCGTCCGTTGAACAGTCGCCTTGGCGCTTGGGTATCTGAGCAAAGCCAGGTTATCAAAAGCCGCGAAGTTTTAGAGTTACGCTTGCAGGAACTTAAAACTGAATATGAAAACCAGGATATGCCACGACCTCCATACTGGGGAGGCTTTCGAGTTATCCCCACAGTAATTGAGTTCTGGCAAGGACGACCCAGCCGACTGCACGATCGCTTGAATTATCGCCGCTTAGAGGGTAGCTGGCACATTGAGCGCCTGTCGCCGTAGAATAATCAATTACTTGTTTGGAATTACCAGACGCTTTTGTGCCACCTATGAGCTGCAATCGAGACTCAAAGACTCGTTGATGAGTTGCTGGTACTCGCTGACGAGACTCAAAGACTCGTTGATGAGTTGCTGGTACTCGCTGACGAGACTCAAAGACTCGTTGATGAGTTGCTGGTACTCGCTGACGAGACTCAAAGACTCATTGGTGAGTTGCTGATACTCGCTGATGAGACTCAAAGACTCGTTGATGAGTTGCTGATACTTGCTGACGAGACTCAAAGAAAAGACAAGGTTCTAATTAGGATCAAGATGTTACAGAAAGTGCTGCATTTTTTGGATAAACATCTAATCTGAAATCGGCAGAGTTCGTTCTAGCTAACGGTAATTCGCTTGGTCAACCTTAGCTCGGAACGTCTCCTCATACCGCTCTGTGCCAAACCACCAGCCCACGCCCATTTGCGAGGGAACCGTATAGCGATTAAACGTAGCTTCTCCCGAAAACGCCGCACCATAAGGGAGATAGGCAAATTTTCCCTGCTCCATCTTGTCTTCTCCCCAGCGCGGCATCATTACCTTGAGCAGCCCGCCATTACGATCAATCACCAAGGTAAGCGTAATTAGTTCTTCTTTAAGCTTGAAGCTTGCCGTGAGCGTATTTTCATTGATCGCTTTCCATTGCACCCCACGTTGCGGTAACAACGCCGCAGGCAACCAAATATATTCGATCGCAAGTCGTCCAATACTGGCGCGAGTGATGTTGGGATCTTGCTGATTCACAATTGGAATGGCTCCCCAGAGGGTGACATACACTCGCCCGACTCGACTCACATAGCGATCGGCAACAAAAAATCGGACGAGTCCTGTCCCAATGGTTGCCCGCCATAGGAAGCCTTCTAACGAAATGATCTCGTCTGCCTGCATTGGCATCCATCCCTGCTCCAATTTGAACGAGCCATGCATTTTGACCTGTACTGAGGATGCTAACGGCGTACCCGGTTGAATGGCGTGCAGAAAGTAACGCTGGACAGGTTCGGGTAATTCGGCGACCATTTCTGGCATAAACGTTTCGGTAGCAGGTGGAGTTTCGAGCGATCGCCACAGTTCACCAACGGCGCGATCGTTTCTGACGCGAAGCCAGATTAAAATCAGACTTGCAATCATCAACAGAACGATGATTCCGGACAAGATTTGTGTCATCCGTCGCTTTTTTAAGCTAATCACGATCAGCGCTACCGACAATGCAGAGTTCAATCGCCTGAGTTCACCAGTGCTAAATTTATCCAGTGGGTTGCGGTTGCTGTTTGCCCAACAGCCAAGTCAAGACTGCACCGAAACCAACCAAATTTGCCGCAGACAAGATTAGCCCACCAACTCCTGGAACCAGACCAATTAACCCTAAAATGAGTACACCCATTAGAAACTGTTGTACAGTTGTACGTCCTGGCTTAGTCCACGTCCTTTCGCCAATCCACAGTGCAACGCCGAGCGTTCCCAATAGCACAACGATGGCAACGCTCAAACCAACTAAGGGCAATAGGGGAATGCCAATCAAGCTGACTGCCAGAAAAATCACCAGTAAAATTACAGCGACGATGCCGCCTAATCCCCACAATGCACATTGAAGTGGATATTGGCGAACCGTCTCTGCTAGATTTAGCAAGAAGTTGGGTCGCCACCGCAGCAGCAGAACGCCGACGACAGCACTCAGCAGTACCGTGAGTAGATGGGAGGCAGCACTGGATAAGTAGTAAAACAGGAAGCCATCAATTCCCCTTCTTCTGGCACGATGCATCCCCCATCTTCCTTGCTCTGTAAAGGTTCTGGATGCTCCTCCGATTGTTGCTCCTGCCGCTCTGACAATATCGCCGCCCACGGCATAGGCATCACCATCCACACGGGCATTTTTTGCCAGGATGACATCGCCCCCAATGGCGATCGCTGTTTGAGTGACTCTTGCACCCTCCTCAATCGTGACATCCCCACCGATCGCATGGGCATTGTCAAAAACCTGATTGGCAGGAACGATCACATCGCCCCCAAGCCGAATAATATTTCTATCATTGATATTAATATCGGTTTGTGCCAGCACAGATGCCGAGAGTAAAATAACACTCAGAGTAGACACCACAATCAAAATCAGTCGATTAAGGACTTTTCGTTGCACTGAGCCGTCCCCCAGATCGTCATAGCTTCTGCTTTTTCCTATAGTTCCGATTCCTGAAATTAAAATCTACCGATCGATATAAACACTTGAGGAAACAATTTTAAGAATTGTCAGCTTGTCTAGCTGCAATTACTATCGGGCATCAACCCTGTAGTTATTCAGTGCGCCATGCTCAAATAATGTCAGATACCGCTACTAACTTTCAGGAATGGCTCGTCGAGTAGCCTGGATTGTTGTCGGATCTGGCATGAAGTTATATCTTAAATAAATTCCCGCAGCTACAAACAGGGCAATCAGCACTGTCCCAATGCCGATAGGACTAGGAAGCCAGAAAACTGCCTCTACATGATTTAGCTGGCCAGGCTTGAGTATCCATACCAATTGCCGACCGTTTTGATAGCTTTCTGGGTGAATAGCATTGTCCGTTTCAACACTCCTTGCCCCCCAAGGCGTGTTCAGGCTAAAGTCTAAATCTAAAATTGAACCGGGACTGACCAGGACGTTACCATTTGTCGCAATTAGTGAGAGCGATCGCAAATCCAAGTCATAACTCAACCGATTCCGTAATAAAAGCAATAGATTGTTCTGATTCAACTTTAAATGAGAGTCGATAGTAGGCAGGGACTCTACTGTATTGCTAGCTACTACTTCAGATTTCTTGTCAACTGGGTTGAAAAATTCGTTAAACTTTGCTTCCAGTTCAGCGCCATTATTAAAGGGAATCGTGACAGTAATTTCTTCGTTCGAGAGTCGCTTAGTTTTGCCTTGTAGTTGTCGGGTGCGGCGCTCAATACTATTTAACCATTCCTGTGCTGAATCGCCACTAAAGCTCGTTAGCCGTTCTCCCAACTTGATATGCTGGACAATTTCGCCTCGGTGAGGGTTGTCAAAGGTTACTCCAACGTCATATTGCATACAGCCAGATAGCAGTGATGCTACAAGGACGATCCATAAAAGCCGCGTAGGACGTAGGCGCTTCGCCTTCCCGCAGGGTAGTCCTTGCCGCAGGCATCGCCTAAAAACGCCTTTAATTACCCGAATTAAACTTGTTGTTGAAATAGCTGTCACTCTCCGCTCCCTCCTTTTGGCATCTTGGCAAAAACTTTAATAGTTGTAGCTTATCAAGTAAATTTAAAATTCAAGATTGCTAAATCACTCACGATTTACTACTTCTCTTTCACTCTCTAATCATCTTATGCTGCTACACAATCTAATTTGTCTTTAGCGGCGGATCAGAGGTGTTGGAGAATTAAGCTAGCTCCCTGTACCAATTTGTGGCTCAAATCAGCCAGAATAAACCTGCCAGTATTAACCCAATAGCAATCAGCGCCACCCAGATAAAACGATTATCTTGCGTATTAACCTGAGTGAGGTCAATTGGTTCTGGTAGACGCTGTTGTGGCTTGGCAGAACTATTAGCAGTTACATTGCCGAGACGAGTTTGACTTTCATTATCAGGCAGTGTCCCTAAATCGGGAATTTGAGTTAACCATTCAGTCGGTCTTTTCAACTGAGGTGCTTGCAAGATGTAAAGTAACTGCCGCGCTTGTTTACTAGTTTCTAAATTAGGATGGCGTTTGAGCTGTTCACAGAGGGCGATCGCTTCCGATATCTGCCCTGCTGCTTCATAAGCCGTTACTAACCAGATCTGCACCTCGCCCCCAGTACGAGAATTACGATTGACTAGGGCACTGGCTTTTTCTAAATGCTGAACCGCTGAACTGTACTGCCCACGCTCAAAGGCTACAATTCCTGCTTGGTACTCTCTAACAACTTCTGAATCTGTCACGTTTTGCTGCATTAATCGCGTCTTTCTTGATATTGCCATCTCTATGCGGTTTCGGGAATCCTTTTTCTAGAGGCAACGTCACAATCAATAAAACCTTAGAATTGTAACTAGGGTCATCCAGTTCTGTACTACTTTGTGCCGACTACATTAACTAAAGCATCTAGATAGTTTAAAGATTTATTAATCTCGCAATCCAGTTTTTGGAATAAAGCTATGAATACAAGTCATCAACTTAACTGTAATAAAACAAGTATTTCTACGGCAATTATGCTGCTGATGGGAGTAACACTAATTGCTGCTACAACTGTGCCAGCTTCTGCCCAAATAGTTATGCCCGTTGGAGTAGTGAATCAGCCACATCCCCCCGCTGGCTTCATTTACGGTAGTCCAATCCCTACCCCGACTCTCGTAGATCCTACGACTGGTCTTTTGCCCAGCACCAATTACTCTTATCCGGGTTACTCTTATCCAAGAAGAGGAACTATAGTGAATTCCACGCTAATCAATCCAACTCTGGTCAATCCAACAATTCAAAACTCGACGCTGATTAATCCCCTGATTGTG
This sequence comes from Chroococcidiopsidaceae cyanobacterium, assembly GCA_041748755.1. Lineage (GTDB taxonomy): Bacteria > Cyanobacteriota > Cyanobacteriia > Cyanobacteriales > Chroococcidiopsidaceae > JAHHHE01. The sequence goes on along the minus strand of JBGTCQ010000054.1, from coordinate 1,934 downwards.
AACGAGCAGTTTTACCAACCACCAGTGTATGGCACACGAGTGCTAAGGCGCTCCGGCATTATCTTTAGTTATCCTTAAAGCGCGAGGGGCAGAAGTATTTTCTGTTCCCCCGCTCAGAATCGCCTCTACTTTCTAGTTCATAAATTCCGAAGCCACGATCATCGAGCCGATCCCGGTATCAGTAAAGATTTCTAACAGTAAAGCATGGGGAATTCGGCCGTCGATAATGTGAGCGGCTCGAACGCCTTGGGCAAGCGATCGCACACAACAATTCACCTTAGGAATCATCCCACCGCCCACAACACCATTGGCAATCAATTCTCGCGCTTCCTGGATATCTAATTTATAAATTATCGTAGATGGGTCTTTGTAGTCTTGCAAAATACCCGCTGTGTCTGTCAGCAAAATCAACTTTTCCGCCCCTAGAGCAGCTGCCAGTTCTCCAGCAACTGTGTCAGCGTTAATGTTGTAAGCTTGCCCTGTTTCGTCCGCCGCCACACTGGACACTACGGGGATATATCTATTGCTGGACAGGGACTCCAAAATCTTAACGTCCATACTAGTTACTTCTCCGACAAAGCCGATGCCTTCTCGACCGTCTGGGCGAGCTGTGATCAAATTGCCATCTTTCCCACAAAGCCCTACAGCGGAGCCACCAGCCCGGTTAATTAAAGAGACAATTTCTTTGTTAACCCGACCAACTAAAACCATTTCCACCACATCCATTGTGGCGGCATCAGTCACCCGCAGACCATTTTTAAATTGCGGCTCGATTCCCAGCTTATCTAACCAGCTGTTAATTTCTGGGCCACCGCCATGAACAACTATTGGGCGCAGTCCCACACAGGACAAAAACACAATGTCGCGCATGACTTTATCTTTGAGCGTACTATCCTTCATTGCCGCGCCGCCGTACTTGACGACAACGGTTCGTCCAGCAAACTGTTGAATATAAGGCAGTGCTTCGCTCAGCACTCGCACTCTTGTAGCTTCAGTCTTCCTAATGTATTCGCTATCGTTAACCATGAGCAGCTTTTAGCTAGGCAAAAAGGAGTAAGTGTCGCGGTGTAGCATCGCCTGACCGCAAAACTCACGTTGTCGAGTGCAGTTTAAAGGAGTTTGAGATTCCTAACAATGTCAATTGCGACACTTTAAAAGAAAATTACAGAAATAGGGAGCAGAGGTCAGGGATCAGAGATGGAGGCGCTTGCGCCTTTAGCGAAACTGACTTCTCTTCTTTCCCTAGCCCCTAGCCCCTAGCCCCTAGCCCCTCTTTAAGAACGCTAGGAATCTCCTCAAGGACTCGTGTAGCCAGTTGTTGGGGTGTGTCGTTAGTAACAGTAATCTGTAAATCTGCTTGCCTGTAAAGGGGTTGCCTTTGCTCTAAAAGGACTCGCAGCTTTTCCAATGGATCGGCATCTTGTAATAAAGGTCTGGTGGTATCTTCTGCTAAACGGACATAGAGTAATTCGACTGGGACATCCAGCCACACAACCAAGCCGTGGTGCAGGTAACTCCAGTTTTCTCGCCGCAGGACGATGCCGCCACCAGTTGCAATTACTAAATTTGTGTAAGCAGAAACTTCTGCTAGTACCTGGCTTTCCATCTGCCGAAACGCCGCCTCCCCAACATCTGCAAATAATTGGCCAATCGATTTCCCTGTGACTTGTGAAATCACTGCATCTGTATCCACAAACCGATAACCTAGATAAGTTGCAAGTTCACGCCCTACAGTCGTCTTACCAGCGCCCATCATCCCAACTAAATACAGGCTGACTCCTTTTAGTAAGCTGTTCATTAGATCTCTTGCAAAAGGTTATTTAGCTAGACTGAGTTCATGATTGTACAACCCAGCAATCAGATTGAAACGTAAACCAAAACGTCTACGACGGTTGCGATAGCGCTCAGACAAAATTTTAAATATCTTCAAGCGA
>JBGTCQ010000053.1:0-5650 GCA_041748755.1 Chroococcidiopsidaceae cyanobacterium | reverse complement strand
GCCGAAGTTGCGGTTTTGAAACTAACGGAGCCTGTCCCCCTAACGGGGCATCCCGCCGCAGTCTACCTCGGCTCGTTGAGTCAGGGGTCAGAGCGGGCTATGCGTTCTTCCCTAAATGCGATCGCCTCAATGCTTACAAATGGAGAATGTGATTGCTTTACCTTGGATTGGTCTAAACTGCGCTACCGTCATACGGCTGCTGTCCGCACTGCTCTGAAGCAGAAACTCGCTCCTACTACTGTAAATAAAATGCTCGTCGCCCTGCGACGGGTACTCAAGGAAGCTCATCGGCTGGACTTAATAGAAATGACTGACTATACCAAAGCGATAGATTTAGCAAATCTTAAAGCATCAGGGGAACTGCGCGGTCGCGCCTTAGATGAAGATGAGATCGCATCACTAATCGAAAGTTGCTTGTTGAAAAGAACGCCCCTCGACCTACGGGATGCGGCTACAATAGCAATTTTGCGAATCGGTGGAATTAGACGGCAAGAATTAGCCTGCTTGAAACTAGCTGACCTCGACAGAGGTAGTGGCTCCTTAGTTGTTCGTCGCGGCAAAGGGGGAAAACGGCGTGTTGTTTATCTAACAGCAGAAGCCCTTCAGATTATAGAAGACTGGCTCTTGGTTAGAGGTAGTGAACCAGGAGCGTTAATCTGTCCAGTCAATAAAGGCGGTAGAGTCGAATTGCGACATTTTGCTCCTGATGGAGACGGTATTTACAAACTTGTGCAACAACGAGCCATAAAAGCAGGAGTCAAGCGATTTTCCCCTCATGATTTCCGGCGCACTTTTTGCTCAGATTTATTTAATAGTGATACAGATATTTTTACAGTACAGAAGCTGGCGGGTCATGCTTCTCCCTCTACAAGTGCCAAGTACGACCGTCGTGGGGAGGAAACGAAGCGTCAGGCAGTACAAGAGTTAAAGTTGAAGAAGTTCTAGCTGCTGTGCACTTCACAGCTTGTCCTCTATGTGGATGTGTTTTCATGCTACTTATAGTAGTCTGAAAGAGCAGCCAGTAAGACTTTCATCTTTGTCATACCTGATTTTTTACTTTTTACAGAGGTTTATCGCTATTTGCCTTTTTCCTAAAAATTAAACAGAATCTTCGCACAATTCACCTCTCGTTGTTCTAAAAGCAATATATCTGTCAAGCCAAAAGGCACTATTGAAGAATTAGAAACTGTCCCATGTCTGCTAACGAATTAGAAGACCAACTTCATACCCTCACCCCTGCTCGAAGGGCGACCGTTCTCCAAACACTAACTCAAACTCTCGGTAATGGTTCACGCGGCATTACCAAAACAGAAGGGGTCTGTGGCGGAGAGGCGTGTATCGCGGGAACGCGCATTCCAGTTTGGCTTCTTGTGGAATCTCATCGTCAGGGTGTTAGTGAAGCCCAAATGCTCAATGACTATCCCCACATTGGTGCTGCTGATTTAGTTAACGCTTGGGCATATGCAGAAGCTTACCCTGAAGAAATTGGAGCCGCTATTGAGCAAAATGAGGCGGTTTAACGAGTGGCGCGTTTATACTGTGACGAACAGTTTCCACGAGAAGTCAGTGAGCAATTGCGGATAATGGGACACGATGTCCTTACCGTTCAAGCAGCAGGAAATGCCAATTTAGGCATTCCAGACAAAGCTGTTCTGGAATTTGCTGTTGCAGACAATCGTGCTGTTTTAACACTGAATCGCTACGACTTCGTTCGCTTGCACCGCTCACAACCCAATCATGCCGGAATTATTGTCTGCACCAACGATTCAGATAGAAATCGATTGAAGAATCGAATTCATGAAGAAATCTGCACAGAAGCATCCTTATCTGGAAAACTCATTCGTGTTGTCCGCCCCTCTACTGGGTAGCATCCTATTACTAGAGTGATGAGCAAGACCTTAGCAACTCGACTATTCTCTGATAGGAGCTATGAAAAACTAACAAATAGCTCTGAAATGTACATCTACTAATGCAATCTTAGGTATTTGCTACGGTAATTTTTCGTAGTTTTTTCGGCAAAGTTGGCGCTCTGCCAAGCCTTGGGAGCAAGCCAGTAATCGTGTGGGATGTTCTGGAGACGGGGAAACAGCGAGTAAGCGCCTAGTACGTAGTCAATAACGTTTTCATGAAACTGGATGCCACTAAAGGCTTTAATCATTCCTAATGCTTGCCAAAAAGCGGCTCTTTGTTCTGGCTCAATGGCGCGATATTCAACTGCTGCTTTACTAAACCAAGAAATCTTCCTTGTTTGACAATTCCAAAGTAAACAACACTGGCGCAACGTTAAGCCCAATGGTTGCAGCAGCAGGGCAGCGCGAAAATAAAGCCCACTCCGGCGCAACATATAAGGGTGTACTGGAATTGGTAACTCGGTGATCGTCCCAGCCTGTTGAATTAGGTGATGTAGCGATCGCTCACTAAGGCGCTGTTTTCGCTCTGAGGCAAAAACCCAATCAGTAGTACGCTGTTCTTGCAACTGCTGTAGAAGCTTAATCTCAGGTGGACACAGTGGTTGGCGATTGACGACTACTTGTTGGGGATGATTAGCAGCAGTTAAGGAGCGGTTGCGCGTTACCAACAAAGTTTTTTCAGCAAAATTTACGTCACACCAGCGCAGCTGGCATAACTTGACTGGTTGCAGAGCTTGGCAAAATAAGAGAAGGGCGATCGCGCTGTTACGGATAGGGGAGCGAGTGTGTTGCATAGTGGCAATTAAGGCATTAACTTCTTCTAGGTACAGAAACTCCCGTTCACGGCGTTCTAGGAAAGGTGTTTTGCGTGGTGGTAGCTTGGACACGGGAGAACTTTGTCGAGAAATATTATTGCTGATTCTACATTCAAAGGGCTTAGAACAAGCTGGAGAGCAAGGGTGTGGTCAAAACCTGTTGGTCAAGCAGCATAGTGAAACTAACCCAGCTTGAGAATGGCACAACAAAAAAAACCAGTGTACCGACTGCAAGTGACTACATCCGGTTCGTTCGTTGCTTATCCCAGGTATAGTCCTGTGTCACCTTGAAAGTACAAAATATGGGCTCCAAGAGCCTCCAATTCTCTCTCAAGAGGTTCACTAGTAAAACATATTAAAGCACTAGCGTTATCGTCATAGTGGTCGAAACTGGAACCGGAGAGTAGTGCAGCGATCGCCTCTACCCGATCATCCATGTACGCTTCTTCATCCTCTATGATTAGCTGAATTTGCTCTGGCACTTCTATTAAACGAAAGCGTTCCTTCTCATGTTCCTCTGGGATCAACTTCTTAATTTCCTTAGGAGTCTCAAATACATTACCTGAGAATGCTACCTGCCCGTCGGCATTTGCTTCTAACAAGATCAGGGTGTCACCATCGTACAGATTTAGTTGGAAGGCATCACAACCGAGCTTAGCAGTTAGATCGGCTAGTCGTGGACTCTGACAATCAGGAACAGGCATAAAGAGAAGGTCGAATGGATAAGTCTGCATCATTGTCCAGCCTGCCCCATCAGGAAATATGATGGCTACTCGTAAGTTATCTAAACGGGCATCTTTACGCCGTCTCATGTAGCCATAATGGGGATCGTAGTCTTCGCATGTAAGGAGGGGTAACTTGAGAATGCGATGATAGCCCTCTCGTTCAAAGATAGCAGTGATCCCCCGATCAATCGCATCCATCTCACTGGAGCGGATGTAGATATTATAGTTGCGGTAACCCATTATTCACCCTTAGTTTTGAATTGTTTGGTATTTCCGTTGCCTTTGCTCAAATTTGTTTAACTAGTGCTATTTTGGGATGCTCAAGTGCTTGAGGTATAACAGCAACCTATTAAGAAAATTATTTGCTCGCCAGAAAGTACCTGTATTGATGGTTTGGAGGATACCAACTAGCCTAGCTACTGTAATGGCAATGCTTTAACGTGAGCTGGAGCTTTGAAGTAGACAAAGGACGGACCATTTTTCAAACGTGGGTTTAGGAAGTTAGGTAAATACTGGTTTGGAGTAACACCGATAAGTTGATAGCCACAGTTGTTAGCTACCCTGACCTGTTTTGCCAGTTGTCTTTTCCAATCCTCCAACTTTGATTGCATCAACGTTGTTACATAGCTTGTTGTTTCGTTATTAGTATCTTTCAGTTCTATTACTAAGTTAGTGCCAGGTTGCCGCCCATCAAAATCAGCTATTTCCCCAGACTTGGATATAACAATGAATTCGTCTGGTCTACCTGTCAGATGGTTGATGAATGCTCTTTCTCGTTCAGAGCGGAGGGGGTTTTCAAGATAAGCAGAGAATCACCCACGTTCATCTCCTTGACCACTGGCAATTTTAGCCTTGCCTTCACTCTTTACGGTATTTCGGGTTTGTGGACGTTTATACAAAGGTTTATCAGCCGGAATAGTAGAAGTAAGAGGATCTTGTGTGGGTGATGACGACGGACCAAGTTCGATATATCGATCAGGTACTACTTGTGCCGAACTTTCATTCTTTATGGTAGTGGGATTGTCTTTTTTCGCCCCAGGACTAGTAATTGTACGAGATTTGATAATATCTCCAAACTTCAAATCCCAAACTTTTGGCATATATTGAAGAATTACTATCCAATCAGAAGGAGAAATATATTTAGCAGCTTCGTCACGCTTTTCTTGAGTCCAATCTTTCCAAGCTAAGGGGGGTGGATTGCCGCCAGTATCAGTCTGTCCATCCATTCTCAACATACCAGCAAATTTCATTTTGCCAGGAGGAGGAAAATGAGGACCATAATTGCAGACTAATCTGTCACTACGATATCCATCTGCTGTTAGCACATCCATAAACCAACAGCCTTGATTAAATTGGTCTAAAGCCTGTCTAAAACCTAAAAATTGAACAGGTCCTCTTAAATTTGTAAGTCCACTGCCTACTCTATGAGATAAATCGTAAAAAGAGCCATAACCACTACTATCGTCACAATATTCAAACTGAAAACCATAGGAACTCTGTAACCTTTGGCAATTCCAGATGCTTACACCCGTAGCTACAGCCCAATACATAACCCCTGAAGATTGACCACCCGTAAAAGGTGGTAAACAAACCGTATCATTTGAATTAGCAGTACAATATTTTCTCTGAGCTAGCTCTTGAGCTTGCTGATACATACCTTGAGTCAATATATAAGCAGCAGCTGTGCCAGTTAGACTATCTCTAACAAGCGCTGTAACTCCACCAACAGCCTCTATACTAGTCGTCGCTCCTGTAGCTGCTGAAGTAACGCTAATTGTTGTTACTTCAGCAGTAGGAGCAGCAACACCACCTATCGCAGCCAAACATTTAGGATCAATAACGCAAGCGCTACTTGACTGTGCATAAGCGGCAGTATTAGGAAAAGCTAACTTAAAAACTAAAAGGAAGATGGAAACCTTTAGGATTTTAGCTGGATGTTTCCAAATATTTATTTGCAACGCTTTGTTGTTGCAACTATGTTTAGTATTTCTAAATTTTATAAATTTATAGTTATAAATTATGTAATAAGTACAATTATCTTTTAATATCACCTAAGTGATAAGTAGGACAACTTAATTAAATATAAAACGTTCTACTTGATAAGCAGCAGGCTTGGCTCTAGCTTCAACACCTTCAATGATTGCCATAGCTAGATCGAACTCATCCTCGAACACGCGGCTGGCTAGCTCATCGCGCTTAA
>JBGTCQ010000052.1:0-3739 GCA_041748755.1 Chroococcidiopsidaceae cyanobacterium | reverse complement strand
GGTCTCAAGCCTAGTCGTTGTGTAGAAGCTTTTGACCCTGATGCCACCATGACTGGACAGAAGCAGGAGCAGTGGTTGTTTCAGAATCTTGATAAATCGCCGGCTCAATGGAATATCATTGCTCAACAGACAATGTTGGCTGAGTACGATTTTGATGCCCGTCCAGAATCAAAATTATTCAACTTGGATCAGTGGGATGGCTATGTAAAAGCACGCGATCGTCTGAAGTGGTTTCTCAACCAACGGCAACCATCTAACCCAGTTGTGATTACTGGCGATATTCATTCAAGCTGGGTACACGATATCAAGAAAAACTTTAGTGACCCGAATTCGCGGACTCTTGCTACTGAGTTTGTCGGAACTTCAATTTCCTCTGACTTCCCAACCGAGTTTATTGCCCCAGTAGCAGCAGCGTTAGTTGATAATCCTCATACTAAGTTCTTTGATGGTACTTTCCGAGGCTATGTCCGTTGCCAAGTTAGCCGTAAGTTCTGGCAGTCTGATTATCGTGTTGTGTCAACAATTCTTGCTCCCAACGCCACGATTAGCACCTTAGCGTCCTTTGTAGTTGAGGACGGTCAACCAGGTGCTCAACCTGTTTAGATTCAGCTAGTGATGTACTCTTGATGCAGGGCTTTAATTCGACTGCTCCAAAGGATGCATCGGCACGATGATCGCGCTTCTGCTCGTCTATCAAGTGATTAAATACTGCTGCACTGTTTGTTAAGTTAAAAGTTCTAAATTGAGCGATCGCTTCACTCCGTTTTTGGAACGTTTAGATGAGGAATAGTAGCGATACGAATGGCAAATATCTCAAATTACCTCATTTCTCGTACATGGTGATCGGAATAACTAATTAATTTGGAATTACTGAAGTGTCTGGAGAAAAGAGCTTAACTATTCTCTTAAAGTCAATGCAACCTCAACTCAGTGAGGAGGAATACGTTTTTTGCTCTATCCCTGTAGAGCAAGTAGGAACTCTTGACGTAGCTCCAGTTTGTCAGTTTCGAGAATTAGAGGGAGTGACCCTAATACTTACTAGAAAAGAAGCAGAGGGTATGGGACTAAATTACGAATTTATCTTTAGTATGATTGTTTTGCTAGCGCATTCCAGTCTAGAGGCAGTTGGATTTCTTGCTGCTATAACTAACAAATTAGCTCAAAACGGGATCAGTGTGAATGCAGTTTCCGCCTACTATCATGACTATCTTTTCGTTCCTGTGGAGAAAGCGAAGCAAGTAATGCATTACTGACTGAGATGACCACTACCAGATAATTCAAAGTCAATTGCTAGGTAGGCGTTGACTTCAAGCTAGCCAATAAGAGCAAGCAGAAATTTCTTAGTCTGAGTATTTAGTCATTAACATATTATTTGCTGTTAGACAGGCATTGTACTAATCAGGTTCTTCAAAGCATAATTCCTAGTTCATCTTAACCTGCTCTCAATTAGATGTATTTGTGCTGACCCCACACTTCCTAACGCAACTGGGCTTCCTGTCCCGGTTGTGTTGCAAAAATTATCTAAGAACAAACGCTCAATTTACCTTAAATCTGATTGAGCAACTACTCCAAAAATTTCATACACGAATTCTATCTGTGAGCGTACATCGACTTTCTCGACTCCCACAACTTGCCCTTGGCGCATCACGTTCATCACTTCAAATCCTCGGAGTTGTCGATGTGAAAGTCATCCCACAACCACTGGTGATGATTGCAGAGACAAATACGCTCGAAGATTGGCGCTCACAAATGAATTCAGGACAGTTCGCTTACTCCACCCCAGATGGAGAAATTAGTGAAGGTTTAAGCACAGATAGCTTTTCCCCAGGAATAGGGAAAAACATTGACGCTGAAAGGCTTTAGTTACTAAAAGCATCCTTAATGTTCTCAACTGCACCTTTAACAGCATTCATAGAGTTGTCTACCGCTTTCTCAGTCCGAGCTGCATCTTCTGAGGCTCGTTTCTCAATTCGAGCCTGATCACGCTGTGCTTTGCGCTCAATGAAGCTACCCTCATCGTCAGCTTGATCAACTTTTGCGGCGTTTTTGTTGGCAGTTTTCTCAACTTTGTTTTGCGTGTCTCGGATCAGATCCTTGGAGCGTACACGAACTTCATCCGCTGCTCCTTGAATTTTATCACCGACATTTGCTGCAATCAATGCCGCTGGAGCAGCCATTGCGTTGTTGTCCAAGAAAAACGTACCCTGCCACACAAAAGCAATTGCTGCCAGACAAAGTAGAGTATTAGCCATCCAACGTCCTACCGCCGAAATTCGTCTCAAACAATAATTTAGTTTCATAAGAATACAATTTCCGAAAGATTTAACATTCTATTTTTTACAGCATCTAGCTTATCGGCTAAATCATGCTCTAGGCAGATGTTCTCTTGTCGTAAGTTGCAAACTTGGAGAGGAGTCGGATAAAGAGCAAACTTTTATATCCGGTTCTAAACCCAAGCATGGGGGTTGACTCCTATGTTTAAGTTACTGGAGTGTCAATAGGTCAAAACTTCTAAGGTGCGATCGCTTCCCTCCGTTTTTGGAAACGCTTAATGAAGAATAGTAGCGATACAAATCATGAATATCTCAATTTGTGCCACCCAAATCTTTACTTTGTTATTGGCTTCAATGCCAGTGGTAGTGATCGCTCAAATTCTAACTAGTCGTGTAGTTTCCGTTGGTGATGGTGATACACTGCGAGTTGTAACAGGTGAAAAAATACTGTGCGTCTTGCGTGTATTGACGCGCCAGAAACAGCCCAAGACCCATTTGGTAAAGCTGCTGCCAAGCGCTTAAGACAACTACTGCCTCCTGGTCAACAGGCAACCCTAAGAATAGTAGACACAGATCGCTATGGCAGGTCTTTTGCTAAGGTCTATAAGGGCAACCTTTCTATCAACTTGGCTTTGGTTTAAGAAGGGCAGGCAGTTGTTTATCGAGAGTACCTCAACGCTTGCCCAGAACTGAAGGAAATGCTAGAAGTCGCAGAATCGGTTTCTGGAATCAAGTGAGTCCAATACTACCAGCAAACTTTAGACGTGGTAGAAGGGCAGTTGGTTTAACAAAGCCAGCTATTACTAAACCGCAATCGCAAACCAACAATGTAACTGGCCGCGATTACAACTGACTGACTTTAAAACTCAGGCTGAGGCGCAAAGTGTTCTCAATACTACCTCTGAAGATCCATATAAGCTCGACGGAGATTCCGACCGGGTAGTTTGTAAGTCTCTGCCTTAAAGATTAAATACAAATCATCTTGCTTAACTTTGAACAATTTGCTCAATCAGGGCAAGATAGGAATTACTCACTCATATACATTTAAATTTAATGTTTCGAGTTGCAACTCGTGGATTTTCGCAGGAGTTTGAAAGATGGACAGATGCCGTAAATACTGCTAATTCACTCAAACCAAACTGCAAAAGTTGGTTGGAAGACATCAGAATCTTTGATGGTGAAAATTTAGTGTGGGTCTATAGTTTGTCTCATACCTACCCTCAGTACATTGGACCTGGGACTTATAAAAGATTAGCAATTTTATTTCTGCAAGAAGCAGTAGAAGAAGAGGAACAAGTGGCTGATGATAGTGGAGACAACCGTATGTGACACCTCCCAACACTAAACCCGAAGCGGGTTATAGTGTGGGCTTCCAAGAATCACTTCTTGAAGTTTCTGCATCAATGGAGGGTTAGTATTTTCCCCGTCCTCCACAGACTTCTTCACCGTATGCCCTACGGCTGCGC
>JBGTCQ010000051.1:0-3002 GCA_041748755.1 Chroococcidiopsidaceae cyanobacterium | reverse complement strand
TCAGGAAGCAGAACACCCGATTGAGGAAGTTGGCGAAGATTTACGAGCAATGTTCAGTTGGATGAAGAAGGATTAGATCATGCGTCGGCGTACCATTCAGCTTGCTTGTGGCTTTGCGTTGCTGTGGCTGATTATAGGGGCAACCAATCACTTGCCCCTGCATTGGCTGCGGCTAAATGCGATGCAATCACAACCAGCAGAAAATACTAGCCTGCAACCGTTTTTTGACAACTTTAATAACCCAGTTAATGTTGCCTTCCCACGAGGGCAGAAACTAGACATTACGCCGCCACCACCTCAGTTGAATTTATTTGATCGAGCTGTATTAAGAACTTGTGGATCTATTGGCACTAGAGTCAGGGTAGAGAGTTTTAAACAGCTGTTATTTCAATATCCAGATGTATTGCAAAAAGCCCAACAACTCAGCAGCGGCGAACTACGTTCGGGTCGTAGAAGTAAAAGTCAATTTCTAGAAGATTTGACGGCTATTTGGTTCAACAAACAAGGCTTTGAACACATTTTTTGTGGTCAAATTTATACAGCAAACGACATTGGCGGACTGCATTTTTACGGTAGATATTTGCAGCTGCAAAACGAGGGTATTGGGGGACGGCTACCAAATAACTCCCAGCGAGGAGAGGTTGTTCCTGGTGTGATTTACACGATGGGAGTGGTACTTAAACAGGGCCAACGCCTGGTGACGGATGAGATTAAAGGCTATGCCTATGTTAGTAACGCCCAAGAAATTCTCCTAGATACCACAAGAGCGTTTAAAGCACAGGGAATTGAGGGAGCTTGCCTGTTTCCAGTACGAGACAAAGAAACTGGCAACTCTTTTCAAGCAGTTTTCGTCAGGGAGAACAAGGCAATTATCACCTTCTACCCTGATGCTACCCCGAAAGGTAAGGCGTGTAAAAATTGAAGTCAAGCTCACTGCTTTTTTACCAACAGGAGAACAGGCTACCTTGTTTTAAATTTGAAATAACTTGTGATTAACATTATGAAAAACTCTATAAAATTTCATAGAATAGCGATTTTATTTTTATTAGTATTTAGTAGTTGTTCTCTAAATAAAAATGTAGATAACGTTTTTCAAATTCCTTTAAATGTTAGCGCTCAAAGTATTAAAGAGATCCAAGATAGTAAGGATAGTGAGAGGCAGCTTTATGAACCAGCTTATAACCCAGTTGAATTAACCTCTAATAATCAAACACTTCGTGAATGGGTTAGACATGAAAATGTTCCTGGCTGGGTCAGAAATATCTTCTACAAAAAAAGCCTAAACAAACGTTATACGTTTTATTTCAGAGATGTAAGACCGTTATACTTGCGAGGAGATTTTAACGGCGATAATCAAATAGATATTGCTGTTATTCTCAAAGAAAAAATGCCTCAAAACGAAATACATCGTAATCCCTTAATGGCAATTTTTCATGGTGGCACTCAACAAGTATTTTTCATCGGTCCAAAAGATTTGCCTGCTGATGATCTCTGGGGGATCGTTCCGGAAAAAGAGAATTCTCCTAAGGCAGGAGAAAGTATTTTTATGGCGAAAGCAATGTCATCCAGCAAAGTGCTTTATTGGGATGGCAAGCAATATCGTTCTAGGTGGGCTAGTGATTAACGAAAACTATTGTTAGAAGGCACAAACTGAGTAGAAGCAGACCAGTTTTACCGAGTAACTGAGCGCCTGCGTGATTTTATCTCAAAGGCTAGGCGCTGCTGCGATTGAGCATATAACCTAACCTGTATTTAGGAATAATAGCCTGCGATCGCTAAACCTATTGACGCTGAACTCTTGCCATCAGCATCTGAAGTTCAACGTTTTCGACAGCGGGTATCGCTTCTAGCTGAGGAATTCCCATAATCGCATCCAAAATTTTACCTGACTGGGCGCGCAACCAAGCTGCATGAGGGGCATAGGAGAGGCTCTGCGCTACTGCGTAACCAGCTTGCTTAATCGCTTCGCGTTGTGACTCAACGTCAACCCCTGCAACAAAGCGGATAAAAACCAGTCCAGTTGGAACTGCTAGCGAACCATCGGGTTGTAGCGCGTAGATTGGACTAATTATGTCTGTCTTTAGTTCATCGGGTTCGCCTTGAAAAACTGCGTACTGCCCAAGGCAGAGCCGCTTCGGCATCGCGCCGTCATTCAGCTGTAAAACTGCTCCAGGTGCCTCTGTACCAGATTGGTTGTAGTGTACTGCGTAGTACCCAAGCTGACGGTTGTACGAGACAGCAGACTGCTTTCCAACGCGAATTTGTTGGGGATACTCGGAAAAGTAGTCTTTCTGGAATCTCACTTCAGCAATTAGGGGTGGAGAGTGAACCTGCAATTGTTCTGCTACCAGGAATAACTCAATTGGAAAAATCATCTGCCTCAATTAATAATGATATGACGCAATCTCCAATTTAATCTCGCTGAATACATTGTGAAGATGTGTGACATCTATCTAGTTGGCAAAACGGCTGCATAACAATAATTTGGCACAAGTTGCTGCTGCCATTGCCATGATTTTGTAGTTGCAACCCTCTCTGTTCCGGAAAGAGTAAGCGCTGAATTGGATTAACTTATAACGCCTGAAAATGAAAGGCTCAGCATTACCCATACATCAGGAGGATGAGTTATGGTTACAGTTCGCTATGGCGGTAATCAGGGTAGACAATATGAACTTGCTATCAGTGATGAGTACATTGTAGTTCGCACCCACAGCCGTAGTGCTGTTGCAGGTGAAAGACCGTTTGAAGTTGCACCCGTGTCACCCGAAGCCCGCAATGTCCTCAATCAATTCGAGTTGGAAACGCGGTTTCGAGCAGCAGGTGTAGAAATTCTGCGTGCTAAGGCAGCGAGTGAAAGCGGTGCTTTACGTGACAGCGCCCGGACAATTCTCAAGCAAGAGCCTGAGATTCAGTTTGCTGGACGTGTTCTTGTAGAGCCACAGTCAATGAAGCCAGTTGTTTACACTGAAAACCTCTTCGTTAAGTTCGATGATGAAGAGGAC
>JBGTCQ010000050.1:0-1989 GCA_041748755.1 Chroococcidiopsidaceae cyanobacterium | reverse complement strand
TTCCTCAAGCATTTCTGCTCCAGCCCTAGCTCAAAATAAGTTTCCTGATGTTGATGCCAATTATTGGGCGCAACCGTTCATTGAGCGTTTAGCGGCACAAAATATTATCTCTGGCTATCCAGATGGAACATTTCGACCTGAGCAGCCTTTAGATCGTGATGAATTCGCCGCACTCATCCGAGAAGCTTTTAACCAGAACGAGGTGCGGAAGATACCAAGTGGCAGTGTATTTAAAGATGTTCCTAATGGCTATTGGGCAGCTCCTGCCATTGAGGAAGCGTATGAAGCAGGATTTATGAGGGGCTTTCCTGGTGGCTTCTTTCAGCCACGGGAGGAAGTTTCTCGCGTTCAGGCATTAGTTTCCTTAGTGAATGGTCTGAATTTATCATCAGGTAGTCCACAAGCAACTGCTCCTGCAACTGCAAATCAAGCAACTGCTCCTGCAACTACAAATCAAGCAACTACTCCACCGATCACAGGTCAAACAACTACTCCAACAACCACACGTCGAGCAACCAAGAAGCCGATATTTTTTCCACTGGGAATTACTACCTTAATGCAGCCATTAGTAATGGCCCCAACGCAGGCTCAGAGTTTACCTCCTGATGGTTCGACCTCATCTGTAGCTAGTAACCAAGGTATGTCTTCTAGGAGTTCAACCTCAGCTGTACCAAGCAACCAAAGTGTAGCTGCGAATCGTCCTCCATCATCTGTTGTCAGCAACTATTATACAGATGCGGGGCAAATTCCTCAGTATGCAGTTGATGATGTAGCGGCAGCAACAAAAGCAAACATTGTAGTCAACTATCCGAATGTGAGGGTTCTTAATCCTGACGAGCCGCTTAACCGTGGAGCTGCTGCTGCTTTGATCTATCAAACCTTGGTTCATCAGGGCAAGTTGTCGCCCCTTCCTAGTAATGTAGAAGCCTCTAATTATATTGTTGGTCTTCCTTCTAAATAAGACCAACATTTTGTCACTCTGCTCAAAATCAACAACAAATAAGTTGAGAGAAACAAAATGGCTCTGTTAAAACTCAAAGACTTCGACCCAAATTACCGTGAAACCCTTGGTAACGATGGTGTTATTGATTCTAGTGTCTATTCAGACATAACTGATGAAAAAATTGGCTCTGTCAAAGATATTTTAGTTGATGAAACAAGCGGTAAGTTCCGCTATTTAATCGTTGACTTAGGCTTCTAGATTTTTGGTAAGAAAGTCTTACTACCAATTGGTATTTCTCGGATTGATTCTAGTCAGGAACGTGTCTATGCTAAGGGTCTGACTAAAGAACAAGCAAAGAACTTACCTGAGTTCAATGACGATCTAAAAATTGATTACGACTACGAAGAGCGAGTAAGAGGCATCTACCGCACTCCGGCTACTGATACTCTGGTAAACCCAATAGCACCTGTAGCGCCATATGACCCGATGGGACTAAATACAGTTGCTGCTTTAGACGTACCATCAGGTATTGCTACACCAGGCGTTGTTTCACAGCAACCTGGCTATACTGCTAATGCTCGTGATACTTACGACTACGAGAACGAGTCATATCTGTATGGAATCAATGACACAGATCATCAATCCATCAAACTTTATGAAGAACGACTAATCGCCAACAAAAAACGCACCAAGACAGGTGAGGTAGAAATTGGCAAACACGTCGAGACTGAAATAGCACGAGTTTCCGTACCAGTTGAAAAAGAGCGGATTGTGATTGAGCGCGTAACTCCACAAGACGCTGGAAAGTCAGTTGCGCCTGGGGAAACCGCCTTCCGCGAAGGGGAAGTGGCACACATGGAAATTTACAAAGAAATTCCTGACATTCGCAAAGAAGCTGTTTTGCGTGAGGAAGTAAGAATCAGGAAAGAAGTAGAGCAAGATACGGTTGAGGCTCAAGAAACCCTACGGCGAGAAGAACTAGATGTGGATACTCAAGGTCGTCCAGTTGTAGATAAAAACGACTGAAGGGATTTCAAATAAAAGCA
>JBGTCQ010000049.1:0-12241 GCA_041748755.1 Chroococcidiopsidaceae cyanobacterium | reverse complement strand
TTCCATCGCTTGCAATTCGTTTTTCCTTCTGTGCTCACCACCAGTTCCTCAATCAGTTCATCGGTGTGTTTACCCACTCGTGCTGCCAAAATCAATCCACTCGAATCCGCCAAACTGATTACAATCCAACAATCTCCCACGTCTAATTCCTCTGGGAAACATTGCTTCTGTTTTTTTGCACAAATAACCACATCTCGTCACCACTCACCTCCTCCGTCGTGACCTGTTCAACCTGGTTGTTATGGACTAACAAAGCTCTGGCACTCGATGAGCGAACAATACTCACAACTGTGTTGTAAGCCAAACCGCTAATACGACCAATGCCTCGCTTTCCTTGTGCCTTCGCTGTGCGCCTGTAACACCTGTTGGATCTGTTCTGGACTGACATGTCGATAGTAGTAAAGGGTATCAAAGCTCTCCGAGAAGGTTGGCTTGCACTGAGGGCAGAAATAGCGTTGATGTCCATTGGGCATCTTGCCGTGTTTATGGGTCTTAGAGTAACCACAGAGCCGACATTCCATTGCTCAAGCAACGTGATAATTGATTCTTTACTTTACCAAACCCACATCTTTTTGACGCACTATCTATTTTCTTATCTTTGTGATTTGTTTTTCTTTTGAATCAGCCTGGGGGCCATGTCATTTGCCGCCCGCCAAAGATATGTAGATGTAAATGGTTGACAGTTTGACCACCGTCATTACCAGTATTGATGACAACGCGATAGCCGTTGTTGAGTCCAGCTTGTTGAGCGACGCGCTTAACAGTTAATAAAAGGTGTCCCATCAGGGCGTGATCTTGAGATTCGATATCGGCTAGTTGAGCGATGGGTTGTTTAGGGATAACGAGGATGTGAACGGGGGCTTGGGGATGGATGTCTTTAAATGCGATCGCTAAGTCATCCTCATAAACAATCTCAGATGGAATTTCCCGACGAATAATTTTACTAAAAATAGTCTCTGTAGTTTTACTCATGCTGATCTACCTGTAATTCTGTTAGAGATTCTAAAGGGTTATTGCTATGGAAAAAATAGTCAGCCAATGCTTGCTAGGATTTGGAGTGCATCAATTGTGGGTATCGACGCTTTGAAAGTGGGTGTCGAAATCGATGTATCTGGCGGACTACCAGGAATTGTAGTGGTGGGTTTACCAGATACGGCTGTTCAAGAGTCTAGGGAAAGGGTAAAAGCGGCGCTGAAAAATGCTGGTTTTGCCTTCCCAATGCGGAAAATAGTGATAAATTTAACGCCAGCTGATTTACGTAAAGAAGGGCCAAGCTTTGATTTGCCAATCAGTGTAGGAATAATGGCTGCCTCTGAGCAGGTAAGCGCCGAATTATTAGGAGATTATTTGTTTTTAGGCGAAGTTTCGCTGGATGGAAGCTTGCGTCCAGTCGCTGGTGTCTTACCCATTGCAGCTGCTGCTCAAAGTATGGGCATTTCCGGTTTAGTTGTTCCAATTGACAATGCCCAGGAAGCTGCGGTGGTTCAAGGACTAGCAGTTCACGGTTTTAAGCAGTTGTCTGAAGTAGCTGACTTTCTCAATCATCCAAATCGATACACGCCGATTCAGATGAACAAGCGGGAGGAGTTACATCAGCCTCAGTTCACTGGGGCAGACTTAAAAGATGTTAAAGGTCAAGCACATGGTCGTCGTGCTTTAGAAATTGCAGCAGCAGGAGGACATAATCTAATTTTTGTCGGGCCGCCTGGCAGTGGTAAAACTATGCTAGCGCGACGCTTACCCGGAATTCTGCCGCCTTTGAGTTTTGCAGAAGCTTTGGAAGTGACTCAAATCTACTCTGTCGCTGGATTACTTAAAAATAGAGGGTCACTAGTAAGTAATCGCCCATTTCGCAGTCCCCACCATTCTGCTTCTGGTCCCTCTCTAGTAGGCGGTGGTAGTTTTCCACGACCAGGGGAAATCTCTCTGGCTCACCACGGAATCTTGTTTTTGGACGAATTAACGGAATTTAAGCGCGATGTGCTAGAATTCTTGCGTCAGCCTTTAGAAGATGGCTATATCACTGTTTCCCGCACTCGTCAATCAGTAATGTTCCCCGCGCAATTTACCTTGGTGGCAAGTACCAACCCCTGTCCTTGTGGCTACTTTGGTGATTCTATTCAAGCTTGTACTTGTTCTCCTCGGCAGCGGGAACAATACTGGGCAAAGCTTTCTGGACCGTTGATGGATCGCATTGATTTGCAGGTTGCTGTTAATCGCTTGAAACCAGAGGAGATTACCCAACAGCCAAGCGGCGAGGAATCAACACCAGTACGGCTCAGGGTGAATTTAGCACGCGCGATCGCGACCACACGATTTAAAGCAGAACCGACTGTACGTTGCAATGCAGTAATGCAGAGTCGTCACTTGCAGCAGTGGTGCCAGTTGGATGATAATTCCCGCAGCTTGCTAGAGGGAGCAATTCGCAAATTAGGGCTATCTGCACGGGCAAGCGATCGCGTCCTCAAAGTAGCGCGTACCATTGCTGATTTGGCTGGAGATGAAAATCTCCAAATTCACCACGTTGCCGAAGCGATTCAGTACCGCACAATTGACCGCATGCAGTAATGGAGGCTGTTTTTTCGGACAGAGTATCTGCCCGAAAACAACAGCATGCTGAAATCACCGATAACTAAACTCTGCTGTTTGCCCCAATACTTCTGGCGCATCAACTTTCAAATGCATCTCGTCACAGCGAACAGTTAACCAAGGCTGACCTAAAGCTAAGCTGGTAAAAGGACTTTCTCCGGGTACTTCTAACTGGGAACTGACCAAACCCAGACGAGCATCAAGTTCAGCTGGATATGACAGCAAATCAGAACCTAGTGTACTAAAACCAGACGCGCCTAACCACTGTCGCCACCCCAAGCCTTGTTGAGCGTAACTGAAGCTGCATAGTAATCGGTTTCCTTGACGGACTGTAACGCGATCGCGTAGGACAGAGTCCTTGCCGTAGGCATCGCCCTTCGCCCAAGTAAACTCCGCCAATTCCTTCGGCAATCCCCATATTTCTCGCCCACCAGCTACAGAATCTGGGTTGTCTACATAAATATGTGATACCCAGCCACCGAGTTTACCTCGATAACCAGTAATTGCAGCAATAACAATTAACTCGCTATATTCCAGCACTGAACCTGCTCCGTAATACGACAAATAAACTCCACCTAGCGTCT
The DNA here is from genome assembly GCA_041748755.1 of Chroococcidiopsidaceae cyanobacterium. Taxonomy (GTDB): domain Bacteria; phylum Cyanobacteriota; class Cyanobacteriia; order Cyanobacteriales; family Chroococcidiopsidaceae; genus JAHHHE01. The sequence goes on along the minus strand of JBGTCQ010000049.1, from coordinate 9,068 downwards.
TACCAGGCCAGACGGAGATGATTTCCAATTCAGAAGGAACGAGGGGACGTACTCGGTTAATATCTAGCGGCTGTAGTGTTAAGAAGGCGTAGCCTTGGAGTATCCAGGGTGCTTGTGGATATGGCATCTTTTTGGTTCAGCTTGCTTTTAGGGCAAATAAATAAGGGTTGATACAGGAGCTTTAGCGTTTGTATCAACCCTTATATTTAAAAGTTAGGCTCTAATCCTAGAGAAAGCATTGCATCTCTTGGTAGATTTTGTGCGCCTACTTAGTTTCTGTAAAATCAGCATCAATTACATCATCGCTGCCAGTTGCTCCAGTGGCACTGCTACCATCTGGGCTAGGACCACCAGCAGTAGTATCGCCACCCCCTTGTTGATAGAGGTTGGTACCGATGCTATAAAGAGTCTGTTGCAGTTCAGGCATCAGTGTCTTAATCCGCTCATCGTCTTCCTGGGAGACAGCATCACGCAAGTCTTTAACCAACCCTTCAACCTTGGATTTATCAGCATCTGGTACTTTGTCGCCCAGATCAGCAATTTGCTTCTCTGCTTGGTATGCCAAAGTGTCTGCTTGGTTCTTACGGTCAACCTTCTCCCGACGCTCTTTGTCAGTTGCTGCGTTTTGTTCGGCTTGTTTGACCATGCGCTCGACTTCAGATTTGTCTAAGGTAGAAGCCCCAGTAATGCTGATCGATTGCTCCTTGCCACTGCCCTTGTCTTTCGCAGTGACATTGAGAATGCCGTTGGCATCAATGTCGAAGATCACTTCAATTTGAGGCACGCCGCGAGGTGCTGAGGGAATGCCATCTAAGCGGAAGGTCCCTAGACTCTTGTTGTCATTAGCCATCTCGCGTTCGCCTTGAAGAACGTGGATTTCTACATTGCTCTGACCATCAACAGCGGTGGAGAAGACTTCGGACTTTTTGGTAGGAATCGTGGTATTACGGGTGATAATTTTGGTCATAACACCGCCCAAGGTTTCTACACCCAAGGACAGCGGCGTAACGTCTAACAGCAAGATGCCTGTGACATCACCAGCAAGCACACCAGCTTGGATTGCTGCGCCTACGGCTACAACTTCATCCGGGTTAACGGTTTGATTTGGGTCTTTACCCAACGTCCGCTTGACTATATCTTGGACAGCTGGAATCCGAGTGGAACCACCAACCAAAACTACTTCATTGATGGCACTCTTATCTACCTTGGCATCACGTAGCGCGTTTTCTACTGGGATGCGACAGCGATCAATCAAGTCAGAGCAGAGTTCTTCAAATTTAGCGCGTGTCAGCGTCGTATCCAGGTGCTTAGGACCATCCTGAGTGGCGGTAATGAACGGTAAGTTGATTTCCGCTTGAGTAACGCTAGACAATTCAATTTTTGCTTTTTCAGCGGCTTCAGTGAGGCGTTGCAGGGCTTGTTTGTCCTTACGCAGGTCAATGCCTTCTGCTCTTCTGAAGTCTTCAGCTAAGTAGTCAACGATTTTCTTATCAAAGTCGTCACCGCCCAAATGTGTATCACCAGAGGTGGCTAGCACTTCAAACACACCGTCGCCGACTTCCAACACGGAAACGTCAAACGTACCACCGCCAAGGTCAAAGACGAGGATAGTTTCGTTAGTCTTTTTATCAAACCCGTATGCCAAAGAAGCAGCTGTAGGTTCGTTGATGATCCGCAGCACTTCAATGCCAGCAATGCGTCCAGCATCTTTAGTAGCTTGACGCTGGGAGTCGTTGAAGTATGCTGGAACGGTGATTACGGCTTGAGTTACCGTTTCACCAAGGTATTTGCTGGCATCTTCTATTAGCTTCCGCAGCACCTCAGCAGAAATTTCTTCAGGGGCAAACTGCTTGCTTTTAGCAGGGCAATCGAGTTTGACGTTGCCGTTGTTATCACGCAAGACTTTATAAGAAACTTCGGTTGCTTCATGAGTAACTTCTTCGTACCTGCGTCCAATGAAGCGCTTGACCGAATAAAAGGTGTTTTCGGGGTTCATCACCGCTTGGCGTTTAGCGATTTGACCGACCAAGCGATCGCCATTCTTCGCAAAGGCAACGACTGATGGCGTTGTCCGAAAACCTTCTGCGTTGGCAATAACCGTGGGCTTACCACCTTCCATAACTGCGACGCAGGAGTTCGTTGTACCTAAGTCAATTCCAACTACTTTTGCCATTGGAGATTCTGGTTCCGTATAATTACTAAAGATTGTTCGCGAAAATACAAAATCGAAAATTGAACCAGCGTTCTTGTTAGCAACGCTCCAGCTTCAATACATTAAGTTTGTGTACTGATCTCTATACTGAGCGTGCATAGTCACTTCATGAAGGGTGGTTTGCCGAACTTAATCAGGACGGTTCCTTCAGAAATCATCACAGCTTGGCTCAATCATTGTTTGTGCTACTGATCGCTTTCACTGTATTTAATGTACGGAAATTAATTAGATCAGGAATTGGGGTGAACCGTAATTAGATAGTTGTGTTTGCCGTCATTTGGAGAGATGGGGGACCAGAGAGGCAAGCGATCGCCCGTTCACCAGCAACAACACAATGTTCGACTTGATCGGACATCACTGGTACATCAATAGCAGATAAATGTACTGTGAACTGAGGAACTAATCCTAGTAGACAATGGAATTATCACTCGCGGGATCGTGTAGTAATGTCTGTCATTAAAACGATCCAAGAGATGGGCATAACTGTATTTAGCACAACCGAGCTTGGAACTGGATCTATCCACATTAGAGGCAAGCGTGGTGACGGTGTTTAAATCATTGCAATCGTTGATGTACATGGGAGAGCTTACTATGACACAGGGAATTGATATAACTTCTCTCAGTAATCAAGAAGTGTCAGCACTTGAGTAAGAAATTTTGGCAGAATCTCGCCGAGTAATGAATACTTATACCGCGATTGTGGTTGAACCTGATGCTTCAGAAGAAGATCATAAGGATGCAATCAAAGAGGTGCTAAAACGCAAATCCCAAAATCTGTAGTATATAGGAGCAGTCCAACACAATTCCCACTGGCAGAGGATAAGCTTCATTAGGGTAGTAACAAACGCCGAAAGCCTTCCTGCTCAAAGTGGCGATCAGTTGTTATTGCTTCAGTAATACCACGTTGAACCATCAGAACGAAGCTAACAGCATCACAGAGAGAATAGCTTTTATCTTGTCGCGCTATCAGAAGCTCGACTGCTTCTCGATGTAGTAACTCATCTACCCATACAGTTTCAATGTCAGGATTCTCCAACAGATCGGCAACGAATGTGAGAGTAGCTAAACGTGGAAAACGACGTGCATTTGCTAAAGCAACGTATTCAGCCAGGATGTAATTATGCACTAATCTAATTTTAGTTTTTCTATATAAATCACAGGCTTGTTTATGTGATGGCTCCGACTGATAATGCAAGCACAGCAGACCTGATGTATCGACGAACATTATTCTTCCTGATGATTGCTTCTATATTCCCTGACAAGGTCAGCATCTATCATCTCATTATCTGCTCCCACTGGAAAACCAGGATCGATTTCGCCAAAGTGACTTTCAAAACGCTTTCTTGCCGCCTCCTTTTCCGCATCAGACAGAATGATTTTAGAATTTTGATTAGATTTCAATTCTTGATATGTGTATGGATACAAAGATTTTTCATGAATTTTACTGATTTCATCTTTTATTTTTCTAGCAGCCGATAAGGGAAGTGATTGTAAGTGATAAAAAATAGCTAATATAAACAACAAAACTACCTGTAGCAATAAAGCAAGCCTAATACCGGGATTATTGATTGGGAAAAAGATTAGAATACTCAACGCTAAAATAGCAAAACTAAATAATAACTTTGAGCCAATAAAAGAAAATAAGTATATAAAATCGTCTAATCGCGTGAATTTACGTACTTTTAATGTTCCGTCTTGCATAATACTTAAAAATGAACGAGATCTTTTGATATCTACATACTTAAGCCTGCCATCGGTTAGTTCATGAAGGTTGATTATTGCCTCTCTTAAACGCCTCTCAGCTTTTATCCCAGTTGCGTACCAAAAACCTATTGAGTCAAATTCCTCTTGTATAACTTTTCTTGTTCTTCCAGTTGCACCTTTTTCCCCAACAAAGTCCTGTAAAACTGTAAGTTTTCTTTTTGGGAAAGCATCGAAAATATCGTATATTGGTTTTACATTAGGTATTAACAACAAGAAAAAACCAATAAAAATTGCCAAACTTCCGAGTTTGCCTTCTACTATTGCTTTTATGAATGAGTCCATACTATAGCCTCACCACTAAAATATCTAAATGAATATTTCTATCAAAGAGCATATAACGACTCAGTACCCAGTAGTACAAAACCTGAAATAGCTAAACGATTGCCAGTTGCTTTTATACTGTGCTTAAATTGGTACCCCACACCAGCAATTGCAGGCATTTGTGATGGATAAGTTAGAGCTACTTAAGAGATATTTTATCATAATCCTGCGATCGCCCAGTTTATCCCCAAAGTTCCTCCGTACCTAAAAATAATCCAATCTAACTAAATGTTAAGCAAGGATTATCGTTAGAGTAGAAAGTCGATTGGTGCTAATTTCTCCTCCTAGTTCTTATGATTGCTCTATCTCCTAGCTTACAAGCCAGACTCTCAACACCACTTAAAATTGGCTCTTTTGAGGTGAAAAGTCGGGTTCTACAGTCGCCTTTATCTGGTGTAACTGATATGGTGTTTCGCCGTTTGGTGCGTCGCTATGCCCCCGACTCGATGATGTATACCGAGATGGTAAATGCGACTGGCTTGCACTATGTCAAAGAGTTGCCCAAAATTATGGAGGTAGACCCGAATGAAAGACCAATCAGCATTCAGTTATTTGACTGTCGCCCTGATTTCTTAGCAGAAGCGGCTGTAATGGCTGTAGAAGAAGGGGCTGATACGGTTGATATTAATATGGGTTGCCCTGTTAATAAAATTACGAAAAATGGCGGTGGTTCTTCTTTACTGCGCGATCCAGAGACTGCTGAGGCGATTGTGCGATCAGTGGTGAAAGCTGTAGATGTTCCGGTTACGGTAAAAACTCGCATCGGGTGGACAGACAAGGAAATTACTATTTTGGACTTTGCTAAGCGCATGGAAGATGCGGGGGCGCAGATGATTACGGTGCATGGTCGCACCCGTGCCCAAGGTTACAATGGTCCTGCAAAGTGGGAATGGATTGCCCGTGTTAAGGAAGTTCTGTCTATTCCAGTAATTGGCAATGGGGATATTTTTTCTGTGGAAGCGGCGGTGAAATGTCTGGAACTGACTGGTGCTGATGGCGTGATGTGTTCGCGGGGAACGCTGGGTTATCCATTTTTAGTAGGAGAAGTTGATTACTTCTTAAAGACTGGGCAAGAGCTTGCTCCCCCAACTCCAGTGGAACGCCTGCAATGTGCTAGAGAACATCTCCAAGCTTTGTGGGAGTATAAGGGCGATCGCGGTGTCCGGCAAGCCCGTAAGCACATGACGTGGTACGCTAAAGGTTTTAACGGTGCTGCTGAATTGCGGGGACAACTGAGTGTAATTGAAACTGTTGACCAAGGGGTGGAAGTGATTGAGCGGGCGATCGAGCGATTTGCTAATGGTTACGAAGCAATTTCTGGACCAGAACCCAGCTACCAACTCGTGTGACCGAAATCTGAAGGCTCACCCCAAAATACTACTTACGCCCCATAATTGTCGGCGCTGGAGAAAGAGACAACTTCTACTCAATCCGGCGCTCAACAATCAACGTTAAACCTTTGAATTCTCCATCCACTGTAAAGCTTTGGGTTGTCCGGCAACGATTACTGTCATTAACAAGGTTGATGGTTTCAGTGGCAGTTAGTTTACCAGTTACTTTTTCCCAAACGTTAAAAATAATGATGCGATCGCCATGTTCCTGAGCAATTGCAGTGTAGTCTTGCCATACAGGAACATCAGAGCTTTCTATTTTTACTTCATCGTTACTAATAACATTTCCGACAAAATTGTGGGTTATAGTCCTGCCATCAGGATAGTAGTATGTATTTGTTTGAACCCACTGGTTATTAGTAATCTTCTGCGTTAGCACAGCTTGGAAACGCTCTGTTTCCTTAGCATTTGCATCCAGACGTACCCAGTAGCCGGACCAAACTCCTATATGCTTGGGGAATACGTTAAAGTCCTTTAACTGTTTCTGAGCAATCGGATCAAAAGCAGAGATATTTACAGTGTTATTCATACTTTCACTACTTTTAAATTGCGTAGACTTTTATCAGCACAACCGCTGATAAATCCGCCCATTGCCTGAATTTGTTGCAAATATTCTGTTGCTTTTGAGGTAATAATTTCACCAGGCATTAAAACTGGGATTCCTGGTGGGTAGGGACAAACTAACTCGGCACTAATGCGATCGCGTGTTTGTTCTATCGGCAACGTTTCCCTTACAGCAAAAAAAGCTTCGCGGGGAGAAATTTGGCTATGGCTATCCAATTTACTGAAAAAATTATCCCACTCAGGGTTTCTTAAAGTCAAGATGTTTGAGCAATACTCTTTAGCAAGGATTGTAAAAGCTTGCACCAATCTCTCTATATCTGCCTCGGTATTACCCAAACTAATAATAAACGTCAGATGCTGGAGCGATGGCAACTCAGCTATTACGCCGTGTTCGGCTAAAATTTCATCGGCGGCAAATCCCGTCAGCCCTAACTCAGAAACAGTCACGGTTAGCCGCGTTCTGTCTAGAGCCACAAAGCCAGGTGTAGTTCCTACGGGTTGTAAAACTGATAATCCCGGAATGTTGCTGATTCTGTTTCTCGCATCATCGGCTAGCTGCAACGTTTTAGCCATCAGCTGTTCTCCTGCCATTGCCATTTGCTGCCGCGCTGCATCTAAAGAAGCCAAGAGTAAATAGCTAGGACTGGTAGACTGCAACAGTTGCAACGACTTACTCACTCGGTCAATATCAATCCTGCTGCCTTGGACGTGCAACATTGATGATTGAGTTAGTGCTCCTAATACCTTATGGATCGATTGCACGCTTAAGTCTGCTCCGGCTGCTAAGGCTTTTGTGGGTAAATCGGAATGAAAGGCAAAGTGAGCGCCGTGTGCCTCATCTACCAAGAGGGGAATGTTGTACTGATGAGCTAGAGTTGCGATCGCCGCCACATCACCGCAAACACCATAGTAAGTCGGGTAAACCATCATCACTGCCTTAGCGTCGGGATGCTGTTCTAGGGCAGTTTGTACTCCTTTGGAAGTGATACTGTGAGCAATATCCAAAACTGGGTTATATTCGGGATTGACAAAAACTGGGTGCGCCCCAGAGAGGATAAGGGCAGCTATGCTAGAGGAATGCACATTCCGCGGCAGGATAATTTTATCGCCACTGCCACAGGTAGCTAGAATTGCCGCTTCTACGCCACAGGTGGAACCATTAACTAAAAACCAAGTATATTCTGCACCAAACGCTGCCGCCGCTAACTGTTGAGCCTCCTGAATCACACCTTGCGGTGCAAAAAGATTATCTAACTGAGCTAATTCCGGCAAATCAGCTTTAAAAACAGATGAGCCGAAACAATCATTTAGTCGTTGAGAAATTCCTTGGCCGCGTTTATGTCCTGGTGTGTAAAAGGGAGCATGATTTTTGTTAACACACTCTCGCAGGGCATCCAGCAGCGGCGTTGAGGCTTGAGATTGGTTAGCAGGCATAGATGCTGTTAATTTAGATATGTTGGCAATTTTCAGCGATAGCCGTGCGTCGCTACTAATTAGCCTGACACGCAAAATCCCTGTTACAGTATTGGACTGGTGTGTAGTTTAGTTCAGTACTAATAAATTTAAGCTCAAAGAAAGCGTGGCTAGGTGTAGATATATAGTAAAGATGTGCTACTCGTCGGTTGCCATCTACCTTAGTAAAGTCTAATGATTTAATTAAGCTGCCATGATCTATATTCCCGATCCCCAAATTCCCACTCCAACTCCTAATCCTCTGCCTCAACCAGAAATTCCTGCTCCAATACCCAATCCCTTGCCTGATCCCCAACCGCCGTCACCTGTACCAGAAACAGTACCGTACCCTATTCCTCAACCTGTTCCAGCGCCAATTCCTCAACCAATTCCTGAACCAATATAAATAAATGCAAAGATCGTTTCAATCCAACATCTAAACCTTTAACCCTCAAACTGCAATGCTAAGAGCCGGGATTGTCGGACTTCCCAACGTCGGAAAATCTACTTTATTTAATGCCTTGGTTGCCAATGCTAAGGCTGAAGCTGCCAATTTCCCTTTTTGCACTATTGAACCAAATGTAGGGATCGTTTCCGTGCCGGATGAGCGATTAAAAGTTCTGGCTGATATTTCCAACTCAGTGCAAACTGTACCAACCCGCGTCGAGTTTGTCGATATTGCTGGTTTAGTTAAAGGTGCGAGTCAGGGCGAGGGACTAGGCAATCAATTTCTGTCTCACATCCGGGAAGTCGATGCAATTATCCATGTGGTGCGTTGTTTTGAAGACGATGACATTATCCACGTTGCTGGTGCGGTTGAGCCAGCGCGAGATATTGAAATCATCAATTTGGAGCTAGGTTTAGCTGATTTATCACAAATTGAGCGACGGATAGAGCGCACTCGTAAACAAGCCCGCACCAGCAAAGATGCTCAGATAGAAGTAGCACTGCTGGAAAGATTGAGTGCTGCTTTAAATGAAGGTAAATCCGTTCGGCAATTGGGTTTGACTGAAGAAGACTACGCAATGATTAAAGGACTAGGACTACTTACCAGCAAGCCAATCATCTACGCTGCTAATGTGTCTGAGGATGATTTGGCGACAGGGAACAAGTTGGTAGAGCAAGTACGGCAAATTGCTGCTCAAGAAAATGCTCAAGTTGTCGTAGTTTCTGCCCAAGTAGAAGCAGAATTAGTTGAATTACCAGAGTCAGATCGAGCTGATTTCCTAGCATCTTTGGGTGTGGAAGAAGGCGGGTTAAAATCTTTGATTAGCGCCACTTATGAACTTTTGGGCTTGCGTACTTATTTTACCGCTGGTCCCAAGGAAACTCGCGCTTGGACAATTCACGCTGGAATGTCTGCA
>JBGTCQ010000048.1:0-22523 GCA_041748755.1 Chroococcidiopsidaceae cyanobacterium | reverse complement strand
ACTTTCTCAACTTGCTTCTTCTTCAGTACCAACATAACTTGAGACAGCATAATTCCGGCTACGAACACCATCAACCATTTAATCCGTGTCGAGCTTTGCAAGACAATTTCAGCATCATCCTGACCAAATCCCCCGACATTTGGATTATTTGTTAACGCATCACCAGCTTTTACTGCTTGCCCTTGGGAGACAATCAGTTCTGGACCAGCTGCAATTGGATCAACTTTGTCCCCAGAATCGGTTTGAATCGTCACTTGATAACCACCGTCTTCAGCTTTGGCAATCTGAGTAATTGTGCCAGATGCAGAAGCATTGTAGACCGAGTTGTTACTCTTCTCCCCAGTTGGGTAAACTTGACCGCGTCCCCGATTAGCACCTACATGAACAGGATATTTACCAAAATGGATGTTTTTGTCTGTTCCCGGATTTGGTGAAAGAACTGGAAAGATTATTTCCTGATATTGTTCACCTGGTAGTGGTCCGACTATCACAACGTTTTCTTGATCTTCACGGTATGGCTGGAAAAAGAGTTCTCCAACTTTTTCCTTCATCTCCTCCGAAAGTCGCTCTGGGGGGGCAATTTTGAAACCTTCCGGCAGCATCAATACAGCACCGACTTGTAAACCAGTTTTTGCACCATCGCTACCCACCTGCTGCACTTTAGTATCGTAGGGAATTTTCACTACGGCTTCAAACACAGTGTCGGGAAGAATTGATTGAGGTATTTCAACCTCGGTAGGCTTGGCGGCTAGGTGACAGTTAGCGCAAACAATCCGCCCAGTCGGTTCGCGGGGTGTTTCGGGAGCGGTTTGCTGGGCCCAGAACGGATAGGCAGCAGCAGTCTGGGGAAGCGCTAGATCGCTAATCAGGAAGAAGACAACAGTAGCGATCGCTAAAATTGCAGTTTTAACAATCACCCCAGCACTGCGAGGCGATTTTGGTAATAACAAAGCTCTTTTCATCAGTAACCAAACGTTTCTGTGACAAGGGGCAAATAATTGAGCCTTAAGCTATTTAAAACTCAAAACTCAAAACTACTTATTAACTCCACCAGGGTTTTTCACCCGTGCGGAAGTCAGTCTCAGTCCAGGTCGTAAAGTTAACCTTATCGTCCTCTACCTTTGCGTGAACGAGTGCCAAGGATAAAGGAGCAGGACCATGCACGACCTTACCTGTGCTGTCATACTGGGAGCCATGACAAGGACACATAAACTTGTTTTCGCTGCCGTTCCAGGGAACGACACAGCCTAAGTGGGTGCAAACAGCGTTCAGCCCGTAATCCGCGATCGCTTCCTTGCTTTCCACCACAATATAGGTAGGATCGCCCTTGAATCCCTGAGCTAAGACACGCTCACCTACATTGTGACTTTCCAAAAACTTACTCACAACGACATCGTTACCCAGCGCGTCTTTTGCCGTCACTCCGCCACTAGAACTAGCACTGGCAGGCGGAATGAAGAATTTGACGACTGGATACAGTGCCCCTAGAGCTGTTCCTGTTACTGTACCAAAAGTGAGAAGATTCATAAATTGACGACGCCCCATGTTTGGGACATCACTAGATTCAGCGATTTGAGCCATAATTTTTGCTATGCATCTGTATTGCTAACACCTCTGAGAGTAGTTCCCAGAACCTTACACCTGAAAGGTCGAGCTACCACGACCCACAACAATGCCACAATGCCTCTCTACAAGAATGTTTCCAACCTTGGAAGAGGAATATTACATTTCTTTATCTTCGGATCATACTTGAGTTACTCAACTTCATCTTATAACGAAATGTAAAATCTAAGCGGCAAAAAAGCCATGACAGGACAGGACTTACGCCAGCTTTTGCTTAATAAATGGGGACGCTCATACGATGTCCAACTGCGGCGAACCCAAGGCAAGATTTTTGTTCAGGTAATGTGGAAATACCTGGAGCAAGCCTCTTTCCCGCTCACAGAGGCGGAATACCAGGTACATTTGGACACAATCGCTACTTATCTCCATGCCTTTGGTGGGACGGCACAAGTGCAAACTTTTATTCAAAAAACACGCGATCGCCCCCGACTAGGTAAAGCGGTTAGTATTCCCCTGGATTTAGGTGAACGTGCTTCTGAATGGATACTTTAAAAATAGTTTTGAGTTGAAGAAGTAATAAAATAGTGTTGAGTTATTAGCTTTGATTTAAAAAATTGATCTAATTACCGCGCTTGCTTTAAAAAGGTGAATAGTAACTGGTTAATGAACGCTCTAGTTGCTAGAGACTAATTTTTTATAAAAAATTGGCTACTGAATTAAGTAAGTGATCCAAGTAAACTTAGGCTCTTTGCCCATACGGGGAAGCGCTAAACGCCAGGTTTTGCCTTCTTTCTGACGTTGCAGGTAGATATCAAAGGGGTTTTGTTGAATTACTCGCCGCTTTGGTAGCTTGAAAGTAACGTTATAGGTTCCCCGGACGTGGTAGGCGGCTAAACTTTGAATCATCAATGGTTCTTGTTTTGTAACTGCCACTCGGTTGATTTCAAAGCCCAAGACATTCAAACCTAACTGTTGGCTGAGTTGCTGTTGGGTTTGTTCAACCTGAAGCGCGATCGCACGTTGTACCAGTCGGCTACTCGGTTCTAGCCCAATATTGCCACACGCTGTTAATAGCACAAGCACTATAGCTGTAAAAATTAGCCGCACCATCGATTTTGTTTCTTCAGAATTTAATGCTTACAGTCAAAACTTTCAGAGGGGTTTTAAGTTGCTGAATTGTGAGATTTGATAGCAAAACCCACTTCTTTAGATAAAGCTCACCGTTCCGTTGCCTTAGGCGAAGGTTTTACAAATCTTACCCGTCGACCATAACAAAAGCCAAGGACAACGCACACCCGCTACATCACATTTTGCTTCTCCAGTCCAAGTTAGCAGAACCTCGCCGTACCATCCTAACTGTCTGCGGCAGCACACCCACTAAGCGAGCAAACGCCTCATCCGGCAGTTGAGCTACTGTTCCTGAGTCAAAGTACTGTTCAAATTGCTCAAGAATTTTCTGAACTCGCTGCTGAGGCACTGGTTTTTCTGTTATTTGTTTCATTAACCGAATCCACTGCCGCCGAATTAAGTAAGCCTTCTGTCGCTCTTCATGAGATTCTGGAGACAATAAAGAAAGATTACCTACTGGCAATGCCCATTCACAATCTCGGTCATAAAAGCTGCCTACTACTGCCCCTGGCCCGGCAAACTCAGCATGACAATGCTTATAAAGAATTAAGCCGTTCCGACGACGACTATTCACCATTAATACTTGTCCACTGTGCAGCAGTTTGAGAAGTCCCGATGTCTTCTCATCGTCGCTACGGCCTATCATGTCACCAGAGCCATAGGAACTGCTGACACAAGTACTGCAAAATGGGAAATCAGCTAGTGCTACAGTCTGGTAGCGCTGCTTTTCACTATCCATCTAGTCTCCTACTGAGTATTGGTTTCCTCTAGGTATGTACATAAACAGCCGAGAAGAAAATAAAAGGGCTTCGCCTGCTCCTGTATCAATATATATGACTGTCAAGTTAACAAAATAGAACTAAGTATCTACATGATTACTATCGGTTCAATTACATTTTATTATATTTAACCAAAGCTAATCTCCACAAAGGGTGATGCATTTTTGAAGTTTTAATGAAGGTTATAAGATAGTTGTGAAGTTTACATAAAGTTTTTGTTCAAATATGTAAAGCAACTCAAATAAACTTACAGTTGTAATTTTTATGAATTATTCTCTACATACCATCTAGCAATCTGATTTGATTTGTGGGATGATACAGAGATCCCGTGCAGGCACTTGCGTCAGATTCCTAAATGAAATAGGACTGCCATCTAGTAAAAATTGTGATTTTAAATGCCAAATTTTTGTTTTTACTTTTACTACAGTAGTCAGTAACACCAAATAGTTATTTTAATGTAGCGCTAGAACTATATCAAGAATTAACATATAATTTCAATTTATTTAAAGCTTACCATTTGAAGAAAAGCAATTTTAGGGTGAAACAGCTAGAAGTGACAAGGGTACGGCTTAAGGAGTCGAGGCAGTGCTTAAGTGCTTGTGTAAAAATAGCTGCCGGGGTCGTCCTAGTAGCCAAGTAGCCCAGCTTGATTCAACTTTGTGTAACCGATATCCCAACTTGAAGTATAGCTGCCGTGCCTGATAGTTATTTTCCAGCACATGAAGATACAGGTCTTGAAATCCCCATTCTAAAGCGACTCGCTCACAGTTCAAAAGCAATTGGTTAGCCACTCCTCGTCGGCGATAGGTTGGGCGGACTGCCAAGTTTGACAAGTAAAGATATCGTCCCGTCGTTCTAGCAAAAGCCTCCTTTGAACGCAAAGCCATTTCTACGGTTCCGGCTATATTACTAGCACTGTAATAACAACCTTCTGTGGCTGTGTTTGCAGCATCCTCTACAGCAACCAGACAAATATGATGTAACAAAGTTGAGCGAAGCCGATTAAGTAAATCTTCATAAATTCCCAAACGTAGCAATGGGTAGGCCCAGCCCAAAATTCCCTGGTGGGAGTGAAAGCTATCAGCAAGAATCTCGGCAAGACTATTTAAATCTCCCGGAAGAGCCGCACGAATCTGGAAGTGGGAGTAAGTGTCAGCTTGAGCGGATGTTGGTAGCTTCTCGTCGGTTGAGGAAGAAAACAAGGATGTCAAAAAATGTAGGATATCCACCGATATCATCCTAAACGATTGATGCAGCTGCGACGAGTGATGTGTATCCAGCAATCATTGATGCGCCCCAAACACACTTGAGTCAAACTCAAGTGTGGTCGCATCATCAGGTTGCGGTTGATAAAGACCGAATAGCACAACATAAGCAACAATTAGCCGCCCTCGCCCAAGTGCAAAGTATCTCTTTGCGTCTTCCTGTGTGAGTTCAAATGCTTTGCTAGATACAATAGTCATCAAAGCCTGGACATAGTTTGAGTGATGACACCTCCTTCAGAAGTTGATGAAACCGTAACCGAGCAAGATTTAGATACCGACATACCACCAACAACCAAGAGTGAAGATGAATTTCTTGATGATCTTCCTGATGAAGCCGAGATGTCGCTATTCGACCACCTTGAGGAGTTGCGGCAGCGAATTTTCTATGCGCTAATTGTTGTTGTCGCGTGTGTAATTGGCTGTTTCCTTGCAGTCAAACCAATTGTTCGGCTGCTGGAAGTTCCGGCGCAGGGAGTCAAATTTCTGCAGTTAGCTCCGGGAGAATACTTTTTTGTCTCTTTCCAAGTCGCAGGCTACAGTGGTTTGGTGCTTGCTAGCCCATTTGTACTTTACCAAATTATTCAGTTTGTCCTCCCAGGACTAACTCGCCGTGAACGCAGACTAATAGGTCCGGTGGTTTTGGGATCTACTTTTCTGTTTGTAGCAGGTTTAGTTTTTGCCTACTTACTTCTTATCCCAGCTGCCCTCAATTTCTTTATCAACTATGGTGCTGATGTTGTAGAACAAATCTGGTCTATTGATCGGTATTTTGAATTTATTCTGCTGCTTTTGTTCAGCACTGGCTTGGCGTTTCAAATTCCAATCATCCAGGTTTTACTGGGCTTTTTAGGAATTGTTTCTTCAGCACAAATGCTTTCTAATTGGCGTTATGTGATTCTAGTGGCAGTTGTTTTAGGAGCAGTGCTGACACCTTCCACAGATCCCCTAACTCAAAGCCTCCTCGCTGGTGCTGTGCTAGGGCTTTATTTTAGTGGTATTGGTATGGTCAAATTATTGGGAAAATAGACATTAATCAAATCAGACCGGAATGTGCCATTGGGTAAAAGAAGTTTATCGGTAGACAGCTCTCAAGAAATTAAGCTGGTGTGACGCTTACTTAAGATGTGAGCGATCGCCCAGTATTTAGGTAGGACTAACTCCATTAAGACTTACGCAAGTGTTTTGGGGATTTACAGAGCATCGGCGGACGACTTTATGTTCAATGGGTAAACCTGCCTCGCCATCAAAAAATCCCTGCTGAACGAATTCCAACTGCCCAGACTAACAAGGACTCAGTGAGTGTGCAAGTCCTGAGAAGCTCTTGGAGCAAGTGCTACGATCGAAACGCAGACTTTTGAAAATCAGTTGTCCGCTACGGTCTATTTATAATTAATAAGGGAAGTAGAAATTGTGCAAACACTTGTTGACTATCGCAACGGGAGGATGGGTACCATTGACTTCTGATACACTTCTACAACGAATACGTCAACATCAATATTTGCGTGATTTGCGAAATAAATTGCTAGGACTTCACGCCTGTTTGCTTGACACAGAACGCATCACCTATGAACAGGTGCGTGGACGAGTATCGCGCGGAGAACTGCTTCAACTCGTGCTCGAACATGAACAATTTGCTTGGCTGCATCGTATCTCTGAGCTTGTTGTGCAAATTGATGAAATGCTCTCAGCCGATGAACCCGTATCGCTGGACGCTGGTCAAAATTTGATTGCCAATGTCCGCACGCTGCTCGCGCCGTCAGAGTTAGGCAACGGGTTTGCCAGAAAATACTACAATGCTCTCCAACGTGAACCCGGTGTTGTGTTGGCACATGCAGAGGTATCAAGGTTGCTTGCATCTAATAAATAAGCACAGGAGAAAGATACGCACCGCGAGTTACCTCGCGGTGCATCTCTATTAATACAGAATCTGAGAGTTATTTACTACACATAGGGAAATGCGCGGCGGTTGCGGTTGATGTTTAAACTGCGAAGATAAATATGCTTGGGATGTCTTTGAACCTAAATCAAAGCATAGTTGTTAATATTCTTCCGTCATCACATCAGCCCAAGTCGGATGGGCTGGCTGAGTTATGTTGCAAAATAGGAACACTCTCAGCGCTACCATTCTCTTGCTCCAACTAATGGGCTTCATGAAAGTCTAGACTTATCTCACTGAAAATGCCTCGTTAAATCGACGCGTAACTGGCTCAATTAAGAAAGTTAAAACTGATTTTTTACGAGTAACAATTTCTCCAGTAGCAGCCATACCCGGAGTTAACTTTACATTTTGACCTCGAACGTTAATCGAGTGTTTTTCGATCTTAATTCGGGTGGGAAAAACTAAGCCTAACTCTTCATCAGTGGTTGCATTCGGACTGACCTGAACTACCTCACCATTAATCGTGCCAAACTCCTGAAACGGGAAAGTCGCCATCTTCACTTTGGCTTTCATTCCTCGACGAATAAACCCAATATCTCGGTTGAGAACTTTGACTTCGAGTAAAAGTTCTTCGCCTTCTGGCAGAATTGATAACAATTCTTCACCAGCCTGGACTGGTCCTTTTGTTGCCTTAATACTGTAGATTGTGCCCGCAACTGGAGACTTAATAATATTCTGTTCTTGCTGCTTACGCGCCTGCACTAGCTCACCTTCAACTGTTGTCTGTTCTTCGTTGCGTTTATTAAGTTGAGTCAAAATTTCGCTCTGGCGCTCAGAGCTAACACGTGCAGCCTGATTTTGAGCGGCTTGATACGCTTGTTCAGCTTGCCGAATTTGTTGCGCTTGACCTGCAATTTCTTTTTCTATCGACGTGACTCTGTCCTGAGCTTCAGTGACTTTGTTTTGAGCATTGGTAATGCCATCTTCGGAGGTAGTAACGCCAGCTTCAGCCTGAATAACTCCGTTTTGAGCTTCTATGTAGTCAAGTCGAGGTACAGCACCATCGGCTATGAGGCTACGTAGCCCTTGTTCGCGTTTTTGAGAGTTAGCTAGAAGGCTTTTTGCTTTGGCAACGATGCTTTGAGCATTGACCAAGTTTGTTTTAGCGTTGGTGAGGCTAGTTCTGGAGTTAATCAGGTTTTCTTGGAGACGGCTGAGGCGAACTTTAGCTTCATTCATAACTGCAAATTGGCTATTTGCTTCTGCTATGGCAGCCGCCCGACGAGCTTCAAAGTCCTTGAAACGAGAGGTTTGGAGTTGGTCTTGGAGATTTGTTCCGGTAGTTGCTGCTCCAGTTCGTTCTGCCTCCAGTCGCCGCAGATCTTCTTGGATTAGGCGAGCAGATTTGGCTAGGCGGTCAACTTCTGCTTGGGGTGAGTCTGAGTTACGTTCAATTAGAACATCACCTTTTTGGACGCGATCGCCTTCTTTGACTTTAATATCTCGAATTGTACCTTCACCTAGCGATCGCACTGGTCGCACTTGGGTCGAGCCCAGCACTTCCCCAGGGGCAACAGCTACTTCATCAATCTTACTAAAATGCGCCCAGGCGATCGTTCCAAAGACTAGTAAGCTAATACTTCCAGCCATAAGTCTCGTATATAAAGGCGGTAACTCCTGAACCGCCTTACCTAACTCGTAAGACAGGTAATCTTCCGATTTAGCAAACTGATGTTTAGTCTGCCGTGCTTGAGCAGGCGAGGAGGCTAAAGTTGAGCTTTTCATGGGATATGTAAATTTATGTTAAGTTAATGAACAATATGATGCACCCTTGTCTGAGTAAAATAAGTATCTATTACTGATAGCTTTCAATATAATCAAGCATTGGATGACTCCGAATCTGATTTTGCATAAAAATACTTAGCTAGATTAATAGACGTTTTAATTATTACTAGCAATTACTTTCGTCCTCAATTTATTTTAGCCGCACCTGAAAGAGTTGTCATGTTTCAACTGCTGTACTTCCTGGCTCACGTCATTCGACCATTTTTAGTCCCGATTTGCTTTTTCTGTAGTTGGATGTTTACTATTGTCATAGCTTGGAGTCTCTGGACTGCCGTCCGAGATACCGTGACCATAAGCAAGCGTTTGCATCAAATACCCTGCGCCAACTGTCAATATTTCACTGGCGATTATCGCCTCAAATGTACAGTACAACCCTCAATTGCTAACTCAGAGGCAGCGATTGACTGTCTTGACTATCAACCAAAGACCAACACTTTACAATACTAGGCAAACCTGTAAACACTAGATAGTTAATTTGGATTGCGGCATTTTTTAATCTACTGTAGATTATTCCTGATATTAGGCTAGCCGCCGCTATGTTGTCTAAATATATCCCCTACCAAGGAACGCAAAATATTCCTCATAAAAAAGGGGAATGATTTACATTCCCCATGCAATATTCAAATCAAACCCTTAGTCTCTTAGTTACGAGCGTGGGTTTAAACCATTTTCAGATCTGCATACTCTGCCAATAAATCATCAGCCGTTAGAGTATCGCCTTCTGCTTGTGGTGTCCAGAGAACCTCAATAGCTAATAGTCTTTCGCTAGGGATAGCACCAAAGGATCGCAGAGCTTGCCGCAAATCATCCGTATTGTTAATTACTGGTAGTTGCAGGTTACCCAAGGTTGCAGCCAGAAGAGTCACAACAAGGTATTCTCCAGGTCCTTCGGTGATTAGCCGGGTTGGATTGTCCAATTGCCCACCGTCAGCTGCTGGTAAAGCACCTTTGGGAGTTGCTGCTTTTAGCTGATTGTTGAAATTAGAAAGTGTTTCTTCCGTAAATTTGCTGCGTTCTGCCAATGCTAGACGGTTGAACTGAGCTTCAGCTGAGCCTAAACGAGCTTGTTGGGTGGCACTACCAGCATAGACACAGTATTCTGGATGGCGTAGCAAAGCAAGGGTAGCTTCCTGTAATACTTCCGCACGACCTTCTGGGGAGTTGGTATCAGCAGTTTCAGCAATGCGGTTAAGTTCAGCTTGTAAACCGCGAGCTTCAGCTAATAGACCTACTTGTAAACGAGTGACTGAAACAGCAGGATTGCTGCTGTAGTCTACTTCCTCCATCCCATCACTACTGGCGCGGCGGAAGCTTTGAAAGAGGAAGTTGGCGATCGCCACAAAAATCAAAATTGTAAACAAACCGCCAAACCCGCCACCGATGCCAAAGAATGGAACTACAAAGGGGAAACCAAATCCACCACCTGGATAAGGCGAGTAAGGATAATATCCCCCACCTGGAGGCGCGTAAGATCGAGGTGCTGAGTAGGTACGGCTGCTAGGAGCTCTAAAGGAACCACCACCGATACGTCCCCCACTACGAGCTGCCAAGGCTCCATCAGCGTGACCTAGTGCCAGAGTAATGACAAGACCAAAAAGGAACAGGGATTTTAAAATTTTGTTACGCATAACACGATGCCTGAAAAACAATATTTGCTCTGCTTATCCCAATTTAAGGATATTTTTTGCCCAGTCAGCGATGCAATGGTAGCAGGATGTATCCTTTCGCATTGATTGACAAGCCGTTTCCGCTACATCTACTTCTATCGGCTACATTTTTAATTTAGCGTCTTCTATCCGTACCAAGCAGCAAACGCAGGGTGGATTATCGGGTAAGATATCCGTACCTCCTCCCCTCTGGGAGTTGTGAGTTCTAAGTTTTGAGTTTTAAGTTAAAACCCAAACCACCCAGAATCCATAAATATAAGCTATGTATTTTAAGCATTGTAATTAAAAATTAATAATTAAATCCAAGTGTTTAGCTGAAGCCTCTTCAACTCATTTTCAAAACTCAAAACTATTTATTTGCCGCCGCCGACAATTGTGACTATTTCTAGGCGATCGCCTTCTTGGATTTGTGTCTCGTTCCAAAACTGGCGGTGTAAAATTTCCCCGTTATACTCTACTGCCACTAAGCGGGGATTAAAGCCGAGTTTTTGTAACAGATCCGGTAGCCGCGATTGAGACGAGCAGGTACGGCTTTCACCATTTACAGAAAGTGTAATCTGATTAGACATGAGATTGCATCAAGTCTGCTTTAGAAGCTCGTAGAGTATGGCGAGCAGTTTGGGAAAGGAAATACTGAGTTACTAGGGTAGGTTGCTCTGCTTGCATCAGCGATCGCACCACTGCCACGCGCTCTGCTCCAGCTGCTATTACATCATTTACGTTATTCACATCAATGCCGCCGATTGCAAACCAGGGAATGGGGCAATGCTGTGCAGCATAACGGACATACTCTAAACCAGCTGCTGCTTTACCTGCTTTAGTCGGTGTCTCATAAACAGGACCAACACCAACATAATCTGCCCCCTCCTGAATCGCTCGCTGCATTTCCTCTGGGTTAGTCGTGGAGCGTCCCACAATCCGTTGAGGACCAAGTAGCTGTTGGGCGACAGCGATCGGCATATCCTGCTGCCCCAAATGCACCCCATCAGCATCTACTGCTAACGCCAGATCCACTCGGTCGTTGATGATGAACATTGCCCCATATTGATAGCAAAGCTGACGAAGTTTCTGTGCTTGGAGCAGTCGGACATGATCATCCGCAGTTTTGTCTCGGTATTGTACGAGCGTCAGTCCACCAACGAGCGCAGCTTCTACAACGTTAAACAGTGTCTCTGAGGGAGAGGTAACGAGATATAAGTGGGATTGCAACAGCAACTGGTGGCGCTGGTAACCCAGCAATTTGCTTTCCAGGGTATAAACCTGATAACGCATTTGCTTAGATGCACTTCCCATTTTGGGATGGTAAAGCTTGCCGTATTCTTCCAGTACCCGCAGCGCTTCTTGGACGCGGCAGAAGTTAACTTGCAACAGCGATTTAAGGCTAGAGCGTTGTTCTTCCTGGTGATGGGTTAGCTCAGTACCAGGATCACCAGGGGTATTTCGCGCCGCTCGCAGTTGTGGGCTATGCCAGCTGGCTAATTCCTGTCGTAGTTGCTTGCATTCCGCACTTAGTTGGGCGCTATTGAGACCAAAGCGACACCATTCTTCAATAATCCGCAACCCTTCACGGGCGCGGTCCAAGTTTGCATCTAAAATGCGGTAAACAGCGGGCTGCACTTGCCCTGTTTGGCTGGATAGATCGACCATCGGAACAAACCCATTAGTGTATCCATCGTATCAGTCAGCCAACACACATTTTACCGATATCAGCGTTAGTTAACGCAATTACTCTACTGCGTACTATGATGCCATTGATTTTGCCTGACATCGGCTGTATAACGTAGCAAAATAGATCAATGTTTACGTGACGTTGTGATCACTATCGGGTAACAACAGTCCTGTTCATTCTAGGTCGCTTGGAGGAGTGCCATGATTTTAATCCACACCTGTAGCTATCCCTGTCCTGATGGGGCAGCCAAATACGTAGATATACTCACTTCGATGATAACAAGAATCCGTCACTTGAACTGTACCGCAACAGGAATTGGTTTAATAAGTATCACCTTACTTAGCTTAAGCGACTCAGGGTCAGCGCTGGAGCCGCCACAGCAATTTCTTCTAGCTCAGCCTGTAGTTAATCAGACAAGATCTCAGAGCAACGTGCTATTTGTCAACCCAATTGGGGATAAGATGACTGGCAATGGTAGCCTTGGTGCGCCCTTCAAAACAATTACCCAAGCACTAGAATCCGCCCAGCCTAATAGCGTGATTGTGCTTTCTCCTGGTACCTACAGCATCTCTTCTGGGGAGACATTTCCGTTACGGCTAAAACAAGATGTTTCTATTCAAGGCGATTCGCGTACTAGAGGTAACAATATCATTATCCAGGGGGGTGGCACTTTCCTCAGTCCCACGTTTGCTCGGCAAAACATTACGATTCTTGGGGCCAACCAGGCTAGTCTTACCGGAGTGACTGTAACTAATCCCAATCCGCGTGGTTATGGTTTATGGATTGAATCGAGTAACCCAATAGTAAGGGACAATACCTTTACGGGAAATAGCCATGACGGTATTTCGATTACTGGCGATAGTATGCCAACCATTCGCAGCAATTATTTTTATCAAAATGGGGCGAATGGAATGACGATTTATGGCACATCTCGACCTGAGGTGCGGGAGAATGTGTTTGAAAAAACGGGATTTGGAATCAACATTGCCCAAAAAGCTGCGCCGATTATAGTAGATAATCGCATTAGCCAGAATAGGACTGGAATAGTAACTCAAGCGAAGTCACAACCAGTGTTACGGGGTAATGTAATTGAGAGCAACACAGAAGATGGGTTAGTTGCGATCGCCACAAGCCAGCCAAATTTAGGAACAAAGACAGAACCAGGAGGCAATACATTTCGCCAAAATGGTCGTTATGACATTAACGCCAGTGCCGCTAAACAAGTTATATCTGCCTTTGGTAACCAATTAGCCAACGCCCGTACCAGTGGCAATGTTGATTTAGCCGGAATTAACTTAATTGCTACGCCAGCAATCCCTCAAGCTCGAAATCCTCAAACCGCCAAGACAAACAATATAGCAAGGGAAATTCCAGTTGCCTTACAACCAAAACCAGCGCAGTTGTCACAATCCACGGGCGAAGTAGTCCCCAGGGTGACAACAACGAACCCAATAGTCATTCCTGTGCCGCCACCAGGATCAACACCGAGCAGCCTGCGGCAGACATTAAGTTTTATCCAGATTAATTCCAGCACGCCTAATCAAATCGCTACTCCTCGCCCTAGTGATACCCAACTACCTGCCGCCTCTGGCTCTGACACAGCAATAGAAATTCCGATACCTCCAACCCCCTCACGAGCATTAGCACCGCCACCCCCACAGACGAGCGGCATAACCCAGAATCTGCCTATATTACAGTCGGCACAGATTAGAGAGTCTGAACTTCTACCTGTTCCTAACGGCAATATCCCGATTGGTAGCACTCGTAATCTGCCAAAAGTTCGCGTACCTGGTTCTTCGCGTACCACAGCTGTCGGGAGTCCACCGTTGCCGCCAACTCAGGCAACGTCACTCGGACTACGTTATCGGGTAGTGGTTGATGCCGGAACCGCAAGTAAGCAAGATTTGGTGCGATCGCTCGTCCCTGGAGCTTTTCGCACTTTCTCAAACGGAAAGATGTTGATGCAAGTAGGAGCTTTTAGTAATCAGGCTAAGGCTAATGAAATGCTGCAAATGGTGACTAGTAAAGGTTTTAGAGGTGCTATTGAGCAGATCCAATAACTTTTTATGTCTAGCGTAATTGATGGAGTGAGCGGCGTTCCTCACGGAATAGGCGCAATGCGTACTCTCCAGCCGGAGTTTTCCTAAATTCCTTAATTGTAGCTGCCATTTTGTCGGGTAACTCGTCTAACTGGGGTAGTCTTACACCATACTCAGTGGGCAGTACAGTAGGAGCAGCTAGACTGGCAAAGGTCAGATCAGCAGATGAAAATCTATCCCCAACCAAGTAGGCATGCCCATTAGCCAGTCGCTCCACAGTCTCAAAAATGCGCTTAATTTTGTTACGTGAACTCACTACGGACTCTGCTGTGATGTTCAGCCTTTGCCTCATAGCTTCTTGAATTGACGGCAAGACAACCACTGACATCGCGCTAAGGCTGAGGAATGCTACAAGGGAAAGTTAATTTTAGGCATTGAAATACTTAGCTACTCAACAACTGGGTAATTTGACTTTGCATTTTTTCTCGCAATTCTTGGGCGCTTCGGTAAGCAGCGGCTCGTTCTTCTCGTGAAGAAGTCTTTTGTTCTTGAAGTTGATTTGACTCAGTTTCTGTTAAGGCAGGTTGATATATAGGTTGAACAAAGTAATGTAGACGACTTCTCATTGCCCATACTCCCATTGATGGAAAGAGAATAAAGACGAGCATCAAACCAGAGAGGGGTAAGAAAGGAAGTTTTAATTGTCTAGCTAATCTTTTAAGATTTACAGCCCAAAGATGCAAGGACTCACTACCGACGCAAATCACTGGGAGAATCGGAATTGAATTGCGATTACTCAAACGAATAAAACTCATATCAAAAGTTTCAAATTGATAGCGCTTATTCCATCCTTTGGCCGGACCGCGTAAACCCTCTGGAGCATAAAGTAGTATTGTTCTTTGAGCTACAGCAGCTTCAAATTCATCTGCCTCTGCCCTTACGCCACCTAAAACTTGCGCCCATCCAGGGGGCAACCACCAAATTATCCAAGGATGCTCAAACAACGCAACATCAGCTAGCGGTTGCACAACCCAGTCACGAGTTTTGCCTAACAGATAAGCTAACGCTAAAAAGTCCCAAGGAAAACACATCCCTGCATGATTCATTGCAACAATTAATGGTCCTGTTTGGGGTAAGTTTTCAACTTGTCTTAGTTCAGCGCGAAAATAGTATTTTACAATTGGTTCAAGAACTTCATCTCGGAAGGCTTGCTGATAGTTTGGCGCAAATTTATCACTTTGCTTACGAGGAAAACGACAACCCAGGCGTAACCAACGAACTAGTAACGCTAAATAAAAACCACCTGGAATTAAAAATAATCCATATTCCAACCAATTCCAACCATCCGGATCGTAATGATAGTGTTGCCAGTGACGGTTAAATAAAATTAGCCATCCTGGAGGATACCAGAGACAAAACCAATCAAACCAGGTAAATCGGTAAGCTCCACCCGATACCCTGACAAATTCATGTTTTCTGAAGCACTCAGATTGTTGGTTCATTACTACAGCCATTATGCTTCTTAAGTAGTGTTAGGTTTAAATACTAGCGTAATACTGCTTAAGGGCTCTTTATACTTTAGACAGCTTTTTATAAAAAGAGTTTCCTTACTTAATAGCTAACATGCTAAATGCGTTAGCGCAGCTTAACGAAGTTATCGCATTCCTTCAAATGTCAATTAAAACATTTTTGCATAGTAATCAACATGATGGTGTTTGGTGGTGAGACATTAATTACCTGTTAACCATACTTTTTCTTAAGCCTTCCCAACACTAAGTAACCTGTCTTTTATTGCTCCAGTCGCTAAATTAAAGAACTAACAAGCTGTAATTAATAGTATTGTAGAATCCATTCTAACCTAATAATTAGTGTAATTATGGTTGAATTAATTGGACAAACTGCATACTTATCAGTACAGATTAGGCAAACCAAACGCTGTTTAAATTTTTGCTAAATTTTGAAAATACTTGTTGACTTCTGTCAAGCAGGTGTTCAGAACTGGATAATTATTTGAACCGTAGGTATAGAAGAATCAGTTTGGGACTCTTGGCAGATTGAAACCGTCGTGTGCGTTATTAAAGTTTTTGTGTGGCTTAATGGCAAGGAGCGTCACGGTTGTTCAACCCCCTTGTCAGGCTGTCGATGTCCTAAGCCTTTGAAGATTTCCAGAATAAAGTGCTGTAGCAATTGAACTGGGGCAAACTCTTACTCGTTAATTTCCGGCAAAAACTGCTTTCGGCGGCTTTGCATAAGCATGTCCACTAAAATTGCCCAGGCCTATCTACAGCACGTTACAGCTAATCAGTCGTTCGCGTTAATTTTGAGCAACATCTATCCTCCAAATCCCATCTGGTTTCCTCCTACCAGACGCTATGGCTGATAATTTTCGTAAGGCACGGTTGCGGTTGTACAGCTTGGCAGACTGGCTCATCTTTTAATTATCTTAAACTCCGCTGTCTTATGTCAGCCTAGTGTTAATTTGGCAATGCCCTTTAAAAATAAGTGAAAGATTCAGTCATCAAGATATAGATTTCAAAATATTAAGTATTTTATCTTGTTTTGTAGCATATTTTATGCTATCTTCTTGGGAAGGTGTCTAAAGTTTGCTAAAGCAAATAAACACTGCTACTTGATTTGATAAAGAAAGGGATAACATACTTTCCATAATTTCTATTGCCAAGATCAAAAAAATTATATAAAGAATATAGAGGCACTAAAATGGAACCGACGCAACTGATTAAATCAACGCTAAAAAATTTCTACCCTATTAAGTTGATTATTGCGCAAAGAAAGATCAATGCTGAATTTTATAAAGAGTTGTCATTGTTGAATGGCAAACACAAGTCAGATAGTTCGCATTCGAGTATTTTATTTTTTACTTTACACAAATGTGCTTCTGTATATGTCCAAAAAATTCTTGATGAACTAGCAGAGGATACAGGCATTACTCCTATTAATTTTGACGGCTATTTTTGGAAAAATGCAAAATTACCAAAGACGGTTGAGAAACAGCTTAAGCAGGCATTTAAGCCAGTAGGTTATCTTTACGGGCCGCTTAGATCAATTAATCTACTGCCGAAAATGCAGGAGATGGGAGGCTATCGATTTATAGATAATATTGATAATTATAAAATATTACTTATGATGCGAGATCCAAGAGATGTTCTCACCTCTAAGTATTTCTCTCTGGCATATAGCCATAAAGTTCCGAAATTACAAGAAGAACAAATGCTGGCTACGAGAGAAGATACTTTAAAAATGACAGTAGATGAATTTGTTACAACTAAAAGTCAAGCTGAATTAAATAAATACACAGAGTACTGCCGAGAACTTATAGGCAGACCTAACGTACTTTTTGTAAAGTATGAGGATATGGTAAATAATTTTGATACATGGCTACATACTATAATTAAATACCTAGAACTTGACGTTAGCCAAGAAAAGGTAAACAAAATAATTAGTGAGGCTGACTTTACGGTAGACAAAGAAGATATCCATTCTCACAAAAGACAAGTAACCCCAGGAGATCATAAGCGGAAATTAAAGTCGGAAAGTATTGATACTTTAAATTCGCAGTTCGGTGAAGTTCTAGATTTACTTGGTTACGAAAGGTGAGGATATTGTCATTAAGGAAATACTGATATAAAAAAAGACGTAGACATCAGCTATTATGTCTAGCTCTATTTCCGTCCCTTCTATATGGATTCAGACCCTAATAGCCCCACTTAAAGCTTTTGCTAACCACAGCTGACTGAGCGTTGTTGCTGCCGCTGCTGAATTTGCTCTAGACTACCAGTGGGGATAGAGGCAATTAGCGATCGCGTGTATTCCTCTTTAGCTTCACGGTAAAGGCTTTCGGCTGGCCCTTGTTCGACAATTTGACCACTGTTCATCACCAAGATGCGATCGCTCATAAATTTCACTACACTCAAGTCGTGGGAGATGAAAATGTAAGTGAGGTTAAACTCATCTTGCAATTCTTTTAAAAGATTCAGCACTTGCGCCTGCACCGAAACATCTAAAGAAGAAACCGATTCATCGCAAATAATGAACTTGGGATTGAGAGCCAAGGCGCGGGCAATACAAATTCTTTGGCGTTGACCGCCAGAAAACTCATGGGGATAGCGGTTCATCCGATTAGGATTTAAACCTACGCGCTCTAACAAGTAAGCTGCTCGTTCGCGGCGCTGTCGCTGTGTCTTACCAGCAGCATGAATTAACAAGGGTTCGATCACAGCATCCCCAATCTTCAGGCGCGGATCAAGTGAGCTATAAGGGTTCTGGAAGATGATTTGCATCTGCCGCCGTAGCTGCTGTAGCTGATGCCCACTTAGAGTCGTGACATCTTGCCCCTCAAACAATACTTGACCGCCCATCGGTTCTATTAATCGGAGTAATGTTCGCCCTAGTGTGGTTTTGCCGCAGCCAGATTCTCCCACTAAACCCAGTGTCTCACCTGGGTAGACTTTGAATGAAACGCCATTAACTGCCATCAGATAGCGTCTTGTTTGGCCAAATACCCCGCGTATCGGAAAGCCAACTTGGAGGTTACGAACTTCCAAAAGAGGCTGCTGTTGCTGTAGTTTTACCAACCGTTGCTCTAATTCCTCAGCATTGACTTGGGGAGGTTTATCTGGTCTTTTTTCCTGAATTTCCACTCCCCTTGGCGTTGTTTCAACACTCATAAAATCCGAAACCGTGAGCAGATGCTGAGGTCGTTGATCTAGCCTGGGGCGACAAGCTAGTAAACTTTTGGTATAAGGATGCTGAGGGTTGGAAAAAATTTGCACGACAGAACCATACTCAACAATTTTGCCTTGGTACATAACGGCAACACAGTCGGCGATTTCCGCAATTAGACCTAAATCATGGGTAATAAACATCATTGACATCTGGCGGATATCGCGTAACTCCCGCAACAGGTCAAGAATAGTTGCCTGCACTGTAACATCCAAAGCTGTAGTTGGTTCGTCGGCAATCAACACAGCTGGGTTACAGGAAATAGCCATCGCAATCATTACTCGTTGCAGTTGACCGCCGGAAAGTTCATGAGGATAGCGATCAAGTATTGCTTGTTTTTGCTGGTTTACTAGCTGCTGCAACTTGCGCTTGTCCAACTTAGATTTTTGGTCTGTATACTCCTGGCGCAACTCTTGATCACTCTTGAGAAGTTTAACTTCTTGAAGACGGGCGATCGCTTGCCGTCGGGCCTCTGCTTGTGAAATATTTTGGTGCTGTCGAATTGCTTCTGTCAGTTGAAACCCACAGGTATAGACTGGATTGAGCGAACTCATCGGCTCTTGGAAGATCATTCCAATTTGCCCACCTCGATATTTCTGCATTTGCTTTTGCGGCAGCTGAAGTAGATTGATAGGTACCCCTTCCTCGTTCTGAAGCCAAATTTCTCCCCCACTAATTTTGCCTGGAGTTGGCACTAGACCCATTACAGCTAAGGACGTTACTGATTTACCTGATCCCGACTCCCCTACAATCCCCAGCGTCTGACCTCGATGCACCTGAAAAGAAATACCATCAACGGCTGTAATCAGCTTTTCATCTGTGGCAAATTCAACTTGTAGATTTTGAACGTCTAAGACAGTTTCTTTACTCATAGGAGTCGGCGACGGAGATTAACTCAAAGTTAAGTTAACTGGATTTTAACAGTGCCTCAGATAATGATTCGTTAATTTGACTATATTCTCCTCAAAATGATTATTGATTATCAATACTAATAGCATTGGCATTCGCTTTCAAACACTTCCTGTTGATGCGTGTATCTACGTCTGTATTTCTAAAAAATGACCCACTAAATAGAGCGAACCACACAAAACTATTAAGTTTTTTGAAGATGTAGCTGCCTCTAGTGCCGTTATCAATTCTGAATAGGTGTGGCAAGCAGCCAATGGACAAATGCTTTGCGCTAGCGTTGCTAACTCGGCTGGGTTAGCGGAACTATGATCTGGGACTGGGACTAAGTACAATTCGTCGTCTGGTCGGAGTAAGGCTTTAAAGATATCAGCATGGTCTTTAGTGGAGAGCATTCCCATTACCCAGGTGATGGATTTGGGACCTAGAGTATCGACAAAGGAGCGTAGGGATTGGGCAGCAGCCGGATTGTGAGCGCCGTCGATTAATATTTGGTGGTTTTGCCAGGTTTGCCATTGGATACGGCCAGGCCATTTTGTTTTTGCCATGCCGCTAACGATCGCCTGTTCTGATATTTCCCAACCTTGCTGTTGCAGAATTTGCAGTGCAGCTAGAGCCAATGCTGAATTAGTTAGCTGAATCTCCCCCAATAATGGCAACGGATACTCAATACCTGCGGATAAGGCTTTTCTTTGAGTCCCTGCTGAGTGTAATTCCAACGCTGGTTGCACCCAAACAGCAGGAATGCCTAACTCAATAATCCGCGATCGCACAACGGCATCAGCTGCTGGTGGTAATGGTCCCACAACAGCTGGACATCCTGGTTTAAGGATACCGGCTTTCTCTCTCGCAATATCTGCCAACGTTGGACCTAGCTGCTGCCAGTGTTCTCGGCTAATTGAAGTGATGATCGTCACGAGGGGGCGATCGCAAACGTTAGTAGCATCCAAGCGACCTCCCAATCCCACCTCTACTACCGCTACATCCACTTCACTTTGGGCAAAATACAACCAAGCAGCTGCTGTAATCACTTCAAACTGAGTGGGTGCTTCTCCAAGGAGGATTGCGTTTTGGACTTGCAGCAGCAACTGTTGCAGATGTTCGGGTGAAATCGGTTGTTCATTCAGACAAATGCGTTCAGTCCAATCCACTAAATGAGGGGAAGTGTAACGTCCTACCCGATATCCCGCCTCAGCCAGTACTGAAGATAAATAGGCACAAACAGAACCTTTACCATTCGTCCCAGCTACATGAATTATGGGAACTCGGTGCTGCGGATTGCCGAGGTTCGCCAATAACTGCTGAATCCGCTCTAAGCCGAGATGGACACCAAAGCGTTGAAAAGGTTTCAGGATAGAGTCAATCACATTAGCAGAGTCATTAGTTATTAGTCCTAAACGCTAGACGCTGCGCTACACTTCGTGGCTACACTTCGCATTATTGTGCTGCTGACTGGCAGTATCTATCTCGTGCTGCAAGTCCGAAACTGCATCCAAAATTGAGATGAAGCGTTGCCCAAAATTGGTTAGCTTGTACTCAACTCGCGGCGGAACCTCCGCGTAAGCAATTCTTTCCAAGATCCCAAAGCTTACCATTTTGTTCAGGCAATCACCTTGTACTTTGGTTGTCAATCCATCAATAGAGCGCGTAATGGCTCCGGGGCGATCCACTCCTTGGCGAATTAAGGTCAAAATCCGGATCGACCACTTACAGCCAACAATGTACTCTAGCATCGCTGCAGCTGAAGTTGCTTTATCTAATTTTCCTCTACTCATTTTACATAGATCAAAAAGTTTCTTTCACGTCCTACCTTAATTTCTACCAAAAAGTGCGTACCTCACTTGAAAGTGCTTACTTTTATACTCTGTCTAAGTTGCTTAATATGCTTGCTGTAGTCGTACTCACTGCATAACCCTAGAAAGGAAATAGTCATGTACCCAGAGTTTAAGCATAAACAAGCACTCATTATCGGTGGCAGCAGTGGTATCGGACGAGCGGTTGCAGAAATTCTTCTCACTCAAGGGGCGATCGTAACGATTGTAGGACGAAATCTTGAAAAACTTCAGGCAACGGCATTTGATCTCGAACAGCACGGTAACATCCAAATTTGGCAGGCGGATATCAGCGATCGCCAAGATACATCCCGACTTATCGAGCAGATTGCCTCCATCACGAATATTCACTACCTCGTAAATTCTGCGGGTGTTTTTCTGCCAAAGCCATTTCTTGATCACTCAGAGGTAGACTATGATCGCTATCTCAATCTCAATCACGGCACCTTCTTCGCAACACAGCAGGTTGTTCGTAATATGGTGCAGCAGGGACAAGGGGGTGCAATTGTGAATGTTGGCTCGATGTGGGCACATCAAGCTGTGTTAGCTACCCCATCTTCTGCTTACTCAATGGCGAAGGCAGGTTTACACTCCCTCACACAACATTTAGCAATGGAACTTGCTCAGTACCAAATTCGTGTAAATGCTGTTGCACCCGCTGTCGTGGAAACTCCGATTTATGGAGCGTTCATCAAACCTGAAGACATTCATATAACGCTACAGGGATTCAACAACTTTCACCCAATCGGGCGTGTTGGGCAACCCATCGATGTTGCAGAGGTGATCGCCTTCTTGATGTCCAATCACTCCTCTTGGATCACGGGTGCTACGTGGGATGTGGATGGTGGAGTGATGGCGGGACGTAATTCCTAATCTTGAACGCTGACGAATCATTTTTAAAGCCCTGGGACTAAGGACTAATCAAATACACAGCTTAGTCATACTCTTTTTGGTAGATGAATTGCACTTGCAGGGTGAGTCAAAGTTGATTATCAATCTTAGTGGAGGATAAATTTATGCCGGATAACGGAAATAGAGCCATGAGCAACCTTGAGTACGACTTGCTCACCACTTTGCAACACAAGGCGGAAGCACTTAAGGCATACGACACTTACATTCAGGACGCGCAGGAATTGCAGTCTCAACCGTGTGTGGAACTGTTTCAGAAGTTACAGCGCTCAGATATGGAGCAGGCACAAGAGATCCGTCAT
>JBGTCQ010000047.1:0-32018 GCA_041748755.1 Chroococcidiopsidaceae cyanobacterium | reverse complement strand
TCGGCAAAGCTTGAACCTGTATTGCACGGTGCAACAGCTCTAAATCGGCTGTTTCACGCACGTAGAGCCGTGTGATATCTGCAACCGTGACATGATTTTCGTCCTGACTAAGGAGTTCTATCGTGTCTCCGGTTCCAACCTCACCTTCTTGCAATACCGAGAAGTAAATGCCAGTTAAACGGCTTGCCAGAAATCGTTTGACCATATCCGCTCGCCCAAACTTGATGCCGAGCTTGTAACAGGGCAAACGTGGTTGAGTGACTATTACTGCGGCGGTGCCAATGCGGAAGTAATCGCCAATATTCACCACATCTTCTGACAATCCCTCAGTTGTGAGATTTTCGCCAAACATTCCCCAAGGAAGATTGATGTCAGGTAACTCCCGCCGCCAGTAGTCATAATGCCCGATTGGATAGGCGTAGACGGCTTTGTCTGCTCCACCGTGAAGCGTGAGATCCGCCTGTCTATCGCCATCTAAATTGAGAGAACGCAATCTGACCCGCCCTTCGACTGGCTCTTTAAAGATCCCTGTTAAAACTGTTCTTCCTTTCCAAGTGACTTCACGGGGAAGCCCGACATTGACAGAGACAATTTTCATTGTTTGTTTTCCTCTCAAGTTGTAATCTAGGGGTCACAAGTTTTCTTTACTTCCTCCTTAGACTAGGCAGTATGTGCAGGAAGAAAGCGATGGATGTGATCTGCAATGACATCTCCGTCCTCTTCCAATGCGAAATGCCCCGTATCGAGTAAGTGAAACTCAACGTCTTTTAAATCACGTCTGTAGGGATAAGCACCTTCGGCTGGAAAAATGTAATCATTCTTGCCCCAGACGATTAGTGTCGGTGGTTGGTGTTGGCGGAAATATTCCTGCCATTGGGAATAAAGTGGGGGGTTAGAACGATAGCTGTAGAACAATGCCAATTGAATCTCATTGTTACCAGGACGATCGAGGAAGCGTTGATCGACATGCCAATTATCGGGACTGATAGCTTCAGGATTGCGGACACCGTGAGTGTATTGCCATTTCGTCGCTTCAAGTGCGAAAAAGGGTTTCAGCTTGTCGGCATTCTCAGACGAACGCTCCTGCCAGTAAGCTTTGAGAGGTTCCCAGAATTCGCGTAAACCTTCGTCGTAGGCATTGCCATTTTGGACGATCAAAGCTTCCACTCGTTCTGGGTGTTTAGCGGCAATTCGGAAACCAATGGGAGCACCATAATCCATGACATACAGGCTGTAACGCTTCAAATTAAGCGCTTCAATGAACTTGCCCATCACTTCAGCCAGGTGATCAAAGGTGTAGTCAAACTTATCAACGGTTGGCATCGAACTATTACCATACCCAGGGTAGTCGGGTGCAACTAGGTGGAAGCGATCGCTAAGTGCGGGAATCAAGTTGCGGAACATGTGGGACGAAGTGGGAAAGCCGTGAAGGAGCAAGATGGTGGGTTGGGTGGGCGAACCAGCTTCACGGTAAAAGATGTCGAGTCCGTCAATGTTGATTGTGCGGAATGTGGTCATTGGATAACTCCTTGTCAAAAAGCTCGTTAGCAACTACGAAGCGGGCGATCGCTAAATCTTGATCTAAGCATTTTACCGAACATTCGGTATAAAGCTACTTTACCGAACGTTTAGTATACTGTCAAGTAGAAGCGCTAATTATTTTCTCAGGTAAGTGAATGTCTAAAGATGAAGTAATTCCTCAGTTGCTGAAAGTGTTCCAGTGCTATGGCTATGAGGGCGCAACCATAGCACGGCTTTCAGAAGCAACGGGTTTAAAAAGAGCCAGCCTCTATCACTATTTCCCAGATGGTAAAGAAGAGATGGCAGCCGTTGTGCTTGACTACATTACCC
Organism: Chroococcidiopsidaceae cyanobacterium; assembly: GCA_041748755.1. Classification (GTDB taxonomy): domain Bacteria; phylum Cyanobacteriota; class Cyanobacteriia; order Cyanobacteriales; family Chroococcidiopsidaceae; genus JAHHHE01. Next base: position 30,167 of record JBGTCQ010000047.1, on the reverse strand, counting down.
TTGGGTTGAAAGAACAGCTGCTGGCACCCCTACGCAGCGATCTCCCGCCCGTTGATCGCATTCGTGCCATGAATGAAAATATCGATGCGTTTTACTATCAGGGTCAACAAGCTTGTCTGTTAGCGCTCCTCAGTACTGGAGAAGCGCATGATCTGTTTCAAGTGCAAGTTCGACAAGCGCTCAACCTTTGGATTGACAGCTTAGCAGAGGTTTTGGTAGAGGCGGGAATTGATCCTAAGTCTGCCCGCCAAAGAGCCGAAGATGCAATTTTGCAGATTCAAGGGGCACTGGTGCTGACACGTGGATTGAAGAACACGGCGACCTTTGAGAGGGTGCTGAAACAGCTGCCAGAGCTACTTTTGAGTGCTTAGCTAGAGCAATTGCTGCATCCGATCAGGATCTCCTCAGATAACAACCTTACGTATATTATTGAGGCGAAGAAACGTAAGCAGCAGGCATAGTTTCAGCCTGGTAGGTAGCGACAACCCACTTATTTGCGATCGGCATCCGCCAGCCTGTACCAAAAGCACGATCTGTAATCTTCAATCCAGGTGGGGCCTGTCGCCGTTTAAATTCGGCACGAGCTACCATTTGAATCACGCGGTCTACAATAGCTGGATCATGACCAGCTGTGACAATTTGAGCAGCAGATTGGTGATGATGAATTAATCGTTGCAAAATGTCGTCCAAGATGTCGTACGGTGGCAGCGAGTCTTGATCCATTTGACCAGGTTTAAGCTCGGCGCTGGGAGGCTTGGTAAGAATGTTTGGTGGGATAATGGGCGATGAATTATGACCGATTAACCCCTCAGTATTGAGCCAGTTACACAGTGAATAGACACGGGTTTTAGGAACATCAGCAATTACGGCTAAGCCGCCGTTCATATCGCCGTAGAGGGTGCAGTAGCCAACAGCCATTTCTGACTTGTTACCCGTGGAGAGGAGGAGATAACCAAACTTGTTAGCGATCGCCATTAACAAGTTCCCCCGAATCCGCGATTGAATATTTTCTTCTGCTAGTCCAAATGTCGTGCCAGTAAATAGATCGCCTAAGCTGAGATCATAGACTTGCATTAACTCCCCTATCGGCAAAGTGTGCGTCTGGATGCCCAGATTTTGAGCTAATTCTAAAGCGTCATGAATTGAATGATTGGAACTGTAGGGAGAAGGCATCAGCACCCCCAGGACATTGGTTGCTCCCAGTGCTGATGTTGCGATCGCTGCCACAAGTGATGAATCAACCCCCCCACTTAAACCAATCACCACCTGGGAAAAGCCGCATTTGCGGGCATAGTCGCGCACACCCAAAACTAGAGCATGCCAGATTTCCGCGTCTGTATCTGGCATCGGTGCAATGGAACTTAACTGTAAATCCCGCTGTTGCTCGTCAAATTCTACTACTACTAAATCTGTCTCGAAAGCACGGGCGCGGCATACTATTTCACCCACACGGTTAAAACCCACACTACAACCATCAAAAATCAGGTCATCATTTGCCGCTACCTGATTGCCGTAGAGGATAGGTGTCTGATAACGAACAGCAGCGTGTCGGAGCATTGCTTCCCGTAACTGCCGCTTTTCGACACTGTAGGGTGAAGCCGACAAATTTATCATCAAATCAACACCAATTTGAGCTAAATCTGCAATCGGATTAACTGCATAGCTACGTTTTCCCCAAAACTCTTCATCGTTCCATAAGTCTTCGCAAATAGTGACACCAATATGGATGTTATTGAGAGTAAAAGAATTAATTTGCAGACCAGGTTCAAAGTAGCGATGTTCGTCAAAAACATCATAGGTGGGCAACAGGCGCTTGTGAAAAATTTGCCTGATTTTGCCCTGTTCCAACCAAGCGATGCTGTTAAATAAGGGCTTACCACCAAGCTCAAGCGATCGCTGATTGCACTCAACGCAACCGACCAACACCGCTAGCTGCGGCGGCAAATCTCGCGCCATTTGTTGCAATGTAGTAGCGATCGCCTCAACAAAACTGGGATCTAGCAGTAAGTCGCGCGGCGGATAGCCACACAAAGCAAGTTCTGGTGTCAACAATAACCGGACACCTTGCTGTGCTGCAAGTTCCGCCACTGTGAGAATTTGGTGAGCATTGCCAGTTAAATCACCAATCGTAGGATTAATTTGAGCGATCGCAATTTTCATACTCATTGGTCATTAGTCATTGGTCATTGGTCATTAGTCATTGGTCATTAGTCATTAGTGAACAATGACTACTAAACAAAAATCAACGGCTTATCCTTAAATGGGGCAAACGCTTCTGCATCAAACCGATACAAACTAGCCGGACGACCCGCACCTCGCGATACTTTCAGTCCTGTATCACATAAAAAACCCAGCTTCAGTAGACGCGCTCGAAAATTAGAATAATCAGCAAAGTTTTCTCCCAAAATAGTCGCGTAAAGCTGATAGAGATCACTCAAAGTAAATACTTCCGGCAACACATCAAAAGCAACCGGACTGTACTCCAACTTATTTCGCAAACGTCGATGTCCATAAGCCAAAATCTGGTTGTGGTCAAAAGCTAATTGCGGCACTTGGTTTAGCGGATACCAGGCAACACTAACTCTATCGGCAATCAATTCCGCTTCATCAAACCGCACTAGGGCAAAGTAACTGACAGAGAGATAACGTACCCCGTAACTATCTATTGCTTCACGTGGATCACGATTTGGCCCGCCGAAGGAATACAGCTGCTCAAGATACAGATTTTTCACGCGAATTTTCTCCGCTAGAATTCGGTACGCCGCATCTTCTAGAGACTCTCCTTGACGTACCAGAGTACCGGGAAGACACCATTGACCTAAAAATGGTTCTTGCTGTCGCATCACTAACAGAACTAACAGCCGTTGAAGTGAGGTATCGACAGAAAAAATCACGTTATCAACCCCAACTTTGAAATTAGCTAAAGTCTGGATGTTTATCGGATCTGCAATTTTTCTTTGGTGTCCTCGCATTCGTACAAATGCTCTCGCTGAATATATGCCTGAATCGGAGGTGTTAAAGCTTGGGTGTCCCCATTTTTACGATACGCTGTAGAGGAAACATCTGGGCCAGTCATATCGGCGATCGCACAGGTTGCTTTTAGCTGCCGCAACTGGTGTAAATCAACATTCTCTACTGCATAGCCTGGTCGTTGCACTATCAGCAGCTGGACTTGCCGCAATAAATCTTCAACTCGATACCACCGAGGCAGTTGCTTCACCAAATCTGAACCAATTACCAACGTAAAATCTGTATCCACGCCCCAGTACTCTTTAGCCTTTTCCAGAGTCTCTATCGTTCTGTAGCTGCTTTCTGGGTGAAAAACAATATTCTGCCGTAGCGGTATATCTTCAATCAGTAACCGCAGCATCGCCGCCCGATGTTTCAGCGGTGTCTGATGAGACTTAAATGGATTATCTGCTGCCCAAACCGCCACCCATTCATAACGCTCAGATAGCCATCTGAGAATTGCTTGATGTCCAGCTGTCGGCGGATCGGCACTCGTACCAAACAATGCAACTCTTTTCATATGTAACTATGCGTATTAAGCGGTATGTCTCTGCTGCGTTTGTTCAGTTAACTTTTGCAGTGTTGGAGAAATTTCTACTGGCAGCGGTATGGGATTGTCCAGCTTCCTAGTATCAGCTGGCAGACTGGCAACTGAAACCGCAGTACGTTCCCGAATTTCTGCCAAAGTTTCCCGCTGTTGCACCCGTTGCCCTTGCTTAACCACTAGTTGTAACAACGGTTGTCCCACAGCAGTTTCTGTGACTAATCCCAATCGGTCGTGTAAAATATTCTCTCCTGCAAAACAGCGAAAAATCTGCTTACGACCAGGATAAGTTAACTTGCCAGTTGAGTGTTTCATCACCGGAATATGATCAATTTCAACCAGTTTGTATATTCCATTTACTGGTGTTCCCGTAACTAATCGCGTTCCCAGTCCATAGCCATCAATGCAAGCACCCGCTGCTTTAAGTTTGGCAATCTCCCACTCATCTAAGTCGCCACTGGCAAAGATTGATACGCCTGGAAGCAGCGATCGCACTTGCTGGGACAATCCAACCAAATCACCAGAATCAAGCCGTACTCCAGCTAATTCCATCTCTCCTGAACGCACTCGTTCTGCCAGCATTTTGGCAGCAGCGATTGGATCGTAGGTGTCAATTAACAATGGCGCACCTGGAAAATAGCGGTGGAAAGCAGTAAAAGCCTGCTCTTCACTGCCTTGAATTGCGGTAAGAGCCATAACCAAAGCATGAGCCATTGTCCCACTCGGCTTTTGCCCCAACTGAAGCGCTGCAAACACATTAGACGTTGCATCCAATCCAGCTGCTAGCGCCGCTCGCGCCGCCCACAAGGACGCTTGCGGACTGAACGCCCGTCGTGTCCCAAATTCCAGCAACCTTGCCGTTGGCCCCGCCACATCCCGAATTCGAGCCGCCCGTGTTGCAACTAAAGTCTGGTAGTTCAGCGTATTCAGCAAGTAAGTTTCTACCAGTTGGGCTTGCCAAAGCGGTGCTTCTATGCGTAGTAGTGGTTCATTAGCAAAAACTGCTGTTCCCTCTGGTACTGCCCAAACGTCGCCTGTGAAACGCGCTTCAGCCAGTAATGACCAAAACTGGTCAGTTGCGTTCGCAAAAATGCCTGTCGCCTGTAAATCAGCTATCTGGGTTGAACTAAAACGTAACTTCTCTAGATAGTCCAATGCCTGTGCTAGCCCCATTGCAATCAAATAGCCAAAGTTATTTGGCAATCGACGCACAAATAGCTCAAAGCTTGCTTGTTTTTGCTCTAAACCAACACCTGTGTAGCAAGCTGCCATCGTCAGCTGGTAAAGGTCGGTTAAGAGGCTGTAATTTTCAGAGGTAAGTGTGAGTTCCGGAGTTGGTACGTTCTGTTGCTGATTTGGATGGTACAAGTCAGGGGAAGTTGTCATCGCACAGCTTTCTAGCTAGACTTTATAATTATAGTGCAAATCACCATAATCCTGTCATGGTATTTTGATAGTGCTTTCTAGAAGCAGGGCAATTAAAAGTAATTTTTTTCTAATTTTAGTTTATTGCAATGCTGTGTAACGTTTTAGAAATAGTAATAGTAGTAGAAATAGGTTTGAGATGGAAATAATAAACCTCTAATTTGCTTCTATGATGATTTTTAAAAGAACTGGGTGATAAATATAACGGTATTTAAACAGAAATGTATAATCCCAAATGGACGAACATTTAACTTGAACTAAAGCTAAAGTATTGCAAACTTAATCAAACAAGTATTGCAAATACGCTCAAATGATTAAGGGTTAATCATAATAAAGGTAGATTGGAACTAGAATGTATACATCTCGAATAAAGCCATTATCTAAGTGAGCAGGAGAGTAGTTATATGGGCATTTACAGAATGCTTGACAGCATCACCAGCTATATTTATGAAGCGGTAGCGCGGATTTTTGCTCCGAATGACGATGCCTATCCTACCATTGGCGTACAACCTTTTGCTGGCGAACCCTTTAAGCAACGGCGGGCAGATTGGTAAGCAAGTTTGCTTTATTCCTGTATTTCCCTAGCGGAGTTGATAAGTCACGTTTTTCAAATACAACGCCTGTAATTATATTTGATTCGTGTTGCTATCTTGGAAGCATTACTGAAATGGTGGAGAAGGAAGCCCTATCTCCACCTCATTTTATTTGTCTAATGTCTGAAGTAAATTAATATGCAATCAAACACTACTCATGCACTTAAAGAATGGGCTGTTGCCGTAGATGCTCTAGAACAGGGCAAAATGATTATGCTGCTACGTAAAGGCGGCATTCATGAACAAAATGGGCGTTTCAAAGTTGCTCATGATCGCACTTTGCTCTACCCTACTTACGAGCATCAACAGCCTTCACTCCTAAAACCAGACTATGCCAGTCAGGTAGATCCGGTAGCTTCTAGCTGGCATCCAGACACAATTCGGATCGCAAGCTGGGCTGAGATTACCGATATTTTGCCAGTGAGTGACGAGGCGGTTGTGAGAGGGTTACTACCATTTCATATTTGGAACGAGCAATTTCTCAGCGATCGCCTGAAATGGAAACCACGACAACCGCTTTATCTACTTCTGCTACGGGCTTACAAACTAACCAAAGCGCAAATCATTCCTTACCGTTCAGAATATGGCGGTTGCAAGTCATGGATTGATTTTGCTGAACCGATTTCAATTGCCAACGCAGTGCCAGTCTTAAATGATGCCGTTTACACTCATCTAGTAGCCGAAATTCGCGGGATTGTTGGGAATTGCTATGCCCCATCAATTTAATGACTATGAATGCAGTATTATGCAAAAAAAGCAAGGTTTGTAACGGTTACTACACACTTATTTACAAATGGATATAAACTAGGCATTAATTCCTACTCAAGGAAGATACCTCAAGAAGTAGGAACTAAATGCAAGAGTATCTTATGAGGATGATGAATAAATTGACAAAGGATTGCTAGTATGCACATGAATAGTTAGACTTTGGCAGTTGCTCAGAAGTGAGAAGCAATGAAGTCTCTAAAAGTGTCCTGCTTCAGCTGGATAAACTGTAATTGCTACCTGAGTACAACATCAACTAAATCTGCTTGACGATTCACCCCTTTTATTGAATCTGAGGAGTTTTTTATGCGTGGACAAATGTGTTGGTTATCTCAATTGGGTGCAAATGGAGAGAAGATTTTGCACTTGCAGACTGCACCAAATCAACCTTGGCAACCATACACAGCTTTTAGACAGTATGCTGTACCAGACTACGGTGTACCTGGAGGTTCTAAGGGTTGGGCAACTTACCAAAAGCTGATGAAAGCAGGGTGGACGTTAGTACCTAGCGCTAGGGCGCAGGAGTTTGCGATTACTAATACAGAAGCACGGGTTGCTAAACATTAACCTTAGCCTTGCTTCATAGTAAATAATATTAGAAACCACTGGGGGAACCTTCTCCGCGTGGATCAGCTGCACCTTCTAACTTGCCGTCTGCTGTAACTACGATCGCATTAGCATTACCCCAAGGCGATCGCTCTTTAATATTGTGTCCGCGACGGCGAAGTTCTTGAATAGTAAGAACATCCAAGCCAAACGGTTCTACCCTTAATTCATCAGGCAACCACTGGTGATGGATCCGGGAAGCAGAAACAGCTGCACCAGCGTCCATATTGTATTCAAGCACGTTCAGGATAACTTGCAGCACGCTTGTAATGATTGTGCTGCCACCAGGCGCACCAGTTGCCATGCGGAGGCGATTGTTTTGGGTGATAATGGTTGGTGTCATGCTAGATAGCGGTGTTTTACGCGGTGCGATTGCATTTGCATCTCCACCCACAAGCCCATAGGCATTCGGTACACCCGGAGCAGCAGCAAAGTCGTCCATCTCGTCATTTAGCAGAATACCAGTTCCAGGTGTGACAACCCCAGAACCAAAGCCGTAGTTAATTGTAAATGTCAGGCTGACAGCATTGCGCTGTTCGTCGACAACTGTGAGATGACTCGTATCAGGAGATTCGTTTGCTTTGGTGTAGCGCTGTAGAGTTTCTTTATCTACTGGCTTCACCTCAGTTGATAATCTTATCTTATCCATGCGGATCTCTTGTCGCCTTTTTGCAGCATAAGCGCGGCTGGTGAGTTGCTCAACTGGCACTTTGACAAAATCTGGATCTCCCAGATACTCAGAGCGATCGGCATAGGCAATCCGCATTGCTTCTACCATTAGGTGCAGCACATCTGGATGATGCCATCCTAGAGATTTGAGATCGGTGTCACCGATAATATTTAAAATCTGCAATAAATGGACACCCCCAGATGAAGGCGGCGGCATTGAGCAGATCCGGGAGGAGCGGAAATTACCACAAATCGGAGTACGCCAGATAGGTTTATATGATTTAAGGTCTTGCAGCGTAATCAAGCCACCGTTTTTTGCCATGTCAGAGGCGATCGCTCTCGCAGTATTTCCCGTATAAAAGCTTTGTGGGTTCTTAGCAACAGCTTCTAAAGTCCGTGCTAAATCTTTTTGAATTAGTTTATCTCTCGGCTCATACATCGCCCCATTGCGCGTAAACACTTGACGGGCCGCTGGATTATTTAAAATTACTTCTTTTCGTTGTTGTGCTGCTCCCACAAATCGTTCTGAGACATCAAAACCATTTTGGGCATAACTAATAGAGGGTGCAACGAGAGTAGCCCAAGGTAATTTTCCGTACTGGCGATGCACTTGATAAAGCCCTGCAACTGTCCCAGGTACTGCTACTGACAAATAACCATCAACACTAACATTCGGGCGCACTCCTTGTTCATCCAGGTACATATTTCGGGTTGCTTTTAAGGGAGCGCGTTCGCGGAAGTCCAGCGCCTTCATTTCGCCTGTTTTAGCGGAGTGTAGTAGCAAAAAACCACCGCCACCAATTCCAGCTGAAAACGGCTCTACTACTGAAATAGCAAACGTTGTTGCTACAGCTGCATCTACCGCGTTGCCACCTTTACGTAATATCTCCAACCCTGCTTGACTTGCTAAGGGATGCGCTGAAACAACCATTGCTCGTTTGCTACGTAGTGGCTGCACAAAGGCAGCTGATGTTGGCTCTTGACAGGCAATCAGTGCAGCAGAACATAAATGAAATACTACTAGCGACAACCGCTTGCTTCTGTAGGAAATACGCATTAAGAGGCTCCACAAGCTACACCTGAACCAACTTTATTACAGTTCAGTCTTGCTTAGCCAGTTGCTACAGATTTATCGTTAAAACAATGGCAAAATTTGTTTTGATTTAATACTAGACAAGTGACCAGATTTTTGAGATGATATTTTCAATAATATATTTCATACTGGAAATATCAGCTTCGGTACTTTCTTGTACAGATTTCCACTATATAAAATAGTATCAGGAAAATCAACTCATTTCAAGCCTTTTAAGACTGTAAAAAAATATTAAGTTTAATAGTTGAAACTCAAAACTTTGGAGAATTTGTTGTATTATATTTTATAATGGAAGTATTGGCTTCAATAAAAAAATTGCGTGGATTTCCATTATATAAAAAAAATATATCAAGAAAGCAAGTTATTTGCAATCCCCCTCTACTTATTTTATTGTTTCTTAATTAAACCTTTAGATTGGAGAAACTCGCGGACAACTTCTTTGATATCACGTAGTTCACCTTCAACCTGATAGTTTAGACGGCGCATTTCGGACTCATTAATAAGTCCGCCTAGCTGAGCGATCGCCTGCCGGAGTTCTGGGTGTTGTTTCAAGGTTTCCTGACGCACTATTGGCGCAGCTTCATAAGGGGGAAAATAGTGTAAATCATCCTTTAAAACCGTTAAATCTAATCGCGCAATTTGCCCATCGGTTGAGTTACCCGCAGTTAGATCAATTTGCTTTTGAATCAAGGCGCGGTAGATCAAACCTAAATCCATGACGCGGGGGGATTTAGCAAACTGTAACCCATAGGTTTTAGCTAATCCCGAAAATCCATCTTCGCGCTCAATGAACTCATAACCAAACCCAGCTTGCCACTGGGGTGTATACTTAGCGGCTTGCGACAGAGTTTGCAGATTTAGCGCCCTGGAATCTGCACCACGCACAATAATAGCAAAGGTATTTTCAAAGCCCAAAGGCTGAGTTACTTCCAAGCCAAACTGTTTAGCATAAGCGGTTTTAACTTGCTGGTAAACTGCTTTGGGATCGCCGATGGGTTTTTGTTTGAGAATAGCAGTAAAGGCTGTTCCCGTATATTCAATATAAGCATCAATTTGACCAGCGGTAATTGCTTGATGGCAAACAAATGAACCACCAAGATGAAAACGACGGTCAACTTTTAGCTGTGTTGTTGATTCAATATGTTGTGCCAGAAGTTCGCCAAGAATATCTTGCTCGGTAAAATCCTTGGAAGCAATGACAATATCACCGCCACTAGTTGAATTAGAGTTGAGGTTACAGCTAGCGATCGCCAGAATTATCCCAAAAGTAAGAACGCATAAAACAAAAAGCTTTTTCATTCGTTTCTCCTTGCTTTCGTCTGGGTAAGGCGACGTTCCAGCCAACCGATTGCTAAATCTGCCAATATAGCGATCGCCGCTGCTGGAATTGCTCCAGCAAGAATCAGTTGATTATTTACCACCGCAATACCCCGAAAAATAAATACTCCCAGTCCACCAGCGCCAATCGCGGCGGCAATTGTAGCAATACCAATAGCAATAACTGTTGCCACTCGCACCCCTGCCAAAATAACGCCTACTGCTAAGGGAATTTCAACTTGCAGCAACAACTGTCGATCTGTCATTCCCATTCCACGTCCAGCTTCACGGATAGCTGGATCAACACCAGTAATCCCAGTGTAAGTGTTACGAATAATTGGCAGGAGAGAATATAAAGTCAGGGCAACAATCGCCGGGATAATCCCAATTCCGCCAATTACTGGTACAGGAATAAGTAAGCCAAACAGCGCCAGACTGGGAATTGTTTGCAGGACGTTGGCAATACCTAAAATTGGTTGGCGGAGGTTCGTTTTACGGGTTATGACAATTCCTAAAGGGATACCAACGAATGTGGCTAAAGCAATTGCAATCCCGACTAAAAGCAAGTGTTCACCTGTGCGCTGAATAATCTCTGCACCATATCGCACTAAGAAAAAGTCGCTCAACATCAATTGTCTCCAACTCCATCTAGAGGACGCAGACATTGGATAAAAGCCCGCGCTTCTGGTTCTGGCGATCGCCAAAATTCTTCCGGTGTCCCCAACACTATTAACCGCCCTCCCTGCATCAGCCCAATTCTTGAGGCTAAAACAAACGCTTCCTGAATATCATGGGTGACAAAGATAACAGTCTTATTTAGCTGCTGTTGCAAGTGGCGAAACTCCTGTTGAATTTCCAGCCGCGTAATTGGATCGAGTGCGCCAAAAGGTTCATCCATCAACAACACTGGTGGATCAGCTGCCAACGCCCTTGCTACTCCGACTCGCTGCCGTTGTCCTCCAGAAAGTTCGTGTGGATAGCGTTGAGCAAATTGTGCTGGATCTAAACCTACTAGCTGCAAAAGTTCATAGACTCGCGTTTTAATCTGCTTCGGTTTCCAACCTTCTAAAGAGGGAACTAAGCCAACATTACGTTCAATTGTGAAATGGGGAAATAAGCCAATTTCTTGAATTACATAACCAATTTTTCGGCGTAATTTAATTTCATCCCATGCAGTTGTCGGAATGCCATCAAATATCACTTGTCCTTGTGTGGGTATGAACAAGCGATTAATGAGTTTCATAGTTGTTGTTTTGCCGCTACCACTGCGTCCGAGTAATACCAGTGCTTCACCACGACGAATGCTGAAATTTAGATTAGACACCAGGGGTTGATGGTTGCGGCTAAAGGTGACATCGCGGAATTCAACAGCTTCGCTATTTTGGGGCATGGCTGACTCGTAGTGAGGGCTGGCTTTACGTTATTATCCGCTGCTTCATGCGAGCCCGAACGGGCAAGCCCCTTTGGGGCATCGCGTATCTACATATCAATGTCATAGCAGTTTTTCTAGGTACAGAATCACTTGATTCAGATAAACTGGAAACAACATTTATCCCCCGACTGCTGCAATCCGGGCTATGCAAAATGGTACAGAGTAGTAACCCTGATACCCCAATTTTTCCCCCCAGTGACTTGTGGAGTGATGAGCCACCATTGGAAAGTTATCGCCATTTAAAACAACTTATCCTCCTATTGACTTGCTTAGAACGGTTGTGGTGTGAGCGCCAAGACTTTTTTGCCGGGGTTAATATGAGCATTTACTACAGCACTCGTCAACGTAAATCTGAAGATGTCAGAGGACCAGACTTTTTTGTAGCTTTAGATACAGAACGCCGAGAGCGTAAAAGTTGGGTAGTTTGGGCAGAAGACGGCAAATATCCCAACTTTATTCTGGAGGTTCTCTCAGACTCGACAGCTAAAAATGATCGAGGTTTGAAGAAACAGTTGTACCAAGATGTTTTCCGCACGCCAAATTACTTTTGGTTTGATCCTTATACCTTGGAATTTGCTGGATTCAAACTTAACTATCGTCGTTATGAAGAAATAGTCCCGAACGAGCAGGGATGGCTTTGGAGCGACGAATTGCAGTTGTATTTGGGCATTTTAAGAGAACAGTTGCGCTTTTTCACAGCCGCAGGAGAACTAGTTCTTACCTCAGAGGAAGCAGAAGTACTAAGTAACGAAAGGGCGCAACAGGCAGAAGCACGAGCAGAACATTTGCTACAAAAGTTACAAAAACTGGGTGTTGATCCAGAACAATTGAATCGAGAATAAAGGTATTCAGGCTATGACTATAGAATTCATGGAATCTTGGATAGAAAAAATTTCTGAGTCTAATTTGGTATTTAATAGACATCTTGCAAAAGTCAGCCCTAAAATAAATTTCGGGCTGATAGCTAAAGTACAGCTAAAGCTTACTAAGAAAAGACTTCAACTCGTTTTAACGGGTTTAAGCTTTTAGCTTGTAGCTTGCTTCCGAAGGGCTGTTGAACTTGGTTTTGAGGAATTTTTACCCTTCATTAAATTCAAAATGCATACAACAGTGCCTGCACTTAGTATGGCGGCAGCACCAGGTGGTCGCATCATTAGTGAAAAATCAAGTAATGTCTTACGTCTGTTAATGAGAAATGATACATTTTAGGGGTTCATCTAAGAGAGTCAGCATTCAGTTTGACAGTGGAAGCATCCGTTGCCACAACCTCACTATTCATGCAAAGTACAAAACTGGTGTTTCTAGAAGGCGATGTCACATTAACCAGTGAATTAAAGGAATCCCTCAAACTGCTATGGTTGTCCTTTAGTTGATTTCTTTGGAACACTAAACTGTTAAAGCCATCTACCAAAAGGTTATGTCTATTAACACTTTCACTGCTAATAAAATTATCCTCTCTGTCCATCTGGCTTCTCAGTTCCTTTAGCTGTTTATCTATCGTCACCATCTCAGACTTAACAGCATTCATAGTTTGCAACACCTCTACGAGCTGTTTCTCTGGATTCGTTACAGCGTATCCAGCACAAGATAAACGCTCTGCCTTTACTGGCTGACAAACACTCAAGCTAATTGCCAAGAAATTTACAAATGATAAAGCAGAAGCTAAAGATTTAATCGAGTATTTCATAACAAAAACTCTAAAAATGATTGATGGTAGTCTTTAATAGAAACACTAATGAGGTTAGTGCTTTTTCCATAATGGCTTATGCAAGTGCAAATGGAGTTTAGAAGTGATGAAGAGTTGGTGAACACTACTTATTTCAGCTAGTGGTTTGTGTAATATTTTGCTAGTAAAATCCCTGATTAGTTCGCCCTACTGCCAGCCGAAAGTTCACAAGCGGGATGCCAGCCAGCCGTGATCACATCCTGGTAGTCTGGATCATCTATTATTGGGAAGCTGACCGTCAGTACCGAAACGCTGCGCTCGCTCCACTTGGGGAGGATGTAGTAGGGTAAGGCTACAGATGGAACCAACCTGCATCTTTGAATTTGGCAGGGGTACTTTAGTTCAAGGAACTTATGCAAGAACTCTAATATTTAAATAGCGATGTCCAACGACTGGCTTACGCCTACGCCTCCATAAATTTGGGAACACTTTAGCTAAGTATCCCAAAGGAGAAATAGAGATGCCATTTCCACAAACTTGCTCTCGTAGCGTTGCTCAACTTCTAGGCACACTTCTCTCAACACTGCATCGACTTGTTCGTCGAACACAGCCCGTCGATATTTCGCTGGGAACACCAGATGTTATAGCAAGACCGTAACGTTATGACTTTTATGGATGTACTCGCTCATTTTGGCATCTTACGCCCCAAGGGGCGGGGAACTGACCCTCAAACGATTAAAGCCTGGGTAGTGCTAAACAAGTAATGATGAATTGTAGTGGTGGATGAAATACCAGATGGCACTGATGTGATTGTCCAAGGACTTAGAAAACGACAAGGCTTTCCGCACTGATACTCGTTGTCTGAGCGTATTGTTAAAGCGCCGCGTCCTCTGCTGCTTTTTGAAAAGCATGAGAGTGTCGGCTAGCTCAATGTAGCTGGTTTTTTCGGTTTCTTTGCCCACTGCTGTAAGGCCGTCTGCTTGGAGAAACTGCTGCATAAGCCGCCCAGAAGTCGGTGTAAGCAATTGCACATCGGCGATAGACCCATTCCATTACTGAGCAGCATCACCTGTACTTCCGCCACCACTAAGAGAACTGCTACCGGATGTTGGCTCTGTTTGACTTGACGGACTTTCAGCGGGAGTTGTGGGAGCTGTATTGCTTTGCATGCCCTGAGTATCAGTGCTACTTTGACTTTCGGGCTGCGTGGGGGCTGGTGTCGCAGGTGCTTCTGGAGCCGCAGGAGGCTGGGTTACAGAATTATCAATTTTAATATCCGGTGCTGGTGCTGGTGCTTGTTGTTGGGGAACTACAACTGGGACTGGGACTTCCCTGGTTCTTTCAATGATGGTGGTTTCTTGTTTTGCTTCAGGAGATGGACTGGGAGCTGGTTGGCTATTGGGAACGACAATTGTTGGTACTGGCTCTACATCATCGCGGTTGAAATACCAAATTGCTCCAGCAGTTAAAGCCGCAAGCGAAGTAAGGAGAATGCCTATTAACAAGCCACGACTAGCATTTTCATTGTCCCGTTCAGCTAAAACTTCTCCCTGATGGATGTTTTCGTCAACTCGACCTTCAACGTAACCCTCCTGGTGGACATTTGGATTAGGGACGTTATTAACTGTTTCACTAGTTCGCGTTACATGGGTGTGAGTATGACCATCAACGTCATTATGTGACTCTTGACGCACTTCACGACCAGAGTTTTTTGGTTCGTTTGGGTTAGACATAATGTTAATAAAATTCCCGTAATAGATATGGCGAATAAGCTTGTTAGCGGGTTAGAAAAGCTCTTATTAAATATTTTTTAGTTTTATTTGCTAACACAGCTTTAATTGTTCTCAAACTAACTTCTGCGATCGCGCAAACGGCTCTATCTACAGGAGGGGATATTTTCTTCTATCCAAGGGCAGACTATCAACAACTGCTGCTAACTCTTAGCAGTAGAATAATACAAAACTTCAGAACTTTAACGGTTGCCAATTAACAGTAAATGGGATAATTCATCTCTACCTGACCTACTCATGTAAATTCCTACGTAAAATTACAAATAATTAATTTTATATTTATACAAACTACTTCAAAGCTTACGCCTATCAGATACAGGGAGTAATTGCAGACGAGAGGCTTGAGTCACTAGTAAATAACTCCACTGCTTATTACAATAAAGTTAGATTTATATTTATATAAGTTAACTGTCTCGGTTCCATCAAAAACACCTAGATTTATCTATGGGGTTTTATTTTTGACTTTTGTTGAAGATCCAGAACTTTCCAAGTGGCAGAACCAACGACACCATCAGGTTTAAGACGATAGCGACGTTGTGCGGCTTTAACGGCAGTCTCAGTTTGAAGACCAAAGACTCCATCTATAGGGTTTTTAAACAAACCAATGGCTTGCAGTCGCTGTTGCAACCTTTTAACAGTAGAACCTCGCATCCCCAGGCGCAAAACAGGCAAATTTATTGAAGTTGATGCTGGTGTAGGCGCAGGCGAACCGGAAGGGAGAGTTGGTTTTGAATTAGTAACCCTGGTGTTGTTGGGTGCAGAACTGGTAGGAGTCGCTGGCGTTGTCTGGGTGACAGCGGGCACTGGAAAAGCCGCGGCTGAGGCTGTTGTAGTTGGCACGAGGGGAAAGAGCCGCTCCCAAGTCCCTGTGCTAACAATGCCATCGGGATTTAAGCCAGCTGCTTGTTGAAACTGGGAAACAGCTTTAGCGGTACTCTCGCTGTAAACCCCATCTACTGCACCAGCGTAATATCCCAAAAGTTTCAGAGCCGCTTGGAGTTCCGATACAGCCATGCCTTTGTCACCAGCTTTAATTGGGGTTCTGCTGATGCCAGTTGCTGTTGTTGTTTGAGCTACCCCTTGAGGCGTTAAAACTGCTACCAGCATAAGGTTGCCCCAAGCGAGTACCAGTAACCCGAAGGTACTCACTATACTTACTCTCAAGCTGCCTCTCATAAATTCTCTCCGCATCCAAAGCTGTGTTGTTTTAATATCCTCCCGCAATTATGTTAGATGTCAATTTATATAGTTGAGTGTTCTGGACGGAGCAAATTTGCTTTCCTGCGCTCCTCAATTTATAAGTTAATGTTCAGGTGTGGTAGCGGAAAATACCATAACAGCTTTCTTTAAAACACTAAAACTGGAAATATATGAAAGGCTGACTAGTTAGCGGCGGTAAGGCTATAGCAAAAGCTACTAAAATGCCAAAAGCGGCTGCAAAAATTGGAGTTGGCAGACGCTCCCATTGACTCAATATTCTTTGGTAGGCTATCCAATGCAGAAGCGCAAGTATAGCGAAAAGGGTTATGCCAGGTATTTGAAATTCATTTGTACCACTTGATTGGAAAAATACAAAAGCTTTCACCACCTCAAAAGCAGTTGTAAAGTTCGCGGCGCGGAAGAAAATCCAAGCAATACAAACCCAGTAAAAGGTTAGCAAGGTTCCTATAAATTTGGACATTGTGGTAAGTAAAGATGAAAACTTGGAGAACTCAACCCACTCCTTTTGTAGAATCAGTGCCAAACCGTGCATAAAGCCCCAAATAACAAAATTCCATGAAGCGCCATGCCATAACCCTCCAAGAACCATCGTCAGCATCAAATTGCGATAGTTGAAAAGCTTGGAACCTCGGCTCCCACCTAAAGGGATAAACAAATAGTCTTTAAGCCAAGTTGATAGACTAATGTGCCAGCGCCGCCAGAATTCGGTAATGTTAGAACTAAAGTAGGGCGCATTAAAGTTTTCCGGTAATTCATAGCCAAGCAAACCAGCCGACGCTATTGCCATGTCGGAGTAGCCAGAGAAGTCACAGTAGATTTGCACAGCATAAAAAAGAACGGCAACCCAAGCACTCCCAATATTGTAAGCACTGGGGTTTTTAAAATAGGCATCGACAAAAGGAGATAAATTATCAGACAGGCAGGCTTTTTTAAAGAATCCAGTCATGAATAAGATAAGATATCTACGCACGTCAACGTTTACAAAGGAGCGATGCTGAGTCAATTGAGGCAGGAAATCATTGGGGCGAATAATGGGTCCTGCAATCAGCTTTGGGAAAAATGCTATGAATAGGGCAAAATTTAGCAATTTACCGGAGGCTGTCAATTTTTTAGAGAAAACATCTACTATGTAGCTGAGCGACTCGAAAGTATAGAAACTGATACCTAAAGGCAGGAGAATTTGCAGGGTATTGTAATTTAGAGATATTCCTAAAATTTGGGCAAAGGATACAGTCGATTCAGTGAAAAAGTTGAAGTATTTGAAAAATCCTAATACCCCCAAGTTGAAGCAGATGCCGATTAAAAGTATTTGTTTGCGCTGCTTGTGATCTTCGTGGCGACTAATATCTCTGCCTATTTTGTAATTAACTAAGGTAGAAATAATAATTAGAGATAGAAACCGCCAATCCCAAGAACCGTAAAAAAAATAGCTACAAACCAGTAGCCATACTTTCCGATTCCAGTTACTTTTTAGACTCCAATAAACAGATAAAACTACTGCAAAAAAAATAAAGAAGCGAATTTCACTAAATAACATTTAACTTATCCCATTAGTAATAAATTTAGTAAAATCTTTAGCAATTCTGGCTGAAAACATCTTTGCACCAGCCCGATTTAGATGAAATGTATCAAACCAATACTGTTGTTGGTAAATTTCTTTAAAATCGTTTCCTTGACTTTGGTAGTAATTAAAAAGAGTAAAACTACCAAGTTTAGTGTGAAAAGTATCAGCAGTTTGTGAAGCTTGATTAATATTAGTAAAACCTGGTGTAATCGTAAATACGACCTGAGCGTTTGTATTTTTTATGTCCTCCTGTATTTCCTTAAGTACATTTGACTGAATTAACGGAAGCAGGCGTTTACGACTCTTCTTTACTGAATAGTTTTGTGTTAATAAATATTTATAAGTATCAAAGGTATTTAAGAAATTTTGGCGGTTTTGCTCCAAACTCTCATCTTTTTCATCATCTAGAGCAAAGAAACCCTGCTGATTAAAATACGAAAGCTTCAATTCTCCAGTTTCTTTGAGTGAATTAGTAGCATCAAAAATACTCGTTGATAAACTACCAACATTGAAAAAGTGGCGCATGAAAGCAAGTATGAATGTGCTAATTTGATTTATCTTACTGTCCAAACGAATCTGTGATTTGAGAGTGTATTTAATAGCAAATAAAGTGTTTTCCCAATTAGAAAAATAGGTAACTCTGGTTGTTCCTAAATTTTTAGAGGATAGATTGAGGTTTAGAAGCGGTTCAACAAAAACGTATTTAAGGTTTTTTGGCTTTTCGTTGAGAATATTCTTGAGCAAGAAGCGTTGTTCAATCAAGTTCATTGACGATACGCCAAAGTTAAAGGATTTATATTTAAAGTTGTATTTAGATAATTCGGTATCGAATATTATCGGGTTAATATCACGATAAATATGACTAGAACCAATGAAAATAACGTCGAACTCGTTTTTATGTTCCTGAAAGTAATGCATTTTGTCGCTAAGGACAGGAATGTAAGGTTCAGGGCTTACATAGCGTAAAGTATTTGACAAACCTATTGCAGCTAAGCAAAAGAATATTAGGCAAATAATGATGTTAACTATGCTCTTTTTAAGCGCAAAAACTCGAACAAAATTGTAAGTAATATTTATGTTCATACTCTCTCCTAAATTATTTAATTAACCATAGGTATATTAAAATACTTCTCGGTTTGTCATGTTTAGCTCTCGAAGATCTCCCCTAGCCCCTAAAAGAGGGGAACCAAAACAGTCTTAGCCCCTTTTTTAAGGGGGTTGAGGGAGCAAAAGTCTTAACCGAAAAGTATTGAGGTATATTGATGTCTAAGTATTTACATCTAAGTACGTAGATGTAAATATAAAAACTTTGTCTTTACAGTTTCTTTAATTAAGTAGTAGTTGGTACGACCAGATTGTTAACGACTGACTCTGGACCGACTAGAGAAACATAAGGTTCCAGAAAATATCGGCAAGCCGCCTGTTGTAGTTCAGCAGTAGTTACACCAGCAACCACTGACTGAAACTGAGTATCATACGCAATTCCTAGCCCTATGGTTTCATACCAGCCAAAAACTTGAGCAATTTGGGCATTAGTTTGTTTACCCAAAGCATATTGACCGAGTAGCTTGTTTTTAGCTGTTTGAAGTGCGGATTCACTTAGCTGCATGGTACACAGTAGCTCAACTTCTGTCCGTAGTCCTTCTAGGGCGATCGCCGTGTTTTTAGGGTCCGTACCCAGATAAACTACAAAAGGAGACACATCCTGCCGTGTCGGGTAAAACGCTGAAACCTCGTAAGCTAAGCCCCGCTTTTCCCGCAATTCCACAAATAAGCGACTGGAAAGTCCGTTTCCTAGGTAGGTAGAGAGTAACTTCAAAGCGGTGTAGTCAGCTTCTTGCACCGAGGGAGCTAGATAGCCCAGCATCACAATAGATTGCTGGGTCTGTTGTGGTGTCATCGTTTGATGAGGCTGGTGCGTTGGAATAGGCAGTGTCAAAGTGGGTAACGGCGAATGCGGAGCTTGCCAGTCACCAAACATTTGCTCAACTAAAGCAACGGCTGCTGGTGTTACTCTACCCGCGATACTAACTACCAAATTATCCGGGCGGAAATATGTCTGATGATATTGCTGAAGATCAGCACGGCTCAAGGTCGCTACCGTTGCTTCTGTTCCTAACCCTGACATTGCGTAGGGATGGTTTTGGTACATTGCTTGTCGCAGTTGATCGAAGGCGATCGTCAAAGGCTGCTCTTGCTGGGAACGAATAGCTTGCAGAGTTAAACGTCGCTCTAGTTCTACCTCGACTTCTGGAAATGAAGGCGATCGCAATATTTGCCCCGCCAACTCTAACATCTCGGCAAAATCTGCTGAAACTGTTTTCAGACTCAGCAAAAAATAATCCGTAGCAGCATCGGTACTCAAACTTGCGCCAATAGATTCCACCCGCTCAGCAATTTCCAAAGAAGATAGTTTTTGTGTTCCCTTCGTAATCACTACCGACAGCAAATGCGCCAATCCAGACTGATCTTGTGACTCCCAACAACTACCAGCTTGGACAAAGATCCGTGCGGCAATGATATCCGCAGCCGGATTTTCGGCTATGAGTACCACAATACCGTTATTCAAAACAGTGCGATGAATATTCTGATCTTGCAGCGAAGCTGTTGTTCGTTGTTCGTTGTCTGTTGTCATTTATCTGTAGCTCTATTGAGTGCTGAGTGTCGAGCTTGCAGTTATGAATTTTTAACTCAAAACTATTTATAAAGCTTAGCAAGGTTTTACCACTGTAACCGCGTAGGAGTGTGGTGAGAGATACTGCTGCGCTAAATTCTGGAGGTCTTCGGCTTGAAAAGACTGAATCTGTTCTGGATAAACAAAGGCTAATTTAGCTTCGGCGATCATATTGTAGTACCCATAAAGACCCGCAAGTTGATTCGGCGTTTCTGTAGAAAATGCATAATCATTACACAGAAAGCGTTTACAACGGGCAAGTTCCCCTTGTGAAATAGGTGTAGTCTGCAACTCATTCATATAAACGCGAATCAGATCCTCAACGCGCTCCAAATGTTGCGGCTCCAACCAAGCACTGATCGTAAATAAACTCGACTCCCGCTGCAATGAAAAATTACTACTGATGTCTTGCACCAATTGCTGCTCTTCCCGTAATTCCCGTACTAAGCGAGAAGATCGACCCTGTGACAAAAGCACTGAGAATAAATCTAAACCATAAGCACTGCGAAAGTAATCTACTCCTGGTCCCGTCCAAGCCATTAGTAACCGTGCCTGCTCTAGCCTTGGCAAGCTTATCTCTTGGCGGCGGATTCCATAGAGAACTGGGGGGATGCTTTCACTAGAGCGTGCTATCACTGGTTCTGCCGCTACTACCAATTCTGGACAATTAGAGCGCTTTAAAAATTGGAATGTCCGACTTACCAGTTCTAGGGCAGGTTCCTGGGCAATTCCTCCTACAATCACTACTGTCATGTTGTCCGGTTGATAGTGAGCGTGATGAAAACAGCGCATTGCTTCTGGTGAGTGCTGCATCAAATCTGATTTAGTACCCAATACTGATCTTCCGTAGGAATGGCGCTGGTAAATATTTTCGCTGAGAGCCTGGAATCCGATCCAATCTGGGTCATCATAGCAAGAGCGGATTTCCTCTAGCACTACGTCACGTTCCCGAACAAATTCATCTTCTGGGATTGCGGCGTTTAGAAGCAGTTCTGCTAGGTGAGGTAAGGTATCTTCTATATAAGGCGCTGCTGTGGTGAGGAAGTAATGGGCGTAGTCATGGCTAGTAGCGGCATTCGTCACCCCGCCCTGATTTTCAATTATATAGTCAAACGCCCCAGGAGCTAGTGAGGGAGTGCCTTTAAAGATCATGTGTTCCAGAAAGTGAGCCATGCCAAACCCGTCTTCCGGCTCTCGGCTAGCACCGGCTCGTACCCAGATATCTGCTACAACTACAGGCGTGGCAGGGAGGTATTGATGAATAACTGTTAAGCCACTGTCTAGCTTGAAAACAGTAGCTGGAAACACTGGAGCAGTCAGCAGTTGCGGCAAGCAGTTTAAGCTCAAATTAAGCTTGGTTTAAATTA
Source organism: Chroococcidiopsidaceae cyanobacterium (assembly GCA_041748755.1). Lineage (GTDB taxonomy): Bacteria > Cyanobacteriota > Cyanobacteriia > Cyanobacteriales > Chroococcidiopsidaceae > JAHHHE01. The sequence continues at coordinate 8,432 of JBGTCQ010000047.1, read as the reverse complement.
CTTTATGCTAGCGCTCTCTAATTAAACAAATTGCATGAATTGATACAAAATTAGGAGAACGTGAGCGTTGGCGATGGCTTCGCCGGTATGCTCTTCCGAGAGTGGCAAGGGGAAGCTTCCCCTTGCCATCTCGATGACCATGCTACGCAAACGCGGAGCGACCATCGCATCTCGCTACTAACAAAGAACCCGTCACCGAAGAGAGCTGGGGAAGCAGGGGAGGCAGGGGAAGCTGGGGGAGAAAGAAGAGAATCTTCACTTGCGCTAAACGGTTTGAAGAAGAGCGAATTTGTTCATGGGGTTTGCTCCCCTTGGCTCTTAAAAAATCAAAACTCCCCTTATCTAGTAAGACAAAGGGAGTTAATAATACTTGAGTTCACCGCAACGCCGTCTTACCTCAGTTTTGGACCTGGCTAAAACCAGGTGGGCACCGTTATTGTCTAACTTAAAGTTTCCGGGTACAAGCCCGGTCTACTGCCGCTAGAACTTTTTAGTTCCCTTATTGAACAAGACATAGATCAAAAACATTATTGGCAGTCACCAACGTTGCAGTTGAACTTCCTTATTTTGACACTATCAATCTCAAAATGGCAACGAAATTCTTGGGTATAGTCCGCATTATTGTTCCCGATCGCCGTACCAGAGCAATTCAATAGTTTGAGCGATGGCTACGCCGACGCTAAAGGCGGACGCTGCTGCTTCAGTTCGATTCCAGGTATCCAGCAAAACTGTAACATGACCTAACTTTCGCCCCGGACGGGATTCACTCTTGCCGTACCAATGAACATGCGATCGCGGGATTTGACTCAATTGTTGGCGCTTGACAATATATTCATTTTGTGCATATTCGTACCCCAGTAAATTGACCATAACTGCTCCCTCACAGCTAAGTTTTGGGTTGCCTAAAGGTAAATCACAAACGGCGCGGAGGTGCTGCTCAAACTGCGATGTTTCACAAGCATCTAGGGTGAAATGCCCAGAATTATGAGTTCGAGGTGCAATTTCATTTACCAGCACTTTGCCACCTGGAGCCAGAAATAGCTCAATGCCAAATACGCCTACTGCTTGCAAACTATTTAGGAGTGTGTGAGCGATCGCCTCTATCTCTGCTGTAACATTTGGGCTAATATCAGCGGGGGCAAGGACACGCCGACACACCTGTTCTTCTTGCTGAGTTTCCACTATTGGGTACATGACAATCTCGCCAGCGGGAGAACGAGCAGCAATCACCGCCAATTCTCGTTCAAATGGCACAAATTCCTCTAACAAAAACAAAGACTGAAATTTCTGCTGTGTGGCATAAGGTTCTAGCCTATGGTTTAAAGCATCAATATCCTGAACGATAAAAGTACCTTGCCCATCGTAGCCGTGGCGACGAGCTTTCAGCACTACGGGGAAATGCAACTGGGCTTGGAGGAGTAATTCTGCAATTCCCCCTATATCGTCCCAGTCCAGGGCAATAAACTTAGGAACAGGCAGATTTAACTGTTTTAAGTAGCAGCGCTGATGGTATTTGTCTAGAAGCGGAGACAACACCTGTAGCCCTGGGCGAAAGCAGACACCTTGCTCAGCTAAAGGTGATAAAGCCTCTAAGTTGACAAACTCATTTTCAAAAGTAATTACATCGCAGCGAGTAGCTAACTTTGCTGTAGCAGCGGCATCATTGATTGGGGCGAAGATAGTTTCAGATGCGAATGCGCTTCGCCCATGCTTCGCAAACGCTACAGCAGGATCATTAGGACTTGGTGTTTGTACCACCAATTGCATACCCAACTTCTGGGCTGCACCCGCCATCATCCAGGCAAGCTGTCCTCCACCAATCACGCCAACCCGCTTCATCGACATCCTAAAGAATAACGAGTGTCAACACCAGTTTTCGGATTTACACCAGTGGCTTTTGCACAGAGTTCTTTAATTTGCGCTCTGTCCAAAATTGCATCACTGAAATCGGCATTGATAATATTTACATCGTCAAAGATAGCTCTTAGTAAAAGCGCTTCAGTTAAAACAGCATCACTTAAATCTGCCCTAGTTAAATTTACCTGATCGATCATCGCGTTGCTTAAATCGGCTCCGTGTAGATTCGCATCCGTCATTACAGAAGCACTAAAGACTACGCCGCGCAAGTCAGCATTAGCAAAATTAGCTAGTTCCATGTTGGCGTTAGAAAACTCAGCTGTTCGGAGAGTTTGACCAGAGAAGTCGCGTCCTTTTAACTCTGCATTACTATAAGATAGTGGCGGGGCATAGTCTGAGGCTCTTGCTGGTGTTGCCCAGCTAAATAAAATAATTACTAGAAAAAACGCTGTAAGTTGTCGCCAAAACATATTAAGTCGCCATTTAGTGTAAAAATCTAATCTTATATTTGAATGCTGCTTTTTAAGCTTACCGCATCCCAATTCTGGCTCGAATGGTGCGGTTATTCAGATCCTGGTCGATGAGGTGTTAAAAAGCTGATGCCACAATTTTTGTTGACTTGGCTGGTTACAGCAATTTCGTTGATGATTACAGCTTATATTGTCCCTGGCTTTGTGGTTAGCAGTTTTGGCGCTGCCGCGATCGCTGCAATAGTTTTAGGGCTGGTTAATGCCATCGTCAAGCCTATCTTGGTGCTTTTGACACTGCCGCTGACGATAGTAACCTTGGGACTTTTTCTTTTTGTAATTAATGCGCTCACTATTTGGTTAGCAGGAGCCCTGACACCAGGGTTTGATGTCGCTGGGTTTATACCAGCTTTGGTCGGTTCAATCGTTTCAACGCTGGTGGCAAGTGTGATCAGCTTCTTAGTTGACCGAATTTAGTAATTTACAGTGAGGTTGAGCCAAGTCTTGCTTAAGAATCTGACTTAAAGCCTAAATAACCGCGTGGAGTAATCATCCAATCGGCGTGAGTGCGCGTGCTTTGATTCCCAATCAAAACTGTGGTTAGCATATCAATGGGAACATCGAGGAATTTATCCAGTGTAGTCAGGGTAATTTGCTCATCTTGACGATATGCAGAGCGCACAACTGCTACTGGTGTATTGGGGTTACGGTATTTCAGAAATATGGTTCTAGCAGTAGCCAACTGTTGAATGCGAGTTTGCGATCGCGGATTATATAAAGCTGTAACAAAATCAGCTTCAGCTGCCGCTATTAACCGCTTTTCAATCACTTCCCAAGGTGTCAGTAAATCGCTTAAACTAATTGCACAAAAATCGTGCATTAGGGGTGTACCCACACGAGCAGCGGCGGCTTGTAAAGCAGTAATTCCAGGAAACAGCTGCACTTTTGGAGTTTTACCATCCCAGCCATGAGCCTGTAACTCTTCGAGTACCAACCCTGCCATGCCATAAATACCAGAGTCACCAGAAGATACCACCGCCACAGTTAATCCCCATTGGGCAAGTTCAATTGCACGTTGAGCGCGTTGGCGTTCTTGGGTAATTGGTAGCGCTTCTACAATCTGCGTTGGTTGCAGCAAAGGCGCAATTAAATTGATATATAGTGAGTAGCCAATCACAGCATCAGCGCTGGATACAGCAACTTGGGCAGCTGGTGTCATTTGGTCTAACTGTCCTGGGCCTGTACCAACTAGCAATAATTGACCTGTACGCCCAGTATATTCAAGTTCTGCTTGAGCGATCGCTACTGTCACCGCCCCTAACCCTTCGGAGCGAAAGATTTGTTTAGGAATCAGTAACGATTTATCATCCCCTACACAAGCAGCACACAAGGCAGCTGCCTCGGCTACGCTGGGCGTTCCTACTTCTGCTTCGACAATTGCTGAGGGATTGGGTACATGAATTGAGCGGAGGACATCTGATGCAAAGGTTCGTAAAGGCAAGTTTCTCTTGCGGCACAGTTCGAGTAAGCCAACTTCATCAGCTTTAAGATCGATAGTGGCAATTCCAGCGATCGCACTTTCCGCCAGTTGATTATCCTGGCACACCTGCTGAATCGCTGTCTCAATTAATTGCCGTGATGTTCGGCGTTCACAACCAATTCCCACCCACAAGACTCGCGGATGCCACTGAATTTGAGGTAGAGACGTTGCATTCAACGCCTCTACATTAGGGCTAATCCAGATTCTGGCTTTGGGTGTGGCATATTCTCCAAAGTAAAATAGATGTTCTGGAGGTAGATGATTTTGCCAGAGGGTAGAACCTGCTGATTGAATTACTTGCACTGGTTGATTATTTGCGATCGCTGCACTTACTCCTGTCCAATCACCTTCACCTCTCTGCCAGCCAAAGGGAACGCCTAGTATATCTACTACTGGTAGTCTTGAAGCCGATGAAGCGCCAGTTAGGACTGGTGTTGCGCCGATTTGCTGGGCAATTAACTGAGCAAGCTTATCAGCACCGCCTTGATGGCCACTGCATAAACTAATGACAAACTTACCCGCTTCATCTATTACTACAACAGCTGGATCAGAGGATTTGTGCTGCAATAAAGGTGCAATCAGCCGCACTACTGCTCCTGTTGCCAAACAAAAGACAAAAGCGCGTTGTGTGTGCCACAGGGTAGCTAGATGGGTTTTGAGGGAACCAGGATAAACCTGAGTTGACTCGATACCTGTCAAGGACTGTGGCACCCAGATTGCAGTAGCAGTCTGAGAAAGGAATTGTAGCCTTTTAGCACCGCTGGAGGTGGTTGCGATCGCTACTATTGGTTGAAAGTTTTGAAGAATCACTATTTTAAAATACAATACTGACTGCTAAAATTAGCTTTCCTGCTTTAAGCGCGTCTCTACAAGCTCTAATCAATTCAATTGTTTCAGCAAAATAAAACGCCTGACAACAGAGTCAGGCGACTTACCAAAATGTATTAGTAGTGATCAACTCGCTCGTACTTAGCAAAGAAACGGTTTATAGGTTTGGGTTCAGATGCGTATTACTTGCGTAGTCTTTCTGTGCTGCTTGTATGGCAATTGGTTGCAGAAATGATGTGCGGGCGATGGAATTGTTAGCTAAGGTAAACAACGGATTAGACAGAATCCCTGCCAGAGACGTAGCAATTAGCGACAGCACCAGAGTTACTTGCAAAGGTCGCATCCCAGACAAATCCCAACGCACTTCTGGATAATTCTTCACCACATCGGACATTTCTTGCGGTTCTTTGACTACCATCATCCTGACCACTCGGATGTAGTAGTAAATCGAAACTACAGTGGTGACTAATCCCAGTAACACTAACCCGTAAAGACCTGCTTGCCAACCAGCCCAAAATAGATAAATTTTGCCAAAGAACCCAGCCAGCGGCGGAATACCTCCTAAAGAAAGCAGGCAGATACTTAGGCACAGTGTTAGAAGTGGATCTTTCTGATATAGACCAGAGTATTCACTAATCTGGTCAGTTCCCGTCCGCAAAGAAAACAGAATTACACAGCTAAAGCCACCCAAGTTCATGAATAGGTAAACCAAGAGGTAAAACACCATGCTGGCATATCCCGCCTCGGTTCCAGCAATTAAACCAATCATGATGAATCCGGCTTGGGCGATCGAGGAATAAGCCAGCATCCGTTTCATGCTGGTTTGGGTTAGGGCGACGACGTTACCCAAAATCATACTCAGAACGGCAAGGGCAGTAAAGACAAAGTGCCACTCGTCTGTAAGCAAGGGGAAGGCTGTCGTCATTAGCCGGATTGCTAAGGCAAATCCAGCTGCTTTTGAACCGACGGATAAAAAGGCAATAACTGGGGTAGGAGCGCCTTCGTAAACGTCTGGTGTCCACTGGTGGAACGGCGCGGCGGAGATTTTGAAGGCGATACCAGCAATTACAAACACTAGAGAAATGACGAGAGCTAGAGATTGTCCGGCATCGGCGTTGGCAAGTCCAGCAGCGATCGCACTCAACTGTGTTTCTCCCCCCGATAGCCCATACAGCAGGGAAACTCCATAAAGGAAAATAGCTGTACTGGCAGCTCCAATCAACAGATATTTCAGTGCTGCCTCATTCGAGCGGGGGTCGCGCTTGGTATAACCTGTCAGCAGGTATGAGGAGATACTCAGGGTTTCTAGGGAGATGAAAATCATTACTAGTTCCGTTGCCCCAGACAGAAACATTCCCCCCAGCGTGGCACTGAGTAAAATTGTCATAAATTCCGCTAAAGCAGTTCCTGACTGCTCAATGTAGCTAATCGACATCAAAATTGTTACAGCCGCCGACAAAGCGATGATGCCGCGAAACACGACACTGAGGTCGTCACTACTAAAAGCACCGAGAAACGAGATCGGATTTGTAGTATCCCATTGAAAATACAGGGCGACGATGGCGCTAAGTAACCCGGCGATCGCCACATAGGGAAGCCAGCGCGAGGCACTGCGCCCGGCAATTAAGTCAGCAACTAAAACAACCAAAAGGGTGATAATTACAATTCCTTCTGGCAAAATCGTCCCAGCATTCAACTGGGCTGCAAGATTGGCAAAATCCATACTTTGTATAGGTTGGGGTTATTAGGTATAAAGGCTGATGTCAATTGTATTGTCTCTTAGATGGCTGAAACTGCCGAGTTTTTTCAGCCTGATAGCGTTTTATCCTTAAACCAAGGCTGCATCTAGCCAAATGCAAATATGGCAAAACTACCTAAAGAAACTACGGTAACTATTAATAGCTTGAAACAGCAGTTGTTAGATATCCTTGACAATTCTACAGCAGCGGAGTTCATGCTATTTGAGCGTTTTGGCGAGACTGAAACAACTATTCCCCTTTTGGAGGAACTTAAAAGCGTGGCAGAACGCTCAACATCTTGGTTCTCAAGGTTGGTTAATCTCCAGCTACGCATTGCTCAATCTCAACCCACTGCAACATTTGATATGCTAAAGCTACTGAGCGAAGCAATTGTACGAATTCAAGCTGAAGCTCCTGCAATGGAGCGTAGTATCCAGGAAGTCAAAATTGATTGGAATGTTCCATGATTAATCAATCGCAGATACCTGATCCTGAAAGGGTTAAACAACAAGTTGCCAACCTGCGTAAGAGCCGTTTAAAGATGGAAGAAGCAATGCTAGAACTAGATGAAATTACTGCCAAGCTAGAGCATGATATTCGCCAGAAACGGCTGGAACGGGTAAGGCGATCGCTAGATGCTTATAAAGAAGAATTGCTCAACTTTGAGTAGCGATAATATCAAATTTGAATAATAGAATGAAGCATAGCGATCGCGGCATTGAATACCAATGATAAATAATTTCAATTAACCAAATAATTAAAGGTGGCAAGCTATGGTACAGGCTTGGCGTACCGTCACAGATGAAGAATTGATCCAAATCAGCTCTAAAAATCCAGAATTAAGATTTGAGCGAAATGCTGACGGAACATTGGTAATTATGCCACCGACAGGGGGAATATCTAGCAACCGAGAGGCGAAAGCAGGAGCATACCTGTTCAATTGGGTGGAGAGTCACGATCTCGGCGAAGTGTTTAGTTCCAGCGGTGGTTTTCGCTTGGCAAATACTGCTGTGCGATCGCCTGATGCTGCTTTTGTTGCTAAAGGGAGATTACCAGAAAACTGGGATCAGGGAGAGGATGCGTTTTTAAACTTAGCTCCCGATTTTGTGATTGAAATTCGTTCTAAAACTGACAGTTTAGAAACTCTCCAGGCAAAAATGCGAGAGTATATTGAAAATGGTGTGCGATTGGGATGGTTAATAGATCGTCAGAATCAGCAAGCTTGGGTGTATCGGGTAGATCAATCAGTTACGCAGTATCCAGCTACAGCAATTTTAAATGGTGAGGATGTTGTGCCTGGGTTTACTTTACCAATTAAGTCTTTGTTGTAGGGGCGATCGCTATTTTATTAAATAAACTTGGAAGCATATTATTTAATGATTGTCAAGCTAGAAACTTAGCGATCGCTTAGGGAAATAACTGATTTAAAAAAACATTTAGATCTGGAAAAGCAAGTAGCGAAATAGTTGCATCCTCACTTAAAATAATTTCTTGTTGATAAGTTTCGGCTTCCGGTTCACGAAATACATAAACTTGCCGTTCTTGAACATCCAAAATCCAGTATTCAGGAATTTTAGCTTTAGCATAAAATGGTGCTTTAGTAATGCGGTCATTCTTCAACGTAGTTTTTGTTACTTCAACCAGCAGGAATATTTCATCAGCTGCAGGGTGATGGTCAAAATATCTTCGGGAGTCAAGGCGAACTACTGCAATATCGGGTTCTGGTTCTGAGTTAGGAGGAAGAGTAATGGATAACCGAACGCGAATTGTAACTCTACCTAATAGTAAATCCCTGAGATAATCAGATGCATATTGCGTAGTAGCAGCATGAGGAGGGCGTTGGGGACTCATTTGAATAATTTGTCCTTCAAGTAGTTCCACTTTATCTTCATCTGTCAGAATGCCTGCTTCTATCATTCGGTGGTACTCGTCTACAGTCCACAGATGTACTTTTGTAGAAGTCATTGAACTACCCCCAAGGCTTTCTTTATTATTAGTAAA
>JBGTCQ010000046.1:0-2191 GCA_041748755.1 Chroococcidiopsidaceae cyanobacterium | reverse complement strand
CTTTTCTTGGTGAAGAGCCTATTTGCAGTTGTGTTAGCTACGCCAAATGTGGCTGCTGCAATTCAGATTAAAGATACCAGCTACCCGATTCCTGCTAATGCCTATTTCGTAGCTCCAGATGGCAAGGATACTAATTCTGGCAAGTCACCTAATTCCCCTTGGTCAGTTGCCAAAGCTCTAAATTCAGCTCCATCGGGTTCAACAGTTGTCTTCCGTGGCGGACAATATCACAAAGCTACTGGCAAAATCACTAAGAAACTCACGTTGCAAGCATATCCGCAAGAAAAACCTTGGCTCAAAGGCAGTATTGAGGTTCAAGGTTGGGTAAATGATGGTTCCCTGTGGCGCAAAGATGGCTGGAACTACTCGTTGCCTTTAATCGATAGTAAATTTGTTGACCCAAGTGTTCCGATGGCACGCTACACCGACATGGTGTATGTTAACGGTGTTTCCCTTAATCAAGTGGGGAACAGAGCTAATGTGGGACCTGGGGAATTTTACGTCGATAATGCCAATTATCAACTCTACATTGGCAACAATCCGGAAGGGACAATAGTGGAAGCCACAGTAGTGACATCGGGCATCACCATCGGCAACAACTCGTCGAATAGTCGTCAGAGGTCTAGGTTTTGCCCACTATGCTGACAAGGCGGTGCTTGTGGGAGCAGCTGGTGTGCAGCTTGAGAACAATACCTTTGCCTGGAATGGGTTTTCGGGAGTCACTCTGCTTGGTGCTGATGCAGTTGTGAGTGGCAACACCTTCTGCTACAACGCTCTAGTTGGACTTAATGGAAATGCAGACCGCATCTTGCTTGAAGGCAATACAATCAGTTTCAACAATATTGAGCACTTCAGCAAAACCTGGGGTGCAGCTGGAGTTAAATTGATTAGGACTCACGGCTCTATCTTCCGCAACAACCTTGTTGAAAACAACTAGGCCACTGGAATTTGGTTTGATGGATCGAGCCTGAACACAACGATCGTTAATAATACCAGTCGGAATAACGACAGTATTGGCATTCAATATGAAATTTCGCACAAAGGTTTCATCTCTGGTAATGTGGTTCTTAATAATGGCGCGGGGATCATGCTCGCAGATTCATCTAGTAGTCAGGTGTCTAATAACACCTTGGCAAATAATAAGTTCAAAGATCCAATTATTGAGAAGGACTCGCCACGTGTAAACACGGATCGTAGTGAGATTGCTCTGGGAATTACCTGGATTGCGCGTAATAATGTAATTACGAATAACTCCTTATAAAAGGTCAACTGAGCTAAATGCGAAACTACCAACATCACACAAGGTAGTTCTGCGATTAGACGCGGTTCACCACTACCGGCAAATATCGTCAGCGCCCTTGGGGTACCCGACAACGTATTTTTGATAACCACGCTGAAAATTCGTAACTAGCACTTTGATTATTAAGTACCGAGTGACCAACAATCAACTCTAGGGCGCTTCCTACAACTTGGATAACATTTGCCGATGTTGTTTTGGGCTGGTTCTATTAATAACTAGCACAATCCCACTTACTGAAAGATACGGCATTGATTTGTTCCTTGCCACTCACCACCGAGATGCAACTTAATCAAAAACGCGATCGCTTGCACTCTCCAAAGCCTTAATGTGTGAACTAACACAGGACATCAAATGATGCTAGTTTTAGTGTGAAGTCCTGCATCATTTAACAGTATTTTTACTTAGATAAAGTAACATTATAAAGCATAAATCGAACAAAATTTTTCAATAAAATTACGGTCGACATTTAATAAAGTTAGCGTTAATCTTTGGTAGTTTGGTTGTGTATAGATTTGTTATGTAAGGGTAGTTTGAAAAGCGGGTTTGCAGTGTAACTGTAATTCCTGTAAAACTCGTGTACGTCAGCGGAGGACAAATTATTTTTGGATAGTGTGTTCACGTTCATCATATCTAACAGGCTCTTACACTTATCTATTGCTTGCACAACATTTAAAGCCGCTTTGAAGTTCACCAATCAATGTAGTCCCTACTTGACAAGAGAGGCTACTAAATTTCCCATGGGGTTGCTGTGGATATACTAAGAGCCAGAAAATTTAGAACCTGCACATTTTCTTGATTTTTCAATGTGGAGGTTAGAGCAAGTAATCATAACCTTCTAAAACAATTCCCAAAATCTTGCTCTTTTTTTGACTAGTAGTTAACGCAGTTATC
>JBGTCQ010000045.1:0-10331 GCA_041748755.1 Chroococcidiopsidaceae cyanobacterium | reverse complement strand
TTAATTATCTAAAACTCGGATGAATTCGAGTGGTAAACCATCAGCATCTGCAATGAAGGCAACCTCGTACACGCGATCGCCAATCTGCTGTTGAGTCGGTTCCAAAAGCACCTTTAAAGGTTGGTACTGGTCTGGCTGCGTATGAAGCACCTCAAGAAAACGCTCTTTCAAGGCTGTCAACCAGCGGGACAACTCCGGCGCTGCATCTGTAATATCGAACGACAAATGGTAGTACCCGACATAATGCTCATCTTCAAAACTATCAGGAGCGGAATGCGGTTGCGGAATTTGGATCAATTCAATTCGTCCGCCTAGTCCTTCCATCCAGCAAGCTAAAGTGTAGCCAGTGGTAAAGCGTTCACAGACAGTAAAACCTAGCTGTTCATAAAAGGCGATCGCGCGATAAATATTGGCAGTGCGAATCGTGGCGTGATGCATAGCTGGGGAAGCTGGGTAAGCTGGGGGAGCAGGGGGAGCAGGGGGAGAGTTTTTATAGCTTCTTTACCTCTTGCCTACTCAAACAGTCTGAAGTAAGGGTAGCGTACAGGTACTCCTGGCTCTTTTTCCAGGTCAAAATTAATCACTTCCCAGCACGGTTCCTCTTTGGCTTCGGGGCTAAAATCCACTGGCAAGCCGTAGAGTCGCGGTCGTGAAGGCTCTGGCTGCCCCCGCCAGGGTGAATTACGCTCCAAGTAACTACTAATTAATTCTTGGTAGCGTCGGGCGATGATCACCCGTGTTGCTCGGTAGCCTTGGGTATAGAGCCGATCTAACGCTTCATGGATTTCAAACCGAATTCCATCAGGGTGCGTGTGTTGCCGATACCAATCATTATTCCAACGTCGCCAGTGACGACCCGACTGGAGATGAATTAGTTCTTCAGTCTTTGGGTCAGCTTCAAATGCACCATGACGCGGACATAGATAAGTGTCCGTCAGCGTCAGTGCCACAACAGTTTGGCGGCAGTGAGGACACTGAATTTCTGGACCAAAAATAGGATACTGCAAGCCTGAATTCATCATCGAGTACGGATCAGCATATTTCTGTCACCAGCACCAATGTTTCTTTTGACATTATTGCTCCAAAAAGCCATTACTTTTAAGATCACTATTGCCTACTGAGGGTCTTACAGCATGATATTCTGCTAAAAGCGACCAGCGAACCAGAGCGTTTGCCATAAGCCGAAAAAGTTAATTCAACCTTCTGGGTACTTTCGATATTCTATCGTGTCTACCGCATCCTACTTACCTTGTCCAGACCTCTCGCCCGCTGCTTTTGTAGCGGCGAATGCGGTTGTTATTGGGTGGGTGAAGATAGCAGCGGGGGTCAGTATTTGGTATGGAGCAGTTGTCCGAGGCGATGTGGAGCAGATTGAAATTGGAGAATGCACCAATATTCAGGATGGGGCAATTTTGCACGGCGACCCTGGTAAGCCAACGATCTTAGAAGATCATGTCACGGTAGGACATCGTGCTGTAGTGCATTCAGCTTACATTGAACGGGGTAGTTTGATCGGGATTGGAGCCATAGTGTTAGACGGCGTGCGGGTGGGAGCGGGTAGTATTATCGGTGCAGGAGCAGTAGTTAACAGAGACGTGCCATCGCGATCGCTTGTTATTGGTGTGCCTGCCAAACGCCTCCGTGATATTTCCGATGCAGAAGCTAAAGAACTAATTCAACATGCTCAACGCTACGAAAAGTTAGCTTTGGTTCATGCGGGGGTTGGCACAGATCTAGGATTTACAACAGCGCCCTAATAAGTAATCGCGGTGTAGCGTAGGATTACCTGCTTTCAGCATGGCAGAACTTATGAACATAAATAGTAAGGGGTATGAAAAATGTGCCGCTTTCAGCTAAAAATAAAACATGAGAACAGTTGAAATTTAATCTCTACTTGTAAACAAGGAAACGAAATATGGACATCGACTTTCGGATTGCGATCGTTGTACTACCAGTAATTGCAGCAGTTAGTTGGGCAGCTTTTAATATTGCCCCAGCAGCTATCAAACAGATTCAAGGCTTCTTTAACCGAGAAGCTTAAACTAAGGGTTAGGAATCAGGGAATGAAGAATGGAGAATGTGGAGTTGATATTTTTTTCTCAATTCTTCATTCTCAATTCTTTCCTGGATTTATCTATGGGGTTTTTCCCCAAGTCCTCTTCCCTGACCCCTTTATATTATGTAGAAGTAACTACTTGTCTCCGCAGCTTTTCAGCCCGACGCTTGGCAGTGATATTATTCGGCTCTAAATCTAACACTTGCTCGTAAGTTTGTAGTGCTTGAGCCGTTAAAGTCTTCCGCTCGTAAGCATGGGCCAGGTTGTTGAGTGCCGTAATATAGTTGGGGTTGCACTTTAAAGCTTCCTTGTAATTACGAATTGCCAGGTCGTACTGCTCTTGGGCGAAGTAAGCATAACCCAGTCCATTGTAGATTAGGGCGATGTTTTCTTCTCCCTCTTGTTCTGCTGCTTTGATTGCTTTTTGAAACATGTCGCGTGCCTGAGCATACAATTTCTTATCTAAATGAATGCCGCCCAACTCGTAATATTCTTGAGCCGTCCCCTTGTCTTTAGTTAGCTTTTTTTGCAAGCGCGAGAGGGCGGTTTCAGTCCGGCGTGTTTTAAAAACCTGGCGAAGTATAGAAATACTGGCTCCAAAGAGCAGAACCAGCAAGATTGAGAGATAAACAATTGCTAGATTATTATCCATTGCCTTCAAATACAGATATTAAAATTTTGCTTCTATATTAATTATGATTCTGCGCCGACCGACTAAGCGAATGCATAGATAGCTATGAGTTCAGTTACCACGTATCGGAATATCCAAAGGCAAACCCCAATAGTTAGCGCGTCGCTTTAGCCAACCTTCGGCTGAATAACGCGCGATCGCAGCATTAACCCGCCGTCGCAGTTCGTCGTATTGCACTCCTTTCGGCATCACCACGCACAATGGCTCCGCTGATAGCAGTGTCGGTAGCACCCGATACTGAGGGTATTCCTGTACCCAGCCGCTGAGGACGCTAGCATCTGCCGCAAATGCAACTGCTCCATCCGCATCCAGGAGTAATCGCGCCTTTTGATAGGAATCAACCCCGACTAACTGCGCGGATGGCAACAGATACCGCACCGTTGCAATCGTACTAGAGCCTTTAATTACAGCAATTTTACTCCTGGCAACATCTTTTAGCCGTTGCACTGAAGGTTCCTTGGTTATTAAGGCAGTGCCATCAAAGTAGTAGGGACTGCTGAAGTTAACTAACCGAGAGCGTGACTCAGTTGCCGTCACACTAGCAATTGTTAAATCGACTTTACCTTCTAAAACTACAGCAAGGCGATCGCGATTTGCTACTGGTTGCAACCTTAAAGCATCCTGTTTGCCAAGCAAGTCTTGTGCTAGGCGTTGAGCTAGTTCAATTTCTAGTCCTTGTAGTTTGCCAGCTGCATTCCGAAAACCTAGTGGACGCAGGTTATCTTTGATAGCAACAATTAGATAACCCCGCTGGGTAATTTCTTTAAGTTCTGCGGCACTACTTAATACGGAGACACCCCAATTTCGAGTGTAGCTTTGCTTTCCTAAATATTGGGGCAAGATAGAAACCCTTAATTCGGGTGTAGCTTTTGTTTCTTGGATATTGGAGAGTTTGGGGGTGTAGTGCCTCCCCCAAACTTGTGGGCAATATAGGAAAAAAGAAAAGCCAAGAATTAAAACAATTATCCTTTTGCCTTCTACCTTCATCTATCCTTTAGCCTGGGTTGCCAATTCAGCAACTTTACTGAAGCTAGCTGGATCTGTGACTGCCATTTGAGCCAACATCTTGCGATTCAGCTGAATATTAGCTTTTTTCATGTTGCCCATTAATTGGCTGTAGCTTATACCGTGTTGGCGTGCAGCAGCATTGATCCGGGCGATCCAGAGGCGGCGGAAATCACGCTTGCGCCTTTTGCGATCGCGATAAGAACTCCGCAGCGCCTTCATTACTTGTTGATTTGCAGTGCGGAAGAGCGTTGAATGGGATCCGCGAAATCCTTTAGCTAGTTTGAGAATTTTTTTGCGGTGTTTGCGAGCAACGTTACCGCGTTTTACCCGTGTCATTGTTTAATTCCTTGAATCCTTATAAATATGGGAGCATTGAACGAACGTTTTTCTCGTCGCGTTCATGCACAAGTGCCATTTGTGATAAGCTGCGCTTTTTGTCAGAAGTCTTGTGTTCTAGCATATGATTCTTGAACGCTTTGCGACGCACGATTTTACCGCTGCCAGTGGCTCGAAATCGTTTAGCCGCCGATCTACGGGTTTTTATTTTCGGCATGATACTGCTTAATTCAGACACAATCTACCATGTTACTACCTCAATAGCTGCTGTGCAAATTATTAATTCTATAATTACAGCGATCGCCCTGAGACTACAAAATTAGGTAAAGGTTATGACTTTAAATTCATTTATATTTTTGCCAACCAGTCTCAGTCCATATAAACCAGCCTGTCTGCGAAAGGATGTGAATTGTAGTGAGGAGTTATTTGATTTAACTATGATTAGAAAATAAAAACAGGAAGCGGATGAAAGCATCTAAAATAATGGTTTTTGCTGTAGTGGCTGGTACAAGTTACGATTACTTCTGCGTACAATTAATCTTGTGTTTCAATTAATTTAGGAGAGTAACAATGCCGGCAGCAGTTGGTATGGTTGAAGTGAAAGGCCTCCCTCCTGCGCTAGCAGTAGCAGATGCAATGGTGAAAGCTGCCAGTGTAACGCTGGTAGGCTATGAGAAAGTTAGTGGCGCTCGTTATACCGTTATTGTCCGTGGCGATGTTTCTGAGGTGCAAGTCGCTGTTGCTGCTGGAGTTGATGCAGTTAAACGAGTTGATACCAAAGAGGACTTGTTATTGTCTCACCACATTATTGCTCGTCCTGATGTAAATGTGGAGAGTGTTCTACCAATACACTACAGAAAAGCAGTTGAACAATTCCTTTACAGATGAAATTAGCTTTGTTAATTTTTAATCGTTACCTCTAATGCCCCGCGTCTCCATCATTATTCCCACCCTGAATGAGGAGACTTGTCTAGGACGTAGCCTGCGTCATCTCAGTATGCTTGATCCTCCTGCTGAGGAAGTGCTGGTGGTGGATGGTGGTAGTGAAGACAAGACGATCGCGATCGCTCAGAAACTAGGGGTGCGTGTTCTTGCTACTAATCAGCGCGGGCGATCGCTGCAAATGAACTTAGGCGCGGAGGCGGCAACTGGAGATATCCTCTGCTTCCTACACGCCGATACTTTTGTCCCAGACGACCTTGTGGCAGTGATCGAGCAAACTTTAGCAGATCAAAGTGTTGCTGCTGGGGGTTTTATTTCTTTGATGGTAGGAGATCAAACAACGCGGTGGGGAGTGTCACTGCACAACTACCTCAAAACCTACTACGCCCCCTTACTTTTCCGACCCCACTTATTTTTTAAAGGACTGCGCTTGCTATTTGGCGATCAAGTAATGTTCTGTCGCCGCACAGATTTTTGGGACTGTGGAGGCTTCGATAGCACTCTGCCAATCTTGGAGGAGGGTGATTTGTGCATAAAGTTAGTCAGGCGGGGCAGGATTCGCCAAGTGAACCGCATTGTCCAGAGTTCTGATCGCCGTGTGGCACGTTGGGGTTCACTCAAAGCAACAGCTATATACCTTTACATTGGCTTCTTGTGGGGTTTTGGGGTTTCGGCAACTTACCTCAAGCGATTCTATGAAGATATTCGTTGATCAGCAATTAGGTGCGAACGAGGGATTTATGAAGCCGCTGGTATCCCTGCATAGTGAGCTAACGAATCTGCACCGCGATCGCGCTTTTCCCCAAAATGCTCCCAATCGTTGCAATTTTCACCCAAAATCGCAAAAAGTCTTGCTATGAACAATTTTGTGATGTTAACGTCTGAAGGCTAGCTAGACGTAGGAGTCAAATAGACCTCGACCATGAAGCGTAAACGCATAACGGCTTATTGCCAGAAATCGCTTATTAGCCTCACCCTGATATCAACTTTTATTCCATCTTTTGCACCCAACGCTGTTGCCGCACCACCTAGAAACCCAGACCAAAGCGTAGAGTGTGAAATCTTGGTAGTGGGCGGTGGACTCTCTGGTGTTGCTACAGCCTACGAAGGCTTATTAGCAGGGCAAACCGTTTGCCTAACTGAAATTACCGATTGGGTAGGCGGACAAATTTCTACTCAAGGAACTTCAGCACTAGATGAACGACCAACTCAGCGATCACAACTACTCTACTCTCGCGGCTACCTGGAATTGCGTAAGCGAATTGAGCGCAAGTACAGGAAATTGAATCCGGGTAACTGCTGGGTGAGTGATTCTTGCTTTCTTCCCCGCGATGGCCACCTCATCCTTTTTGACCAGTTGAAAGATGCCGCTAAAAAAGGTAAAGGTCAGCTGAAATGGTTTCCCTCCACAGTAGTTAAGGAACTGGAACGTACCCCATCAGGGCAGATTATTCAAAGTGCGATCGCTATTCAGCACGCCAGCGTAAAAGGCGCACCATCTTTAAATACCTTACCCCTGTCTCAAACGGTTGGAGATGCGTATCAGTACAAAAACTCGCCTCGGTTTGAAAAAACAATTCTGCGTTTCGTACCCTCAAAGATAAAAAAAAATAGCCAGCTGGTTCAAGGAAACGCGCCTAATTGGTATGTTGTTGACGCTACAGAAACTGGCGAACTAATCGCTCTTGCTGATGTTCCCTATCGACTAGGCATTGATGCTATTTCTTACCTAGAGCCTTCTTCCTCAAGCGCTGCGAATGTTCCTTATTGCACTCAAGGCTTTACATACACTTTTGCAATGGAGGCAACCAAGGAACCTCAGGCACACAAGATGCCGACCTTCTATCCGCAATATGCGCCCTACTACAGCTATGAATTAGAGCGACTGGCAAGTTTTCCCCTAGTTTTTACCTACCGCCGCATCTGGAGTCCTAAGAAAGGGGAACCAGCTAAATTTGGTGGCATAGAGTTTACTGCTCCAACCCCAGGTGACATTTCAATGCAAAACTGGACTTGGGGCAATGACTATCGTCCAGGCACGGCTGCGGATAACCTGGTTTATACTCGTAACCAGCTACAAGCTACTGGTCAATTGCAACCAGGTGGGTGGATGGGAGGACTCCGGGTGGAGAGCTTAGGTAATGCTGAGAAAAACGCCTTGGGCTACTTCTACTGGCTCGTGGCTGGGACAACTGATTCCCAGTTGGGTGATGGTGTCAAGCAGCCGCAACCGAATAACCGTTATCTGGCTGGACTAGATTCCCCAATGGGAACAGCGCATGGATTATCCAAATATCCGTATATGCGGGAAGGCCGCCGTGTCATTGGACGAGTCAGCTGGGGCTATCCTCAAGGCTTTACTGTGTCAGAAATTGATATCTCTCGCCGCGACTACAAAGACGACTACTACCGCCAGATATTATCACCAAATATGTATCGCAACTTAAAGGCGGTGCTGGCGGGACTAGAAGCAACGGCGGTAATCGCAGGTACACAGTCTCCACAAACGATACAGCGATCGCGCTCTACTATCTACCCCGACTCTGTAGGTATTGGTCACTACGCGATTGACTTCCATCCTTGCATGGTTCTTAGTCCCCCAGAACGTCCTGGTAATACTGAGCGTCCGGGTGAACGTCGTGGCGCAGGTCAAGCCTATCCCTTCCAGGTTCCCCTGCGGGCGATGATTCCCCAGAAAATCGATAATATGCTGGTTACTGGTAAAAGTATTGCCACCAGTCATATTGCAGCAGCTGCCTATCGTGTGCATTCATTTGAATGGTCAGCTGGGGCAGCAGCTGGTACTACAGCTGCTTTTGCCCTGGAGAAGGCGATCGCACCTTACCAATTAGTAGATCGATTGCCACAACCAGAACCACAACTTGAAGCCCTCAAACGCCGCTTAGAGCAAAATAATAATCCCACTGCCTTTCCCGATACCTCAATTTTTAACGAAAACTGGGATGAGTGGCGCTAACTAATAGTTTTGAAAATGAGTTTTGAATTGAAGACTGAAGAAATTAAGAGTAATTCTCGCTTCACTTCTTTTAACTCAACACTTCACTACTTAGAATTCATAACTATTTCTAGCTCCCCTGCTTTCTTATTACCTGGTATCTTGGAATTGTAGTTTTGTTAAGGTCTAAGCGAGTGTGTTATGACTAGGGTACTTTCAGCAGCTATTTACGTAATGACGACGTCCCCAATAGTAGCGCCTGAACGATCTAGTCAAGTTACCCGTCAGCTATATCCTAATTTCAAGGTGATTGTGTTGAACGATGATTTCAACACATTTCAGCATGTGGCTGAGTGTTTGGTGACGTACATTCCAGGCATGACTGGCGATCGCGCTTGGGAACTTACTAACCAAATCCACTATGAAGGTCAAGCCATTGTCTGGGTTGGCCCTCAAGAGCAAGCAGAACACTACCATCAGCAACTAAGACGTGCCGATTTAACAATGGCTCCTTTAGAGGCGGCTTAAAAAGTAATGAAACCCGCCCGCGGTAGACTTGTTCTAAATCACTCTACTCACATTCCTGGTCTGATTCGAGTATTAGAGCGTCTTACCAAGCTGAACTGTATTCAAACAATTACACCTGGAGTAATTGGACGGGCTAATAGTCATGCTCCTCATATGCAATTGCGCGTATCTGTAATAATTCGGGGGGGATTTAAGATAATAGCGCGGCAGGGAAAGACAGTTCAAGAGGTGTTTATCTTAACTACTTTGAGTCAGGATGAACTTGAGGAGGCGATTGCGATCGCCTTGAAAAAGTGATAATTCCTTTGTTATGAGCCAAAGTCTTGATGTCATTCCTCTACTTGCCGCACTGCAAATCTATGCAGTGGTAGACATACGATGCAAGAAAAAGTCAGAAAATAAGAAAGTATAGCAGTCAGCTTCAAACTCAATAGCAGGATTTCCCAGTCGGGTAAAGCCATTTTTTGGATGCCAAAAGTAACGCAGTAGACCATCCAGTAAGCAAAACTCATCCTAAATAGGATTTGCTCTGTTTCTTCTAATTCATTCACTTCAGGCGGGTCAGCATCAAATAGTAAATAAAGACCAGCAATACAAGCAGCAAAGGAAACAAAAACTAATAAATCGTGCCAGATTAGATTTAGTGGTTGCATATGGGTCTCTATTCCCAAGTTTTCTATGCAAATCAGTCTAAAAGAATAGTGTATTGGGATACAAAAATAGTTACAAACTGCAATAGATAACAGCAAAACGCTTAATCAATTGAAACACAGGAGAAAAACAGTTATTGGTATTCAAGTTTTATGAAGAGGATGGTTGCAATTAGCACCTTTACTCTTCTCGTCGCTACTTTCACCCATTCACAGCTGTACCCCTAGATTTTCCTTGGATAGGTAATAGATTAATTCAGCTGTGTCTATTGGCTGGGCACCAATGTTATCTATGCGGAGTCCCAACTGGTCAAGATTTTGCTCGATAGTTTGGTAACATTCAACAACCCGATTGCCTAGTTTTGTGCGGTTTTGTCTTGCCTGTTCGCGTTCAATTATCACCTTCAATGGTGCCCATAAAGTAAACAGATGCACTGGCACTTTCAATTGAAAGAATTCTAAAAAGCGGGCAACATGAGTAGGCTTCTCGAAGACATACTCAAATACAACGAGTTCGTACCCGGCTTCAATAAAGTTTGTGGCAACTGCTGCACCGTTTTTATAACCGAGACTTCCTTCTACTTTTCCCTCAACTCGGGATACGATAAAGCTCTTGAGATGATCACCGTGAATGCAAGCTCCATTGTTCACCAAGGACGCTAAAGCGTTACCCACTGTGGTTTTGCCTACACCGGGAGGTCCATTGAGAAGAATAACGCGTGAACTCATCTCTATCCCTTCACGCTCAGGCAGCTTACCTCAGCATTCTACACTTTAACAATCTAACCTTAGAGGAAAAACAGTTCATTTCCAACTCCAACAGCAAGTTTGGAACGCGTTTAGAATGTCTAATCGTAAGGCACATCTGCTTGAAAGGCAGAAGGGTAAATGCACTCGTTACATAATTATTTTGGCAGGTGGGCATTGCCCACCTTAGCGTTCGTACTAGCTAACAGTTGTTAGCTGTTGGCTGAAGAAAGCTGCTAACACTTCTTCTGCCATCTGTGAACTAGTTAGACCCACAGCTGCCTTAGATTGAGCGGGTTCAGCATGATCTACTAATACATCTGGCACACCAAACCGCTTCACTGGCACGACGACATTAGCATCAAGCAGCGCTTCGGCAACAGCTGAACCAAAGCCGCCTATGAGACAACCTTCTTC
>JBGTCQ010000044.1:0-62082 GCA_041748755.1 Chroococcidiopsidaceae cyanobacterium | reverse complement strand
GCACCTTGAGAAAAGTTATAAGTTCCGCCAGCATTGCTAACAGTGTTACGTAAAGCGGATTCTGCCTGCGCTTGTGCTTGGGGATCTAGCTGAGTTTCAACAATAAAGTTGCCTTCTCTTGCTAGTTGTTCCCCCAAAATGGATTCGAGTTCTTGAAATACATAACTATAAAAATATGGGGCAATCGTATTAGCTTGCTCTTCACAAACTTTACGGCTAACTTCAATCGGCGATCGCCTGGCCCGATTTGCCTCATCAACTGTTACCTGTCCTTGAGCCAGCATCCGAGTAATCACGCGATCGCGGTATGTAATCGCTCGTTGGCGACTCGGCTCGTCTCCACAGAAATTGAAAGCGTTGGGAGCTGGCAGAATTCCTACTAATGTCGCGGCTTCGGAAAGGGTTAAATCTTTAGCCGACTTTTCAAAGTAATACCGTGAGGCATCCTCAAACCCAGATGTGTCTCCGCCTACGAAGATGCGATTTAAGTAAGTCAGCAACAGAAAATCCTTACTGTAAAACGTTTCTAGCTTCAGCGCAACCACGATTTCACGCAATTTACGCGCTGCCGAGTCTTCTGCTCCTACGTAGTCTCGGAACAAACTCCGGGCAACCTGCTGCGTCACCGTACTCGCTCCTTCTTTAAACCCACCGCCACGCAAATTCACTACTACGGCGCGCAAAATACCAATTGGGTCAACCCCGAAGTGCCAATAAAAGCGGCTGTCCTCAGAGGCAACTACAGCTTTTGAGAGGTAAGGAGAAAACTCTGATAACTGCTTCATGTCCACGTGAGCTGTAGTGCGTGGCTGACGTAGGGGCGTTCCATCACGGGCGTAAACAATTACTGGTCCTTGAGAGGACGTAGGCAACGGCCACACAGAAAATTTTAACCACTCGATGCCAATACCCAATGCCACCAATGCAGTAATACCTCCAATGCCGTAAGCACTCCAGTTTGCGGCTCGAACGTACACGGGAGGTGGATCGACATATTGCAGTCGCACAGAGGCGGCGAGTTCCGGCGGACCAAGGGTAAAAATATCGCCGTGGCGCAACTCTCCAGAAGTGATCCGTCGCTTGCGGCGATAGATACCGTTGGTAGAGTTTTCATCTTTGAGGATAAATCGTGTCCGCCCTCGACTCGAAACCCGCGACACTGACAGGTGAATCTGACTCACGACTGGGTTGCGGACGACAATATCGCAGGATTTGGAACTACGACCTAGTAAGTAGCGATCGCCCAATAAGGGATAAACCTCGGCTTTATCCGCCCCCGCATCTTGCACCCAAAGTTCTGGTACTCTGGCATTCGGCTTCAGCGCCAGCTTGGAGAAATCAACCTTGGCATGGATCGTTTGTACCGCCTGGGTCACCTGACCCAGCAACGTTTGAGGCTTTTTTTGAGGAGGCTGGGGGAAACTCATGGTCTATTCACAGCACCAATGTGGCATAAGAGTGAGAGTGGAGTTTTTTACGCATCCAGATTTTTGTACTGGAATTATTCTACTCGCAAGCTTGAAAAGCAGTTGTCGATTTAAATTTAGTGAGCATGAGTGATCCTACTAGGCCCGCCCCCAAAATTTAGCGCAGCGTGCTTGGACTATATTTACACCAGGAGCGTTACTGAAAAAAGTAATAATATTCTGTTTTATAACTTGAAGTCTTGTCTGCAATCATCATATTGACCATTAATCCCATTTTTATTTATAAATGATAAAATCACCTTATATTTTTTGGTAAAATATCTTTTAGACGATA
This sequence comes from Chroococcidiopsidaceae cyanobacterium, assembly GCA_041748755.1. Taxonomy (GTDB): domain Bacteria; phylum Cyanobacteriota; class Cyanobacteriia; order Cyanobacteriales; family Chroococcidiopsidaceae; genus JAHHHE01. The sequence continues at coordinate 60,321 of JBGTCQ010000044.1, read as the reverse complement.
AAGTTACTCTAGTGGTTCCTAAAACAATCTTTACTGATTTATAAAACTAAAATTCATGTAAAATACAAGTACATATCCTCACCAAGATAGATTTTTGACACCTACTCATTTGATTTAATGAGCAAATAATTCTATTGAGGTTAAGTATTGTGAAAATAAAATTTTTAACCCTGCTTGGGGCAGCTTTTGCTTTAACAATGACTAGCAGCGTTGCTGTTGCCCAATCAACTAGTGAAAGTTCAGAAATTAAGCTTTCGCCGGAGGGTATGAAGATTTTGTGTGAGCGTTTCCAGCTCAATTCGCGCTGCCAAGGCAATGCAAGTAACACAGGCACTACACCTGATGGTACAAGCGGCAGCACTACGACTACACCGGATGCCACGACGACTCCTGATGCCACAACTGCCCCAGGAACGATGACTCCTGGTAGCCCCTCACCTGATGGCACGATGACTCCTGATGGCACGATGACTCCTGATGGCACGATGACTCCTGGTAGCCCCTCTCCTGACGGCACAATGACCCCTGATGGCACGATGACTCCTGGTAGCCCATCGCCTGACGGCGCAACGCCTCCTGCGGGTGCAGCCCCTGACGGCGCGCTTGACAGTCCTTCTCCTGACGAAATTGAATCACGCCCCTCACAGGACGGCAGCATAACTCCTGACAGTACAACAGTACCAGGAACTGATGGTAGCGCCACCCCTGACAGCACAGTACCAGGAACTGATGGTAGCGCCACTCCTGAGAGTCCAACAGGCGGCGGCACACGAACTCCTGGTACCACGGATACTACATCTCCTGGCAGTATGACTCAACCTGACACGGGGATTCCTACTCCTGAAAGCCCGACTGGTGGCGGTACCCAGTCAGATCCTAGTACTACGGACACTACATCTCCTGACAGCACGACTCAACCTGGCACAGGCACTAGCGGTTCCGAGACTCCGACTGACAGTGGTACACAATCGAATCCTTAGTAAATAAGGATTGTTGTTTGCCCAGATGAACGGATAGCGTACAGTCTACATAAATCTGGGCAATGACTACGAAACAAACGTATGGCTGCTATCAAACGCAGTCAGACTAAAAGATGGGGTACTACTACCCCATTATTTTTTTATTTATCTAGAAAATGAATTAGCTGAAAATAAATTCGATTGAGGTTTCAATCACTATTACCGGGCAACTTCCATCCTTGATCTTAGCGAAATCTGCGGTTTGAAGTTGGTGAACGATCAAAAGTGGCAATCAATAGGCAGACAATGCCGATGTTAATAAATACATCTGCCAAATTAAACACGGGAAATTGAATCAGCTGGAAGTCCAGAAAATCAACGACGCTACCGGCAACAAATCGATCAATACCATTTCCTAGCGCTCCTCCTAAAATTAAGCCATAGCCCAACTGTTCAAAAGTGTTCAGCACTCCTCCAAACCAGGCAAGTGCCATCAAACCCAAACTTACTGCCAAAGACAGCCAGCGCAGCCACTCAACATGGCCGCTGAATAGACTAAAAGCTGCACCAGTGTTTGTAACATAAGTAAGGTGAAATACCCCTGGTAATAAAGGTTGTGTTTCTGTGAGATTAAAGTTTTGCACTACCCAATATTTAGTTAGCTGGTCCAAGACTAAACTTATTATGGCAGCGACCCAGAAAAGGCGGTTTTTCACATGCATAGAAATTAATTAGTAGCTCGTAGTCTGTTGATATTCAACAACGGACAACTATAAGAAAATTACAGGTTTAACTAATAAAACATTAAGTGTCGCAGCCCGTAAGCTAAAACTGTGACGGCACAGGCGACAGCCAGTTGTCCTGGTAGAGGATAGAAGGAATACTTAAGAATAGCTTGCAGTAGAGGTAGTGCCTGTGAACCCGCCCAGTTGAAGGTATGGGTCAAACCTAAGTAACCTAGACCAGTAAGATGAATTGTCACTAAACCACAAATACAACTAAAGGATAGAGACTCTAGTTTTGGGGAAGCTTGAAAGGCAAGGAAGCCGCAAACCCAAGCTCCAGGAATAAAGCCTAACAAGTAGCCAAAGTGGGGCTGCTTAAGATATTCAATGCCACCGCCTTGGGCGAAGACAGGGAACCAGGTTAAGCCGAGGACTAGATATGCAATTTGAGACAGCGCCCCAGCGTTCTTACCTCCCAAACAGCCCACCAGTAGTACCGCGCCAATTTGATATGTGACACCCAAAGATAGAGTCTGAATTCCGTTATGATTCCAATTCCAAGGTGAACTGGTGATATACACTTCAATAAAAGTACCACCAATAGTCAGGAGTAGACCTATTAGAGACCACAGCAGTTGATTGGGAGCAGCCACCATCTATAAGGAGTAGGGGGATTAGGAGGTAGGGAGGACAAGGGGACAAGGGGACAAGGGGACACTTTCCCCATCACCCTATTACTTCATTTCCCACTCACCAGGAATTGGAGCTTCGCCGCCTTGGAGACCAAGTTGATTAAGCATGGCGTGGTCTTGTTCTGGTGGTTGACCCATTGTGGTGAGATAGTGACCTATTAGCATGGCGTTAATACCAGCTTTTAAACCGAGGGCTTGAAGCTCGCCCATGACAGCTTCACGACCGCCAGCATAGCGCAGAATTTGCTTGGGGAGGATGAGTCGGAAGATAGCGATCGCCTTGAGTGCTTCATCAGGATCAAGTTTGGGGCTTGAGCCTAGTGGTGTTCCGGCGCGTGGATTTAATAAATTTATTGGCACTGATTCCACTTCCAGTTCCCGCAATGCTAAGGCGAGATCCACTCGATCTTCCCAGCTTTCACCTAGTCCGATAATTCCTCCAGTACAGGCTTGAATTCCCGCTGCCTTGAGATTTTTTACTGTAGCAACGCGATCGCGCCAAGTATGAGTTGTGACAATTTGGGGAAAAAAGCTCTCAGATGCCTCCAAATTGTGGTTGTAGCGCGTTACACCAGCTTCTTTGAGTGCTTGCGCTTGTTCTTTTGTTACCTCTCCTAAAGCACAGCAGGGCTTAATATTCGTTTCCGCTAAAATTTGTCGTACCGTTGCCAAAATACGTTCAAATTCAGCTGATTTCGGACTGCTATATTTAGGGCCGCGTCCTTGACTAACAAGACAGAATCGCTTTGCTCCGGCTGTTTCGGCAGATTTAGCTTGGGCAATAATTTCCTCGCTAGACTTTAAACTATATATCGGCGAGTCGTCACTTGGATGGTGAGCCGATTGGGAGCAGAAGCCGCAGTTTTCGGAACAATTACCAGATTTAACGTTGATAATGCTGCATAAATCTACTGTATTACCACAGCAAGAGGAGCGTACTTTATTTGCTGCTGCACACAACAATAAAATATTCTCTTGACCTTCGATTTGAGTCAGCGCGATCGCTTCTTCTCTACTTAGATGTTCCCCAGCTATGATTCGTTCAGCAAGATGGTGCAACCATTCTGGTAACGATGCCTCAAAATCAGCTACTGAGCTATCGGAGGTTAAAGGCGGTGCTTGAACCACATTCAGCCCTTTATTTATGATTGGAATTATGGAATTCTATCACTGGACAAGGGACATCGGTGCAGTTGCCACTTGCATTATCTGGGTTTAAAGCCCACAGCAACCGTCTGCTGAGCAAATAAGCGGACTTTTTCCTTTTGTTAGCCTGCCTGTACTTTTGGTAATTTTCCCAAGTCTCCAGGAGGAAGCAACGCAGCAGTATGCCAGCGGACGCTGCGGTTGAACATTGTCTTTCGTTGCATTGCCCGGGTGTGGGGAAAGTCTCTTACGCTTATCTTCTAGGAGTATTAGACTAGGAAAAAAGAGCTGATAAAAGCGCTGTTTTCAGTTTTTTGAGTGCAACGCCTTAATATATGTCTAACTTTTCAGACACTCTCTGTCCTCTGACCAATGCCTGAAAAAAATAAACCTTCTCTCTTGCTTACTTTAGGAGCATCTGGCTTGCTGATTGGTGGTGGAATTGCTGCCTACTGGATACTCAGCCAACAAACTTCTTGGTTGGGAGATATGCCAGTAGGAGCTAATATCATTCCCCAAGATGCTTTACTAACTGTCTCTGTCGCTACAGACGTAGCTCAATGGCAGCAACTACGGAAATTTGGCACGAAACAGACGCAAGCAGAACTAGACAAGAATTTGGCGGAGTTACGTGATTCTTTCCTTACCGCCAATGGCTACAACTACCAGCAAGATATTCAGCCTTGGGTAGGACAGGAAGTAACAATTGCTTTTCTGTCTCCTCACACTACACCACCAAATAAATCTTCGCCAACCTCAGCTACTGCTACTAACAAACAGTCTGTGATCATGGTGCTGCCAGTTGAAAATTCAGCAGCTGCAAAACAGATATTGTCAAAACCTAAGCCACTTAAACAGGGCAAGTGGGTTGCTCGTAACTATAAAGGTGTACAAATTAAAGAGACCCAGGGCGCACCTTCTCAAAATTACTCAACAACCGTGCTGGATCAGCGTTTCTTGGTAGTAACCGATAATCCTAAAGCAACCGAGAGCGCGATTGACACTTATAAAAGCGGAGCATCTATAGCCAAAACATCTGGCTACACCCAGGCGCTAAATAAAATTAAAGCTCAACGCTTTGCCCAGTTTTATGTCAATATTCCGGCAGCTGCCAGAGTAGCAGCTGCAAACCCATCGCGCTCCTTTTCTTCCCAAGGTCTAGCGCAACTCCAAAACCATCAGGGTTTGGCATCTACGGTTATCCTAGAATCAGAAGGAATTAGGTTTAAGAGCATTTCTTGGCTAAAGCAGAATAGTCGGCGTGTCCATATGGTAGAAAACAAGGCGGGTAAGATGCAGAGCCGCCTCCCTGCTGATACGTTGATGATGATATCCGGTGGTAATTTGCAGCAATTATGGCAGGACTACACTCAGGGGGTATCCAATCCACTTGCGCCTATTCCACCAGAGAATCTTCGCGGAGGTGTCAAGTCTCTTACAGGTCTGGATTTAGAGCGGGATTTGCTGAGCTGGATGGGTGGATTTTCACTATCTATCATCCCAGCTGCTCAAACAGGTGACTCTAAAGATTTTGCGCTCTCGTTGCTATTTATGGTAGAAACGAGCGATCGCCTCAAGGCTGAGAAGTCACTTCAGCAGCTAGATAAGGTAATCAGCCGTCAATATCAGTTCCAAATCCAGGAAGCGAAAGTAGGAGGGAAACCAGTCTTCAATTGGATTTCACCTTATGGAACTTTGACTGCTACTCATGGTTGGCTGGATGAAAATATTGCTTTTTTGACACTGGGCGCACCGATTGTTGAGCAGATTATTCCTAAACCTGCGATTACATTAGCTAGCACTGAGCAATTTCAAAAAACAGTGCCTGCTGTTAGTCCTAATAATGGTCAGTTTTTCCTGAATGTTAATCCCACAGTCAAAGCCTTGCCTTTAAATCAATTCCTCCCTAACCAAAAAACTTTGCTGGAGGCAATGCGCTCAATTGGGATAACTGCCGCTGTGAGTGATCAGCGCAGTGTTCGCTACGACATATTTGTCTCGCTTAAAAAAGCTGAGAACCCAGGTTTATTGCCTAGTCCAGACCCCATGTCTGCTACACAACCAACATCCCCATAATTCCAACGATCGCGAAGCCGTTAGCCCTTGGTGTTAGCGCAGCCCCAAAGGCGATCAAAGGCCTAGAGTTAAGATAGTGGAATTGATAAAAGCTAGTGGTGCTAGGATTGTATAATTTACTACTCAGAATTACGGAGAACACTCAATGAATCTAATAACACTCCAGAATGGGCTGGACAACATATCATTTGCAGTCCTATTCCTAACAATGCTGATTTACTGGGTAGGAGCAGCTTTTGCGGGATTGCGCTATCTACCAACAATAGGCACAGCAGGGATGATAATTGCCAACTTATGCATTGCCGCCTTACTTAGTGCTAGATGGATCGAAGCCGGATACTTTCCTTTAAGCAATCTGTATGAATCATTATTTTTCCTAGCATGGGGAATTACCACGGTTCATTTAATTGCGGAAACTAATACTGGTAGTCGCTTAGTCGGAGTAGTCACAACACCTGTGGCAATGGCAATTACTGCTTTTGCCGCGTTGACATTGCCTAAAGATATGCAGTCCTCCGCGCCATTAGTTCCAGCGCTGAAGTCAAACTGGCTGATGATGCACGTCAGCGTTATGATGCTGAGCTATTCTGCCTTAATGGTTGGGTCACTTTTGGCGATCGCCTTTCTAGTCGTGACGCGCGGTCAAAATATCGAACTCCGAGGCAGTTCTGTGGGTACAGGTGGCTATCGTCACAACGGCTACCGCTTGCAGCGTGCCACAGACTTAGTAACTCCACCTCAAGCAGCATCACCAATAGTTGCCATGATTGAGAGTAACGGCAACGCTAAGACTGCGGTTTTGGATGTCGTTACTACCCAGCCGCCACAAACAACAATTAATCAAACACCACAACACCTTTCGCCACAGCGACTGACTCTTGCAGAAACATTGGATAACATCAGTTATCGGATTATTGGGTTGGGATTTCCGTTGTTGACAATTGGAATTATTGCTGGTGGAGTTTGGGCGAATGAAGCATGGGGTTCGTACTGGAGTTGGGACCCCAAGGAAACCTGGGCTTTGATTACTTGGCTAGTATTTGCTGCCTATCTACACTCGCGGATTACTCGTGGTTGGCAGGGACGGAATCCAGCAATTCTCGCCTCAGCTGGGTTTGTAGTTGTATGGGTTTGCTATTTGGGGGTGAATCTTTTGGGTAGGGGACTCCACTCTTACGGCTGGTTCTTTTAAGCTTTTAGAAAAGATACCAACGAATTTTATTTGCCGTTACACAAGCCAAGTCTTGGTTTATCAAACGCCTCGTTAAACAGGGGCTTGGCTTTTTCTATTTTTATCTACACGATAAACGTGTTTATTGCTTAAATTTAGGTAGTCACTAAATTTATTGCCTAAAAGGCCAAGAAAATGCTAGTAAGTATTATGGGAATGTACCTAAAATCAACTTTTACAGTGACTTGTATAAGGTGATCCTTCCTTAAAAAGTTTTTGTACCAGAATTCAAATAAATGGTGTTCTAAAGGATGATTGCTGCAATTACTAAATGCAGGTTGCTTGCTTGGTGACTAATTTACTGTTTTATGGCACCAGACTACTATGAGAATTCTGCTCATAGAGGATGATGAACGCATTGCTGACGCTCTAGCAGAAGCGCTCACTGACCAACGTTATGTCGTTGATATTGCTAAGAATGGTCAAGTAGGGCAGGAGTTTGTAGAAGCCTTTCCCTATAATTTAATTTTGTTAGACGTGATGTTACCCAAGCTAGATGGCGTAACCTTATGTCGGCAGTTGCGTCGAAACGGTTATTCTATGCCTATTCTGATGTTGACTGCCAGAGATACTAGTACCGATAAAGTAATGGCTTTAGATGCAGGTGCCGATGACTATGTCGTTAAACCCTTTGATCTGCAAGAGCTAATAGCCCGCGTCCGGGCTTTATTGCGTCGGGGGGTAACAATCTTACCGCCGGTGCTGGAATGGGGAAATTTGCGGCTAGACCCCAGTAGCTGCAAAGTTACATATAATGAGCAAGTACTTCGTTTAACTCCAAAAGAGTATCAAATAATTGAGTTGTTCCTGCGCAACACTCATCGAGTATTCAACCGTGGTGAACTTCTCGCTCATCTTTGGTCGTTAGAGGAGCCACCAGGAGAAGAAACGGTTAAGGTTCACATTAGAGGTTTACGGCAAAAATTGAAACTAGCTGGGGCTGTTGACTTGATTGAGACAGTCTATGGCTTGGGTTATCGGCTCAACCAAGCTTTATAATAAGATGTTTCAAACCTTGCACTAGCGGCTTTTGTTCTCCCACTTGAGTGTAATAGCAGCAATTCTGGGAACATCTAGCTACGTTGCTTATCAAGGTTTACAAGAAGAAGGACGTGGCTTTGTCACACTAACGCCTCGATGGGAACATCACTCTAAGTTGTCAGTGCAGTATGTCAGCGCCACAAATCTCTTGAAACTGCCATTGCTTGAGTCTCTCTCGGCAAAAGCTAATTGGTTGCCGCGCTGGTATGTCAGTTTGGGCGAATTGGTGCGATGCCCCAAAGGGGCTTGCCCGTGAGGACTCGCAATTGGCAACCAGATTGAATACTTACAATCCCCAAGCCGAAGTAGTAATTCTATGTCAAGTCGAAGATAGATCCCAATTCCTTGCAGCCGCAGAGATGTATCGGCAAATTTATAAGCTTGAAATATTAATTTTTTGCGACTTTGAGCCATCAATTCAAGGTTGCTACGAACGATTTAGCGATCGCACTTCCTTAAGATTGCTGTACTAACGGCTAGTGGTTAGAAGCTGATTACTTCTTTTCTCTACCTTACGTGGAGATGCTGACTATGGTAATTAATAAGCACATATTGAGCAAAATTGAGCAAATTTCATTTATTTTTGGAGAAAGTTTAAGTTATGTTTAAGTTATGTTTAATCGTGGATTTACTGTTTGTTATATTCCTTTTCTTTCCGAGTTCTTTACTTTCTAAAGATATGATTTTTAAGTTGAACTCAATGCAGCTTTGGATGTAGCGGCCAATCAATTATTCTCGCTTAGGCGATCGCCCACTTGCTGATATTATATTCCTGCTTCTTGTTGGGATAGTAGTAAAGTATAGTTACCGAAGCAGGTTTAAGTTCTGTTAGAGTTGATACCTTAATTGCTTACGTACAGTTTTTATGGTTTATTTACATATGAGTGTTGAATACTGCCCAGCATCTTTTAATTAAGGGTTCATAGGTAATGACAAATGAATTTAAGTGAACTAGGTAAGAGACGAACTTAAATGTTCTCTTTTCGACTGCTTAAATTGCAAAGAGCAGACAATATCTGGTGTAATTTTTGTTACACCCAGTAACTGCATATTTAGATTAAATAAGTATGAATGCATGTTACCCATCTTGATAAGAATACATTCAGCAGCTTAGCTGTATCTAGTAGAAACATTGATATCATGTCTTAAACTAATATTGCTTTGCCACAGTAGTATTGCTTTCTAGTTAAGTTCTAACTCTTCGTTTAAAAAGCCAACATAAGCTGGCTAAATTCATAGTGGCACTAGAAAGATAGTTTTCAATTCAACAAAAGAAGGATACTTATAAACTTCAAGTGCCAGGCTGCAAAGCAACGCCATCAAACATTTTATCTACACAATGTAGCTCATACATCTACCAATGCCAAAGTGGTCAAGATCTGAACGAGGAAATTCTAGTTGTCTAGTCATTTATTAAAAATGTTTTAGGTCTAAATCAAACATCTAAAACGTTGGTTGTAAGTGCGGTGATTTGCATTTCTGTATTAGTAACAGTCAGATTCAACTTAATCAAAATGAAAAATATTCGCGTTTTTAAAATCCAAAAGGAGTAACTAAAGTATGGCAGTTATAAATGGTACTCCAGGTAACAATAGTTTAATTGGAACCAACCAAAGTGACCAAATTAATGGTCTTGCAGGAAACGACACATTATTTGGCTTGGGTGCAAATGACTTGCTAGATGGTGGTAGCGGTAATGACAGTATGGAAGGTGGTGATGGTAACGATACTTACATCGTTGATAGCCTACTGGAAGTCATTAGAGAAAACCCCAATGCAGGACTATTTGATACTGTCGAGTCTACTGTTAACTACACTCTGGGTAACAACTTAGAGGATCTGATCCTTACAGATAACCCTATCAGCGGTATTGGTGCCCGAATCAACGGTACAGGAAACGCCCTCAACAATTTTATTATTGGTAATAGTGCCAGTAACACCTTAAGAGGTGAAGCTGGAGATGACGACATATTCGGCGCTGACGGTGACGACAATCTAATTGGCGGAGCTGGCAATGATGTTCTGACTGATTCTGTTGGCGCTGATATTCTAGAAGGTGGATTGGGTAATGATGTCTACATTATTTCTGATCAGGGTGATCTTACCCTTGACACAGTTGTAGAGGGTTTCAATGAAGGTATAGATACTGTAGATGCTTTCGTTAACTATACGCTGGGTGCCAATGTTGAGAACTTGGTGCTGAATTTTGGGGGTTTTGGTGCGATTGAAGGCACAGGTAACAACCTCGACAACACCATTTTGGCTAACACTGCTAACAATACTCTCTCTGGTTTAGATGGCAATGATCTCCTTGATGGTGAATCAGGCTCTGACACGCTCTTGGGTGGAGCCGGAAATGATGATTTATTTGGTAACCTTGACGATGATTTCCTAGATGGAGGTTCGGGGAATGACTTCTTGGATGGGGGAAATGGCAGGAATACACTTGTTGGTGGCATAGGTGATGATGCCTACGTTGTGAATCTAGCTACTGACATTATTCAAGAGGGTATTGGTGGGGGAATAGATATTGTTAATACCTGGATTACCTTGACACTAGCTGCCAACCTGGAAAATCTAAACCTCGCAGGTTTTCGCGCGATCAACGGCACAGGTAACCAGATTAATAACATCATCGCTGGTAATACTGCCAACAACGTTTTATCTGGTGAAGCTGGCAACGACATTCTTGGTGGTGGCTCAGGCTCCGACATACTCAATGGCGGAGACGGCGCTGACGAATTATTTGGTGAAGCTGGCGATGATGTTCTCGATGGAGGTATTGGCAACGATCTCCTCTCTGGGGGCATCGGTAATGACGATCTCACGGGTGGAGATGGCAGCGACAAGTTGTTCGGTATTGGTGGCAATGACATTTTAGATGGTGGACTTAGCAATGACCTGATGGTTGGTGGTCTAGGCAATGACACCTACATTGTTGACAACACAGCAGACGTTGTTAGAGAAACCTTCAGCTCTGGCACAGATACCGTTGAGTCGTCAGTCACCTATACGCTGGGAGCCTACCTGGGAAAACTTACGCTCACAGGTACTGGTAATATCAAGGGTACGGGCAATAAACTCAGCAACATTATCACGGGCAACAATGCTAATAACACGATTAGCGGTGGAGCAGGGTTTGACGTGCTTACAGGCAGCGGCGGTAGTGATAATTTCCTCTACAACACTAATGCTGCCTTTACAACTGCTGCGATTGGGATCGATACGATCACTGACTTTAGATCCGGCATTGACAACATTGTCCTGGATAAAACGACTTTCAGGAACCTTACCAGTGCTGCTGGTGGATTAAACGCTGGTGACTTTGCCAGAGTCGCAACTAATGCCCAAGCTGCAACCAGTAGTAGCAGTATTGTTTTTAGTGACTTTGGTAACTTGTACTACAACCAAAACGGCTCAGCCGCAGGTTTTGGAACCGGGGCGCAGTTTGCCAGGCTCACTGATGTTCTACTCCTAGCAGGTGGAGACTTCATAGTTCAGGCGTAGCCACGGTCAAGTCCAACGAGTCGGTTTTTAACGACTAGTCAAAAGCTGCCGACAGTGGAGTGTCCGCGGAATTTACTGAAAATTTACCTGTTGAGATTCGAGCAAATTTGTTACTACTCACACATTTTACTCATGCATAACTTCAACGCTTTTATTTATCAACATTTTGGAGGATTTAGTATTATGCGAATACTAGTTCTTCTGTTGTTATTTATTGGCATACCACTATGCCTACTGCTGACATCTTCTGGCCGCTCTTTTCTAAAGTCGGCTTTAAGATTTACAAAAGCGCAGTGGCAACAAGCTAAGGAATACTTGGGAGGAATTAACTTTCTAAGCTACCGTCGGAACAATCAGAAGCGCGGCGAAAAACTGCTTTTACCAGTAGTGGCACCAAGTCCAATTGGGAAAACAGGCAGAAGCAAAAATGCTTCACTTCTGACCCAACTGATGTCAAGCTTGTCGAGGAACATCAAAAAGAGAACGAAGTTCGTCGCCATCTTTGCGATCGCAATCATTGCTGGACATAGTATGTCGTCACAACTATCAGCACCAGCGATCGCCCAAGTATCAGCGCCTCCTTCCCAGCCTCTGGGTTCACTCAAAAGTGTGTCAGTTCCGGGACCGAGCACTAGCGAACTGGCTGTATACGTTAAAGATAAGGCAGCCGCGATCGTCCTGGGTAAATCGCTTTTCTGGGATATGCAGGTCGGTAGCGACGGCATTCAGTCGTGTGCTACTTGTCACTTCAACGCTGGAGCAGACAGCAGAATCAAAAACCAGATTAGCCCAGGGCTTTTGCGCGTGAATCTCAACCGGAGTCCAAATCCGGATACAACTTTCCAGACTGGTAAACCGAACTACACGCTAAAGACCGGAGATTATCCATTCCATAAGTTAGCAAACCCAAACGATCGCGAGTCGAGAGTTATGGCGGACTCAAACGATATCACTTCCTCTCAAGGAGTTTTCAAAACTAAGTTTATCGAGGTTATTCCTGGTAGTGCCAAAGATAGAGTAATCTTTGAACCTGATCCAGTTTTCAACGTCAAAGGTATTGAAGTCCGTCGGGTAGAGCCGCGCAACGCACCAACCACGATTAATGCGGTGTTCAACTTCCGCAACTTCTGGGATGGACGCGCTCAGAATGACTTTAACGGCGTAAATCCGTTTGGGAAAAGAGACCCTAATGCCTTTGTGCTAAAGTCAATCTCCCCGTTACGACCTCCAACTAATGTGAAGGTCAGCCTCAAAGATTCGTCTCTGGCTTCCCAAGCAGTGGGGCCACCGCTCGCATCCTTCGAGATGTCTGCTGATGGTCGCACGTTTAAGGAGATTGGGAAGAAGTTCGGACCACTTGACGAGAGATCCAGGAGACTCACTAGGCAGACAGGTAAAAAGCTATTTAGGCTTAGGCCTCTCGCCACGCAGTCTGTAGCTAGTGATGACAGTGTTCTGGGTCCCTTTAGTAGAGCACCTCAAGATCAAGGCATTAGACCAGAGACTTACGAGTCCCTAATTCAGAGCGCCTTTAAACCAGAGTGGTGGCAATCTAATTACATGGTCAGAGTTATTCCATCCCCGGATGGTACTGGTACTCAAAGGGAAATCGTTCTCAAACCGAACCGCCCTTTGGAACCTAATGAATATACGCTGGGAGAGTACAATTTTTCGCTATTCTTTGGGCTAGCAGTTCAGTTGTACGAGTCCACACTAGTCTCTGATAATGCACCCATTGACCAATACTTTGATGGGAACTCCAGCGCTCTCAGCGCCCAACAGAAGTCGGGGAAAGAGCTATTCGAGGGCAAAGCTAAGTGCATCAACTGCCACGGTGGTCCTGAATTCACCAATGCTTCCGTGAGAAATGTGAAGAACGAAAAGCTTGAACGGATGATCATGGGAGACAATAAAACTGCTGTCTATGACAACGGTTTCTATAACATTGGTGTCAGACCTACGTTTGAAGACCTCGGCTTGGGTGATAAAGACCCGTTTGGCAAACCACTTTCGATGACCCGTCTGGCTCAGCAGGGTATTTCACCTGAAGAAGTTCACTGTGCACCGGATATTCCAGGCGGTGGCGAACCATGCGCTCCCATATCCAAAACTGAGAGAGTAGCTGTAGACGGAGCCTTCAAAACTTCTGGACTGCGGAATATAGAACTCACTGCTCCCTACTTTCACAATGGTGGACAGCGGACTTTGGAGCAAGTGATCCAGTTTTACAATCGCGGTGGCGATCGCCGAGGACCAAAAGAAGATGACACCACTGGATTCCCGCCAATCCCTCCTGCTACTGGAGGAAAAAGTAATCTGGACCCAGATATCCAGAACCTGGGACTCAGTGCCAAGGAACAAGCGGATCTAGTAGCATTCTTGAAATCGCTTACTGATCAACGAGTTAAGTTCCGTAAAGCGCCTTTTGACGGCCCAGAATTGCGCGTTCCAAATGGGCATCCCGGCAGTCAGAACTCTGTTAACCCTAATGCTAATGGCGTAGCTACAGATCAGCTACTTACAATCCCTGCTGTTGGTCGTAACGGTGGCGCTCCTGTGAAGAACTTCCTCGCCAGTTCTTAACCATAGAGAGTATAAGTTAACCCTTGGCTAACAAAATCTTTAGCCAGGGGTTAACCTCAACTACTTTGCTTTCCAGCGTCTAAACTGGAGATACTTATTGGAGAGTGGCGATCGCTCCCCTTACTATAATCATCACGACTGCCTAATACTTACACTTAAAAGAGATCAATATGCTAAAACAACTTCTGACAAGTATTCTTATTTGTATCTTCTTGCTAGTAGGTAGCTTATCTGCTCAAGCGGACACTTTAGAATCTCCGGTTCAGATGCAACAGGAAGCACTTCAAATACAAGTTAGCCCAGAAGAACTTCAAAAGTTTGCCAGTGCGGTTCAACAACTACAAGTAACTTATCATCAGTTCCAAACTTTGATGGTACAGGCAGTCGAAGACGAGGGTTTAAGTCAGGAACGGTTCACTGCAATTTATCTAGCGCAGCAAAATCCTGAAGCTCAACCCGAAACAGAAATCACCCAGAAAGAAAAACAAGACTTTGAGAAAGCATTTACGAAGGTTGAGCAGATTCAACTAGAGAATCAGTCCCACATGAAGCAGATAGTTGAGCAAGAAGGTCTGGAGGTGCAGCGCTTCAACCAAATTTTTGCAACAACACTCCAAAATACTACGCTCCAGCAACAAGTTCGACAGATGCTGCAAAGCTAGTTTGCTATATGTTCATCCCTGTAAGGCTTCAAAGGGTGACAAGGATAATGAAGCGGCTGTTTGGCAGGGAGTTAAAGCAGTTGAAGCAAAAAAAGATAGGGTATTCAAGTTCGACTAATCTACTACAAAAAAATACTGTCCTCCTTCTATTAAGCCTGCTTTCAAGCTCCAGGCAAGGCTGTTTCAACTTCTTTACGAATCGACTGCTGAAATATTTGTTGCAGGGTAGCGATACAGCAGTCCTTAACTTAGGGAATGGTAATGGCTTTTCGGTTAAACAGGTGATTGAAACCGCTGAAAAGGTAACGGCTCGGAACATTAAAGTAGTAGAGAGCGATCGCCGTCCCAAAAATCCACCAATTCTTGTCGGCAGTAGCGATAAAGCAAGAAAACTTTTGGGATGGGAACCTCAGCACCCAGTTTTACAAGAGATTATCAGCCATGCTTGGCAGTGGCATCAGCATCGGCATTGCTAGGAAATTTGTTTACCTTGTTTCCATCAAGCCACAATTTCAAGGTGATAGTCAGAAGGCATTATGGTTTTGAAAGAAAACCATAAATGTTCTGAGAATGATCATAAAATCCAGTCCCAAAGACCAAATTTTAAGGTATTGCAAATCAAAATCCACGCGTTTTTTCATTTTGTCTAAGCTATCAGTTTCACCCCGTAGTCCGTGGATTTGTGCCCATCCAGTAATTCCAGGCTTGACTTTATGACGGAGCATATAGCCAGTGATCAGCTTACGGTACTGTTCATTATGGGCAACAGCGTGGGGCCGGGGACCCACAACGCTCATGCGACCTTGTAGCACATTGATAAACTGCGGTAATTCATCTAGAGAAGTACGCCGCAAGAAAGCGCCAAATTTAGTAATTCTAAGGTCGTTGCGTTTCGCCTGAACAACAGTGTGTCCATTTTCCATTACAGTCATAGACCGAAACTTGTAGATTATTATTTTCTGACCGTTCAGTCCGTAGCGATGTTGCTTAAAAAACACTGGACCTGAGGAAGAACGTTTAACCCCAATGGCAATCAGTACCATTAGTGGAGATAGCAAAACTAATACCAAAGAGGCAAAAATAATATCAATCGCTCGCTTCAAGACATATTGCAAATCAGAGAAGGGAACTTCCCAAACTGCAATCAGCGGAATCCCATTAATTTCTCGAAACCTAGCCTGCATTAAGTCCAACATAAAGATATTAGGAACAATATGCACAGAGGTTGTAGTATCCTGCAATTCCGCCATTAAGCTTGCAAGAGTTTCTTCATGCCATACGGGAGTTGTGATATAAACAACGTTGATGGCGTGTTGACGTACGTACTCCGGCAGTTCCGCCAGCGTCCCAATTAATGGCTTCCCATGAAGATTTGAGAGATTTAAAGAAGCTCTGTCATCAAAAAAACCAAATAATTTAATGCCTAAGTAAGGATCTTGTTGAATTTGTTCTGCTAGCTGACAACCCACCTCACTTACTCCGGCAATGACAGCGGTACGATTATTGCGTCCTGCAGCGCGAAGCTGACGCAGCACTATCCTAATGCTTAAATGAGCAATGTATAAAACTAGAGGAACAGATACAGCCCAAGCTAATAAAATAGTCCGCGAAAATATAGCTGAAAATTTAGTGACGTAGCCTAAAAACAACAGAATTGAAAGCACGATTCCCCAGCCTAGTAAAATGTGAGGAATTTCTGCTGTAAGAGGTTCACCTCGGTAAAAACGATACAGACCTGTTGCTTTAAAAACAGGAAGAATTAAGAGAAAAGCTATGGCACCGAGTAGAATATAAGGAATACCATAATGCACATTATAGTATTTAGTTAGAAATGACAATAAGCTTATAGCTAATATGGGATCTAGCAACCGCTGAAATACAATTAATGTAGAGGTATTGTCTCTAATCATTTCCTAAGCTCTACTTCACTATATTTAATTTTTCTAATCAACCTTAATTATCACTCGACCTATTTTTTGAAACTAAATCACCGAAATCACTGCCTTACTTTAGATTGTTGATTTGACAGTTCCTGCCTCTCAGGTAGAATCACCTGATTCATCAATTCATCAATAGTTTGTTGACTGAGCCAGCCACGCTCAACTAAAATTTCTCCTAGTCGCATACCTGTTACTTGTTGGTCTGTCAAAGCTATGTTGACTTGTGATTTAGTGATAAGTCCTAACTCAATTAGGTAACTACCAATTGGTTTAGTCTGGACGATTGGGAGACGACTCTCTGGCATGTTTGCTTCTGGAAAACTGACAATTGCAGGAGCAACACCAATACTTTTTGTATATGGTGATAGACACAACTCAACAAGCTCTTGCTCAAGTTGCCCCAAAATTATCTCTTTATGCCAGTGAGTAACTGTAAATCTACGAGCTGCTTGACCTAATTTAATACATTGCTCAGGATGAGTTGCTAAATACACAATTGCATTTGATAAGGCTGTTACATCTCCAGGTGGGACTACAATTCCACAGTCTTGTAACACTTGGGCAACTTGAGTACCATAATGAACCGTTCCAATTACGGGCTTCCCTGAAGCACACATACCTTGTAACTTGGAAGGCATTACTAGGTCTGCTGCATCGGAAATCTGTGGAAGCAGGTGAATATTAGCAAGGTTCAGCAACGCATTCAATCTTTCTAAAGGTTGTAAATCTAAGAAACGAAGATTATGCATACCTTTAGCTAATTTTAGTAGCCGTTTTTTGGCAGGCCCTTCGCCACATAGAATAAATAGAATATTCGGGTAATCTGCTGCTAGAAGATGTGCTACAGCTATCAAAACTTCTAGCCCCTGCTTCTCTGCCATACTACCAGAATAAAGAGCGACAAAAGTATCTGGCGGGATATCTAACTCGTTTCGCAGAAAGTTAGCTTTTTGTGATGGATAGATCCTGTCCGTATCCACCCAGTTAGGAAAGTACACACATTTAGATACATTAACTTTCTTAGCTTTCAGACGCTTAAGCATGCGATCAGAGATAGTAGATACGCGGTCAAAGCAATTCATCAACCAACGCTCTATTGTCATAGTCAGAGAACGAATGAATCCAGAGGAAGGTAAAAGCCCCATCTCAAATCCAGCATCTATCTCGAAATCTTGAATGTGAAGCCATGTTTTAGCACCACTCAAATGACTTGTTAGCAACGCTCCCACTACGCAAAAAAAGGCTGGTTCGACTACAAATACAACATCAGGTCGCCAGGATAGTCCTTGGCGCAACATTAATGGCAAGCTAGAAATGGCAAAAGAAGCCAGATGTAGAATACGTTTAAGCCCTGAGGGCTGGCGGGGTATCCACAATGGACATCGCCATACCCTAACACCCTTCAAGAACTCACTACAGTAGCGCCACTTAGAATAGCCTGCTCCTATTTGCCAAGCTGGATAATACGGCGGTGCTGTCACTACGCGAACTTCATGCCCCTGAGCTGTGAGCCACTCTGCCATCTCTCCTGTATATTTGCCGACACCAGTAAGTTCAGGAGCGTAATTAATTCCATATATTAAAAAACGCATAAATACAATCAGCTTTTAAGCAAGAGGGAATAATCTTTTTCAAGAAATGTTTAATTGAACTATCTATTTGGTGATAGCAATTGCAAAAGGTTAAACTTTTGGAGTTATACACTAGAACACTTAAACAATTTATTGCTCGCGCTATAGCTAAGTGTTAATTGTGTAACCAACCTTAAGAAGGGTATTTTGTGTGTTTTTCATCCTTAACGCAAGTTTACATTGGCTGTATCCTTTGTTCAAGGAGTGAAAGTCAGAAAAAAGTCAGAAAAAAGTCATGTGAATGTTATGAAAATGGCAGGACTATTACTAAACATCACCAGTTCCTAAAAAAAATAAAAGTTGCAAGCTATAGTCTGGTCGATTGTTAGTATATGTATTTGTTCTTTAAAGGTTTAGCTTTAAAAAAGCAACTATTTTAATTTGAAAAGCTTATTTAGTAATAACTGAAGGTCTTTTATGAAGTATCGCTTAGCTCAGCGCCTAGTTTGAAATTAATCTTGATTTGTAACAGATTGCTTTGTTCCTAATTCCTAATGTGTGTTGTCATTCGCTATGCTTAATGGGAAGGAGGGCGATCGCGCAATGTCTCTAACCATCAAAGACTTGGAAAAATTACAAAGCACATACCCGGACTACCAGATGGAGTCGGTGGGAAGGATTATTATCATGGGACTATTAGATTTTTATACCAGTAAGTTTGGTGCTAGACTTATCAGATTTTTGGGAGAGTCGGTCGATCCTCGTAGACTGAGGCGGAGTGTTTGATTCCAGTGGCGGTTTTATCTTATCTAATACAGACCTTATGGTGTCTGACATTTCTTTTGTTAAAATAGAAAATCCTAGGCAAAGCCCACGCTATTTTGCCAATCTACTTCCAGACTTGATAGTAGAGATTAAGTCTCAAAGCGATCGCATTCAACCTTTAGAAAATAAGATTCTGCAATTTATAGCACTGGCTACTGAAATCGGAATGCTGATTGACTCAGACAAAGAAACAGTAACTATTTATTATTGTGATGAGCGTCAGCTACTGGTATTAGGTGCTGACATGATTACCATTCCTGAGTTGTTACTAGATTCGCTTTGTCCTCCAATGTTCGATTAAACAGGAAAATTACTGATTTAAAACATTTAATTGTTACCCTCTAATTTCCTTTCTTCAGCAAGCTGCATCTCAATAATTTTAGAATCTGTTAAAAATCTAAACCAAAATGCTTGCAAGACGTGATAAATTAATCCTACTTTACCGTCTAAAAATCCTAAGCGAAAGAAGTAGCTGTAAATAAAAAAAACAAAAGATCTTAATAGTAAAGGGCTACGATAGTAGAGGTTATTCTTCAGCCATCTCTTTTGCATTCGTAGATCACCCTTTAATGAAGCAGGAAGAGTCCGAGCTTGATCTTTATCTGCTTCAGACTGTAAAAAAACTTCAAGTGCTTCTGCACTAGACCAACGATTATGAGATATGGTCCACTTCTCAAGTGTGGTCAACTGCAAATCTAGTAAAAAACCTTTAACCTTTTTAGTTGTTCCTGAAACTATAAAGTGTTGGTCGTAGAGCCTATCCTCACAAAATCCCTTCGATGCTTTGAACAGCCTCAAATGCCAACTAGGATTAATATGTCCATATTTAATAGGATAACCAATAAAGTAAGAAAGCCTACGTACTAAGTATCCATCAATTTCTTGCGAATCTTCAGCAATCACTTGTTGAATGCTTTCAGCAAGCTCTGGAGAAATAATTTCATCACTATCTAGATGCAGAACCCAATCTGCTGGCTCTAGTTCTGCATACGCTTGCGCCCAATTTCTTTGTTTTGAGTAGTTTTCAAACTCATGCTCAACTACTTCACAACCTAAAGATGTGGCAATATCAATCGTCCGATCTAAGCTAAAAGAATCAATAACCAAGATACGGGATACTATACCTCTACATGAATCAATAACTTTAGAAATTGAATCTTCTGAATTAAAGCTCAAAATAATAGCTACTATTTTTGTCCTCTTTGTATCACTTGATATTGGAGCTAGTTTCTTATTTGTTATCATAAATAAATGTAGTTTGAGTATTCAGCAATATAGTTTTTGTATTGGAGTTGCAGTTTTTTGTCTGTTCTTACAAGCGAAGTATAGTTCTTCAGAGTGAGTTGTACAATTGGTTAAGTCAGATAAAAGTCATAAGAACGGCTAAGGATAGTAATAAATACAAGCATTACTACAGTCGCTAGATACTCTCAGGCAGAGTTGCAGAACCAACTTCGCACCACGATTGGCGGAGACGCGTTTGGTGTTGTATTTTTGCATCGGATTGATATAAGTCGGCAACAGTTTTATCACCTAGCACAACCCATGCTACACCTCGTATGCTGTCTGCAAAAGTTTTCAGCCAGGATTCATCATGACCTTCGCCCTCGACTAATACTGGCTCCGCAGCGATACCTCGACTCCCCCAAATAAGCCAAGCCAACATAGAGGCTCGCGGCAAGTTACCCTCTGAGGTGACCATAAATACCTTACGAGATTGATTGGATTGTAGGTAGGGCACAAGTGCAGTGAAGTTAGTTAGAGTGTCCGTAGCTCTAAAGTCAACTGTAAGTCTCCTCCAAGCTACTTTATTTTCTACTATGAAAACTCGATAAAGACAGGGTAAGGATGAACCAGAAGAAACAATAATGGGCAGATTGGGATAGGATTGAGCTAATTGAGCTGCTAATATTTCCCGGCGAATACCACCTCCTAAAACAACGATTGAGGAAGGAGTTTGTTGGGATGCTTTCCACCAAGAAAGCCAAGCCCAAGCTAGCCAAAAAACACTTCCAATTAATCCGATTAATAATGCATATTTAAGTTTTTTGCTTGTCCCGTACATCATAATATTTTTCAGTTTGTTTTTTAGTTTTTATTCCTGACTATCCTAGGTTTTATGGGTTTACAAGGATTACCAGCACAAACTGTCCAGGCTGGCATATCTTTTGTAACTACAGATCTAGCCCCAATAACAGCTCCCTCACCAATCGTTATTCCAGGATGAATGAAACTCTCAGCACACAGCCATGCATCGTCACTAATATAAATTGGTTTAGCATATAGTTGAAAGTTTGGATCTTCATAATCATGGCTGCCTGTACATAGGTATGTACCTTGTGAAACCACGACTTTTTTACCCAATGATACAACTGCCATTGAGTAACAGTTAACATTATCAGCTATGCCTGCATAGTCTGCCATAACTAGGTTCCAGGGTGCCCAGATTCTAGCCTTGGGATATACATGACAGCCTTTGCCTATTTTTGCCCCGAAGCAGCGAAGTAAAAATGAGCGCCATGCATGAAATGGACGTGGAGACGTTTGGAAGAATAATGTGTGTACAATTGCCCATACTAGCCTAGCAAGTCGGTTTTTAAGAGAGAAGCTAGGTTGAGTATACGGATCTATATTTTTTAGAATTACTAGCATTTTATCTTAAAGTACCCGCTCATTTTGTACATACAGCGTCAATTAAACTCTGTGCTGCTTGATGAATTTCAAAACGTTTATTAAAACATTGCTTTGCTTCTTGTTGCATACTTTCTTGCTCATCATGGGACATTGCAAGCCATTTTTGGAGCAATTGAATAGTGCCGTTTAAATCATCATTTGCTACTATGCCTGCGCCATCTGCTGCTACTTCACGCCAGATATTGACTTTGTTGGAAATTAGCACTGGCACTCTACAAGCCATTGCTTCTGCAACGACAATACCAAAATTTTCTTGGTGGGATGGTAGCACCATTACTTCAGCGGCATGAAATGCACCCCACTTCAGGTCACCAGATAACATCCCTGTCCAGGTGATCTGCTCAGAAATACCGAGTTTTTCTGCTTGCTCTTGTAATTCTGCTTGCCAACCCATTTGATCAGGACCTGCCATCACTAAGTGTAATGAATTATCTGCTCCTACCACCTCTGCAAAGGCTTCAATAAGAAGATCGCAGCCTTTTTTTTCATGAATCCGACTAAGAAACAAAAATAAGCGTTTATCTCTTAGTTCTGGAAAATGCTTTAAAAAGATTTCACGTTGTACTGCTGGATCTCCTGGGGGTGAAGCAGTACCGTAATTGACAACGATTTCATTACACTCATATAGCCAAAATGACTGACGAGCTAAAATCCGTTCTTCCTCGCAGGTGAAAAGCACAGCTTGGGCATCTCGTAATACTCTGTATTCTGCCCAGGGCCAGTAAAGCCATTTTTTCAAGTGCTTAAGGGGATAGGTGCGCTTGAACCAGGGATCAAGCATCCCATGAGTAAACACAAAATAAGGAGGAGTATGAAAACCTTGCTTACGGAGCGAATGTAAAGCCAGCCATACACCAAAGCTGGAGTATTGCCAGATACCGTTGATAATGACAACATCGTAGTTTGCTGCATTTTGGCACAGCCAAGGCACAAAATACTTTGAGTATCTATAGCCAGATATACTTGGACCTAAAGCATAGCTCTTTAATGGAAATATTTCTACCCAAGGTGCATCTGGCGCATCTAGACAAGCCACTTCAACAGTATGCCCCTGATTCCGATGGATCTGTCCTAATTGGATGATCCCCTCAGTTGTCCCGCCAGCGTTGGGGTTAACTGATGAGATGACATGAAGAACTCTCACTGGTAGATTTCCTGATAAAGTTTAACGTAGGACTCAAGCATTCTTTGAGAGGTAAACTGTTGTACATTAATCAGTCCTGCTTGCTTTAGCTTTGAGACATTTGGAAGATTCTTGGCAATTTCTCTTGCTTCTTCAGGACAATCTGGATTGATGTAAATGGCGGCCTCTCCCCCCACTTCTGTCATCAGGGGACGGTTAGAGGTAAAAACAGGACAACCACAAGTGCTGTCTGTTCTGAAACACAAGCTATTCGCTGCGATCGCACAAGCCCTGTGAGAATCATGCTCTGAAGTCGCCGACCAGTCAACTTGGTAGGATTTTCTTTGATCTCACCTAATGCAGAGCGGATAGCTAATAAGTCATGACAAGTTACTAAGTGGGGCACACTTTTAAACAGTGAGTCTTAATATATTGCAATTTTGAACTACTGCTTACTATTTACCTGCCGTGGAACTGAGATAAAATTAGCTCCGTCTCCAATTTCCTTCCAATCAATATTGTCAGGGAGCAAAGTTTGATATCCATACTCATCTAAAATGGATAGAGATTTCTTTGTTGATTCAATATATGATCCTC
The DNA here is from genome assembly GCA_041748755.1 of Chroococcidiopsidaceae cyanobacterium. GTDB lineage: Bacteria > Cyanobacteriota > Cyanobacteriia > Cyanobacteriales > Chroococcidiopsidaceae > JAHHHE01. The sequence continues at coordinate 36,949 of JBGTCQ010000044.1, read as the reverse complement.
CCATTTCAATATATATAATGGGCCGATACATGGAGATAATTTTTTTTGCGCCCAATAAAACCTCTGGTTCAAACCCCTCTGTGTCTATTTTTATAAATTTAATCGGGAATTTCCAAAGTTCATCAATTGAATCAAGTGGAATAATCTCAATCTCCTCAGCTTTCCCTACTGCAGCATTTTCATTTATGATTGAGCTATTACCAGAACTCGAACAAACAGCATTTAACTTTAGTTTAGTTGTTTTTTCTCCACATCCTACTTTGAAAGGAATCACAACTTGAGATAAGTCATTTGCAGCTATTGTTTTCTTTAGTTTCAAAAAGATAGACTTAGAGGGTTCAAAGCAAAACACTTTTCCCTCCTTACCAACTAAAGATGCAAAAATAGTTGCTACAAATCCTAGATTTGCTCCAACATCAACTACATTGTCTCCTTGCTTAATATAATTCTGAAAAACTTTTATGTCCTTGTTGTAATAATTCAAACAATTTGCATGATATAAAAGTTCTTGAGAATCACCGTCGTTTGAAAAAAGTAACTTAATCCATCCATAATCAACAAATAAATCTTCTTTTAATAATCTGTGTTTTGTCTTTAAAATCAAGGAATGAGAAAAAAATCGGATCTTACTATAAATCCTGGTAATGAATGACATTAAGATCTCCAAATAAGGGGTTGAAACCTAGTATAACTTGGCAAAAAACATTTCAAACATAGCTAATAAACATTGCATCAAAATTCAACTTGATTCATCCCTCCATTATGCAACGCGAATTTTCTTAGACAAACACTAACTTACAAAGCCAGTAAGACGGGAAAAGTATAAAAGCTCCTGAGATAATTTTTTGATAGGCAAGGCAGGTATACCTGCATAAAGATAGTGAGTATCAATATACTTTTTGTTCAAAAGAGATTTTGCTCCAAGTACAGAATAATTTGGTAGCGAACTATCTCCCAAAAGTACACAGTTTGTTCCAATAAAACAATAGTCACCAATTGTTACTGGGGCAGATGATTGCCTGCAAAATTCTAGCTCTATACTGTGCGACAAAATTTGTGATTGGAATCCAGCAACAGTTGAGAATTTACCAATTATTACTGAAGCTGTACAGTCAATTAAATGCCGATTGGTTATAGCTGAGTGTTCGCCTAAAATCAATTGAGGATGTCGGTCTTTTTGATGGCTAAAATGTTCTGAATTTTGAGAAGGAAAGCCGGTAATCCAATTGCCCCTACCAATTAAAGCATACTGCTGAAGATGAACCAGATCAATATTTTTACATACAGTCAAGTTCCCGATGTTTGTGTGAGCATCCATAATTAACTTCTTTGGAAATACCCAAGCAAAACCAATTCTACTAGTTGGATCAATCTGATACCCAAAAAACAACTTTAGGATTAACCGTCGTAGAAACCAAGGTAAAAACAAACTACATAACATTAAAAGCTTTTTCATTCACCAATAAGTAATTCCCTGTAGAGTTTAATGTACTCAGAGAGCATAGCTTCAGGAGTAAAACGTTTAACATTCTCTAGACCTTTTTTAATCCATGTGTCGCGTTCTAATGGATCTGTTAACCACAAAATATCTGCCGCAAATCCAGCTTCATCATCCACAGATCTTATTAAAGCAGATTCCCCCACTACTTCTGGCAGAGAAGTGCGATCGCTACAAAGTACCGGGCAACCACAAGCTTGAGCCTCAACGATTGGCCAACCAAATCCCTCAAACCTTGAGGGGAAAAGGAATGCAAAAGCTTTACTATAAAGAGCCTCAAGTAAAGTATTGTCAGGTTTGATAATTTGAATAATGCGATCCTTCAAATTCAGTTGATTGATGAGTTGAACCAAATCCGCAGTCAAGGGAGTACCTGCAAAAACCATTTGTCCATCCCACTGATCCCTAACTCTATTGATGATACGGATAATCCCGTCTCGGTTTTTGCGCCGTAGGCTTGATCCAACATGCAAGATAAAAGGCTTTGACACATCAAAGCTGGCTACATTTTTCAATCTGGCAGTAGCTTCATCTGGCGTAAGTGCTTTATAGCTGTGATTTATCCCATTTAATACAAGTCTAAAGTTTTTGGTAGAACCCGTTTTGAGAAGTTTTTTAAGATCCTGCTTTGTATATGTAGAAACACATGCCACCATTTGAGCCTGTATTAAGCTATCAAGAATCCAATGCTGTAAAATTTTGCCTGTTTGAGATGCTGGACAATCTGTGTCTTCTCCTAAAGCTCCTCGCACAGCTAATAAATCGTGACAAGTCACCAAATGAGGCACGTATTGTAAGTACTTGATATACATAGCATTAGAGTGATCACAGATATGAACAACATCTGCCCAAGACACTACTCGACGTAATTGATAGGGAAAGAGCAGAAATTTATCGACATAACCTAACCACTTTCCTAATCCATTGCTAGACGGTTTAGATTTACTAAAAAAAGGCTCCGGTCGAATGAGACATACTTCATGTCCCACCTTTGTTAAGCCAGCTTGAAGCATATTCGCAAATCGCTGCATGCTTTCTTGTCCATCCGGCAGATAGTTACCAATTAATAAAACCTTCATTGTGGTTGAAGTCCTTGAGCATTATTTGGGCAAGCTGCTAAACATAATCCACCCCCAAAAACAGCAAATCCAAGGCTAGTTGACTGCCCAAACTGTCCATTTAAAATATTAATTGCACAAGAACCGAAAAGTAATAAAGGCAGAATATTGCTCCTAGAGGCGCTATTAACACAGGAGTTGCCTATTAAACATACAATCGCTATTCTGAGCAAGATATATAGTAGACCTAGAAATAAACCGCTTTCTAAGACTATTCGTGGCCACTCACCCTCGGCGAGCAGAAACTTATCAGCTTTTCCTGTTAATATGGCGGCACCTGCATTAGTCCCCATTCCAAGTCCATACCCAAGTAAAGGAATTTGCTCGGTGTTACTGAAGGCTCCAAGAAAACCATTAAAAAATCGACTGACTATACCGCCACTACTAGCCTCAGCAGCATCGGCAGCTTCAACTCGAGTGTTAAGAACCTCAACACCTTCATTAAAGAATGGGATAAACCTTATGCCAAGACCAATTAAGCCTATAAGTATAAGTAACCTATAAGACTTTACAGCTAGACGTGGTTTAATTAGCAAACCAGCTACTAAAGATACCACTACTATCCCAACTGAGCCAATTGCCGTGCGGCTACCGGAAACAGTAAGTGCTAAAACTAAGGCAAATCCAGCAATAGCCAGGAGCCAGTTAGCATAGGTTTTGCTTTGGACTAACCCATATAAAAGGAAGGAAGCAACTAGAGAAAAATATTGAGCAACACCCGTGATAAAAGAAAAAGTGCCAGGCGGGCGAATTTTACCCAATGCTGAACTAAGTTGTTCACCTTCACCAGTACCAGCAACTCTATTAATGAAGGCATCAGGCGGGGCATTAAATTGATAAACCATCAAGAGCGCCATGGGAACAGCCAGCAATAGTACCCACTTGCCTAATTGCTTGATATCCTCTAGAGTAAGAACTTTGGGAATCAGAAAAATTAAAGGTAAATGTAAAAAGTTGGTTCTTATCCCAAAAAGAGTTACTGTCAGGCTACCGTCAGAGATGATAACTGTAGCCAACCCACCTAAAAATGAAATAAAAGCTACAAAAATAATTATTTTAGTGAATATATTCTTGGGGAATACTCCTCCTTTAATAGCAAGAAAATAAGCTCCAATGACTACAGGATCTCTAATAATTAATAAAGGTGCAGAAAGTTGGGGAACTATCCATTTCCTCAAAGCTCCTTCAAATATTAGCAACCAAAAGTAGAGCCAGAGCAAGTATTGGATATTTCTAATGGTTACGCTAGATTTTACAGATGAAACACTGAAACCTTGATTTGTTGTATTCATCCTTCAGGTTATTTAATATAGGTTTTGATAATATCGCTCACATTGCGTCCATAGCTTTCCCAGGAAAACTGAACTGCCTTACGTTGTGCAGCCTGACTCATCCCCAGTAATAACTTTTGATCGCTTACGAGTAACTCTAGCTTTTCAGCGATCGCCTCTGATGAGCGAATTGGTACAATGAAGCCATCCTCACCATCAGAAATTATATCTGGACCTGCTGTATGGGGTGTAGTAATTACAGGAAGACCTTGTGACATAGCTTCTAAAATAACTAGACCAAAGCCCTCAAACAAAGAGGGAAAAACTAGCACGTCGTGGCGACTCATTTCCTCCAAAATTTGCTGATGTGGCAATGAAGCAATCCAACGATGAGTTTTTAATGCTTTCTCTAGAGGACGACATAAATTTGTGGGTCTGCCTATTAAAGTTAACTCAACCTGCTTACCTAATTGGTTGGTAGCATCTAATAGATAAGAAATACCTTTGCGCTGACCCAGGCTGCCTACAAATAACACGCGCAGTTTTCTTTGAGACTTCTCTTGGCGCAGCAAGCCTGTAACAGGAGGCGCACCATAGGTAATCACTTTGATGGGTGCACACAGCTTAGGAGACAGTTGTAATGTTTTTTGGGTAAAACTACTCGCAACAAAAACAACATCTGCTAACTGTAATTCCTTGTCCTTACGTGCTAATTTCTCTGTACTATCAAAATTGCCTGTTAGTGTGGAAGCCCATTCTGGATTTAGTTCTGATTCTTCTTTTTGGATAGTTTGCCCCATCCGCCAATATCCAATTGGTAGATCGTAGAAACACTTTAGCTCAAGTTGTTTAGCAGCGTGAAAAGTATGAATTGCAGCATCTTCATAACAATAAACAGCAGATATTGACTGGGCTTGCAAATTTTTAGCAAGCTGTTTTGCTACATGGCGATCAAGGTCTTGGCAAACTGAGTCAACGGATGCCCAGCCTGTTTCGTGTACTGTTAGAAATTTAATACCTAATTTAGATGCTGTCAATCTAACCAACTCTTTTGTCGGATGAATTGATACCCTTGACTTAGGTAAATCATAGTTGCGTCGGAGAAATTCTTGTTTAACTGCTTGAGGAAACAAGTTAACATACCAGCCAAATTTCTGCATTGCTACAGTAGTTTTAAATGAACTTAATTGATTTGCTTGTTCCAAGCCAGTTAGTAAAGCTCTAACATTAGCATTTCCAGTGGGATGACTTAAAAGTATCACTTGATTGCATCCTCAAATACTTGCAGGTATGCCTTAGCTACAGCAGTTTTTTTATAGTGTGATAGATGTAAATTTGCTTTAGCTCTATAAATTGCTAGATAATTTGGATTTAATAATAAGTCAGCTAACTTTTGAGTTAAACCTTGTACATTTCCATTGATGAAAGTTACTCCACAAGGACCGATTGCATCTTTAAGCCCTCCTCCATCTGATCCCACAACAACACAACCACAAGCAATACCTTCTAAAGCAACAATTCCAAAAGGTTCCAGCCAAAGAGATGGAACTACCATAATCTGATGAGCATTGAGTAATTGTACTAATTCTATTCCGGTTTTGGTGCCGACGAAGTTAACTTGATTATATACATCAAAATCTTTAGCTAAGTTGTGCAATAATTTTTCTTCTGGACCTGTACCAATAATTGTTAAATAAGGAGTTAGATCATAAATCTTTTTTAGTTGTCCCAGTGCTGTAATTAATAAACCTACTCCTTTATCAGAAACTAAGCGACCTAGAAAAATAAGCTCCTTGTCACGAGATATTTCAGGCATCTCGTAAAAGAGGTGATCATCATAGGGATTACCAACGATGACGGATGACGTTGATAAGCGATCAGCTATAGCCTGACTGATTGAGATACATATTGCAAATCGTAGGAGAAAATGCTTTACATAATCTTGCCAACCCAAGCTGCCATCTGTACGTGCAATCCAAGTATGATGAGCAACTACCCAAGGTTTATAAAGCAAGAACAATGGCCAGACTGTCTGTAAGCTAATATTATTATGAAAAAAAACGTTACACCAGCTTACTAACTTAAAAAGTTGATATTTTTTGGGTTTACGAATAACCTCAAAAGGAAAGTTTTTTGGCTCAGTTGCCAAAGTTTGGGTAATTATCTTAACTTCATGTCCCTGATTCACAAACTCGTGAGCCAGTATAGATGAAACTGCTTCAATACCTCCTATTTTTGGATAAAAAGAATGAGACGAAATTAAAATTTTCATGCTTCTATTTTGAACTTATGTTTAATAAGAACTGTATGCATACCTCCTGTTGTGCGTTCCACAAGTTGTTTTGCTTGCATATTTTAACTTCCTTACTATCATTACAGGTTCAAATTCATTAAGTATAACCTATAGGTATTTCAGGTTTAAAATTCATATTAAATAAGCCAAATCTTTTGTAAACTGTGTTGCAATCATTCCAATCCGCGATTCTGGTGATTCTCGACTTAATCTGTCCTTGAGCTTGTTTACCATACAAGAATCTAATTTGTACAAGAGTGGCTCATTTATTTGCGGTAGTGGGGAGCACGATCCTAGTTTAAAATCATCCCGGTTAACGATAACTGGTAATTTGTGTTCTAGCATTGTAGCTACAGTGCCGCTTTTCTCAATTAGAGCGTATGGCGATGTAGCAATTCCAAAGTCAATAGAGTTAAGAAACTCTGATATTTCAAGTGGCGATCGCTCTCCTAGCCGTAAGAAGACAAATCGAGAAGAGTAATTTTTAGATAAGCTTTTCCACAGCTTTTCACCAGGACCTAAACGACCGATTGAGATAATAGCAACTTGACGATTATTCTGAATAGCTGCTCTATCTAAACAGCTAAAAAGAGGTTCTGCTGGCCAAAGCGGATGTAGAGATCCAAAAAAACCAAATAGCCAAAAATAGTTTCGGTTTTCTGTTTTAATATTCAATCCTAGCCTTTGCAATTCTGAAAATAGCCAGCGCTCTGCGTTCTGATTAGCTATACAAATGTTTCCAAATAAAGGTAAGCGGCTAGCTGAAACACCGCTTTGCTTCAATAAAGCTACGTAGATTGAGTTGTTCGTGTGAACTACAAGAGGCTGTAGCTGCTTTATTAGCTGCAAGATGAAGAACTTTTGAACTGTGCCGATCAGTCGCTCTTTTAGTTTTGCTGATGTATTTTGACCAATCCATAACTCATGAAACATTATGTGTAACTGCCGTTCTTTTATCAGTGGTTGTAGCCGTTTACTGAGCTTAATAACAATACCTTTATCTTGATAACCATAAGGAACAAATTGTAAACTTATCCAATCTGGTTGAAATAAAGCCAATAACTTTTCGGCATGAGCAGTTCGCTGTCTCCAAGGCATACTTATAGGCAAGCGCAGCAGTGGTATCTCTACTAAATCTACTGCTATTTTTGATTTAGAGATTTGGCTCAAAAACCGCTCATTGAGTGAAACAAGACAGCATTCGTGACTTTGCCTCACACATTCTTCTGCTAATAAACGTGTGTAATCTCCAACTCCATCTCTACCCGGTTCTAAGGAGCTAGTAATAAAAGCGATCTTCATTTCTTATTAGTAGAGCGTGAACAGTGGACGTTACGACAGTTGTATCGTTGTTTGCCTTCGGTTGATTTTTCGTGTTTAACGATGTTGGTGCTACCGCAAATCGAACATTGAATAGGCTCTAAACCATCGTCAGGATCTGGGGTAAGTGAACTTTATCCCATTCTCTCCTAAATCCACAGGCTTAGAACACAACCAAGATTGGTCAAACCGGGGATGGGATTTGGGTCATTCAACACAGCTCGACGAACAATAAAGGGTTACGAAATTATGAATATGATGTGAAAGGGACAAATTAAAGGAGCCGTTAAACAACGGGTTCTTTTCATCAACCAAATTTTTGGAGTCGCTGTATAACCTTACTCCTGCCAATTAGGTTTTCTATTCTTTTAAAGTTTTCGCAACACGATCGCAGTAGCTCAGTTTGATGAACGCCATTGGGGATAGTCGCTCGATGAATCCATAATTGAATACCGATTATTCTTCCTCTTGACTAGAACCTTACTGCTAGTACCTCTGCGTAAATCCTGAGTATCTTTCTTTTATGACAGAGCTAGAAGTATATCAGCGATTTTGGTAGAAGCGTCGCCCTCGCCGTAAAGAATAGGCGTTTCTGATGGTTGAATGAAGTTCGCGATCGCTTCCCCTAAAGTTTCTGGCTGTACCAGTTGATTCCAACCCACCTCTACTGTTTCCTTCCATTCTGTTTCATTGCGGAGAGTAAAGCATGGATGTCCCAATATATAAGCTTCTTTTTGTATTCCCCCAGAATCTGTAATTACAGCGCGGCAATTACTTTCTAGCATTAACATATCAAGATAACTAACTGGTGGAATAGCCACAATTGATCTTTTATTAAAATAGTGGCTCAATTCCATCTTATTAATTTGGGCTTGGGTACGAGGATGGATCGGAAAAACAACTGGTAAATCTAATTTTGCAAAGTTGTCCAGAATAGAACTTAAACGGTTTTTATCATCTGTATTACTGGGTCGGTGTATAGTTGCAAGATAAAACTCGTTATGCTTCAATTGATACCTTGCTAGAATATCAGATTTGTGCTTTGCTTTTGCCTGATAGGTCAAGATAGAATCCATCATCACGTCTCCAACTAAATGGACTCCTTCAAAAATTCCTTCCTTTTGAAGACATTCAACTGCTAAAGATGTTGGAGCAAACAGAAGTTGTGAAATGTGATCGGTCACAACTCGGTTTACTTCTTCAGGCATTTTCCGATTAAAGCTTCGCAAACCTGCTTCTATATGAGCTAGTGGTATATGCAATTTTGCAGCTACCAAAGCACCTGCCAATGTGGAGTTAGTATCTCCATAAACGCATACGTAGTCAGGAGTGTCTTGAAGTAAAAGTTCTTCTAGTTTTTCCATCATTCGACCTGTCATCGCCCCATGATTTAGACTGTGAATATTTAAGTGATGGTGAGGCTGAGGCAAGTCTAAATCTTGGAAAAAAACATCGGACATTAATGAGTCAAAGTGTTGACCTGTATGGATAATGATTTCATTAATTCCAGCCTGCCTCAAAGCGCAACTAACAACCGATGCTTTGATAAACTGGGGTCTGGCACCTAGTATTGTGACAATTCTCATTATGGGTTATTTCATCAGTCATTTTTAGTGTATTGATATCTCATGGATTGAACCCTTTTCTGTCGCCGTGAGCGCCGTACAATCAGCTTGCTAATGTACTTTAAATGACTCCAAATCACTGTTGCTACGCGCAACTTTGATTGTCCAAATACACGACTACGCAACTCTGCCGGATACTCTACTACCTTATACCCGCGCAGCACTGCTTCTGCCAGAATCTCAACAAGACCAAGAAATCCAGGATGTGTAATCGGGATTGTTTCTAAAACTTTCCGCCGATATGCCCGAAACATACTTGTATAAGTATAAAGGTTGTCTGACAGTACCACTCTATAAATTTGCGACAAACCCTTGCTAAGAAATAAGCGCCAGGTTGGTACATTGTTCACCCGACCTTTTGGATGATAGGGAGATGCTGTAACAATATCGACATCTTCATCCATTAAACTTAATAGCGGGAGTAGCTGTTGGGGATCATAAGTACAGTCGCTATCGGCGGTACAGATAATTGCACCTGTCGAATGTGCCAACCCAGTTTGAATGGCAGCAGAGAGTCCTTGATTTTTTTGATGGCGGACAATTAAGGCATATGAGCTAAAATTTCGCTGTAACTTTAAAAAAGTATCGTCAGTGCTGCCATCATCAACGAAAATAAGTTCAACTGGTCTAAGGTAGCGTATATTAGCTAATACTGGTAGCAATTTTTGCTTCAGGAATTCAATTCCTTCAGACTCATTAAAACAGGGAATAATAATGCTAACTGACTGTGCATTATCCACTGATAATTCCTTTAGTTCTAGAGTGCGTAAACGCATATTTGAGTTGAGATCCCTAAATAAAAGGAGAGTAATTTGATAAGTCTTAAGTTGATTCTTTGCAACTACAACAAACTTTCCTTTTTGAAATAAGAATGGTAAAAAGGAAAGTTTGTTAATTTTTCCTATCAAACAGCAAATGTAATTTTATCAACTTCAAATTTTCTCAAAAGTTGCATTTCTCCAGTTTTTACATCAACATTGAATAATGAGTTAGTTCCTTCTTTACTAGGATCGGCGAGTGCAAATATTTGCCCTATCGGAGAAACAGCTAAATCTAGCAAGTCATCTCCTAAAGTTTTCCCATTAAATTTTAAAGCCGACAGCCTAATTATCTTGCCCCTGCCAGTAACTATAGATTTATTGTTTAGGTCTAGTTGTACCAGACTTGTAACACCTTCATGATCGAGATTAGTGGCGTAAATACTGCCATCTGGTATTTGAACAAGATTACTAAACCTCTGATTTACTGGCAGTTCGGGAAAAGCTAACTCAGAGCCAGAAGTTACTTTGCCTGTTTGCGGATTAATAACTGCCAAGTCAAAAGGCGGCATACCTCCATTCAGGCTAATTACACTAAGAAGTTTACCGTCTTTAGTTGCTAGCAGACTTTCAATCGTAGTATTTCTCTTTTTAAATCCTGATAATTTCAAACCTTTTTGAAATTTAGATATCTTCTTATCAAAAAATACTAAGCGACTGCTATCACCTTTCTTGGAGCTAAATGTGCTAGGAATAATGAATGTGCCATTTAGAAGAGCAGTAAATCCAGTTAAGCGTTCGCGCGGTTGAGTAAATATAGCTTTATTGGCTATCTCATTACGCACTGCTTTGTTTCCTACAGTGCTAGGTGGAACTACAGTTGGAGTAAGTTCTATCCCAGTTGCTATATCTAAAGGAATGATGACTATTCCTGGGCTAATGTCGAATAAGTCTTCTGCAGTTGGGTTAGTTGAATTAAGACGTACACCATAAATAATTAGTTGCGGTTGCTGGGCAACAGTTTTACTACCAAATTGAGCAACGGCAGCACTAGTAGCACCAGCAACTACTAGCTGTCCAAATCTTCGACGCTTAATTCTTAAATTCATGACTTGCACTCCTAATTGTAGTTTTAGAGCAAAGCTAGGTTTGAGTTAATAGTGAAAGAGTGTGTAGCGGTCTAAAGGGGGCAAAGACCTGCCCCCTCGCTATATTTTTATTAGGGCACAACGATACCTGCATCTGGAGTCAGAGGTCGCGCACCCATATCTGCAAGAATGTTGACGGCTATTTGCTTGACGCGAATATCCTCGCGAGGCACTTGTACGCGATCGCTATCCAATCCCCACATCCACTGATTTGAGCCAGTGGAAAATACCTTAGCTCCACTAGCAGCAGTGTAACGGACTGCATGTGAGATCTGTGTATTGGTTCCAGGAGGAAGATCCAGGTCAATATTGCTTGGGTTAACCTGAGATTGGGCTAGAACAACCAGCCCGCTTGGACTAAAGCCGTTATTAACAACTGCATCGACTTCAAAGCCCACTAACTGACTTAGTGTATTACCATTTTGCAAGTTAGTGTTGGCGTAGTAGGGGTTAGTGCTGTTGGTTACAACAAAATTGTAGCCGCTGTAGCTATTGGTACTACCGTTAGGGTCGCCCCAAGTGTAATACAAATCATCTCTATCACCGATATACATCACTCCTAGCAATGCATTCTCTGGACGGTTGTTTTGTGGGCTTCTCCACTTATTTGTTGGTGGAGTAACTGGATCGGAAGCGTCTTTGTAGCAAACCATAGTTCGGTTAGCTTGCCCAGTACTTGAGTTTTCAAAGCGTACTCGCCAGTAGGCCGTATTAGATGAGAAGAAACCTAAGTTAACTCCAGCATCGCGGGCTTGCTCAACATTATTGCGCTCTTCAAGAGACCAGTACTCATCGTGTCCCACCGATAGGAATACCTTGTGTTGCTGTAGCAACTGCGGATTAGTGTGGACATCCATGTTAGTTACATATGTCACATCGTAGTTTTGGGATTCCAACCAACGCGCCATATTACGCTCCCAAAGGGTCATTTGGTTGTAATGATGCCACTCACTGTTTGCCATTGAAAATGGTCGGTCGTAGGAAACCTTAAACGCTCGTTGACCGCCGATACTATGATATGCATATGTACTATGACCACCGCTTTTATTGTATGCCAGGTAACTAGTAAAGCTACTCTGGAATAAGATTTGAGAAGTGCTGTTGTCATCACGAACAACAAACCACACCTGTGACTGCTTACCAGTTGCTTGCCTTGTCAGTTTGGCAGTATATAATCCACTGGTCCAATCAGTGCCTACTTGTAGGTTGTAGGAAGTTGACCAGTTAGTAGCTTCGTAGAGCTTGGTATTTGCGTCTGTAAGTGTCAAAGCAGGTTGGGTGATTCCATTAAGAGGACCACTGCTTAACATCAATCGCCCACCCTTGCCTCCGTAGTAGCCTAAGCGGTACACATTAATCGTGAATTGTCCAGGCTGTGCCAGAGAAACTTTGATTGGCAACGAACTACCCTTATTAACACTAGTTGCTGTAGCATAGCCAGCAATCTCTTCATTCGTATCTTGATTTGTGATTTTCCAATCAGTTGTGCCTGGTTTTTGATTTTCCAAATAAATGGCATTAGGGTTCTGCGGCGCTGCTGAGGCACTGAAGATAACGCTGCCTATACCAGATACTGTTGCACTCACAGTATTTGTTACACTAGCTGTAGTCCCTAGAGTGAGTACAGTGCTAGCTTTACCATTGGCATCAGTAACTGCACTAGCGGGTGAAACTGACCCTCCTCCATCAGTAGCTGCAAAGTTGACTGTAACTCCAGATTTGGGATTGCTAGCACCATCTTTAACTTGAACAACTAACGGATTAGCTAAAGCAGTTCCGACAGTGCCTTGCTGGTTATCGCCACTGCTCTTGGTAATAGTTTCAATCACTTCCGCGACAAATACAATATCCCGAAAATAGTTAGAAGTTCTAAAGGAATTGGTTGGGAAAGAGTTTGGAGAACCGTACACTCCATTATTACCGTCAGCAACCGAACTGAGGTGGCCATTAACAACTGAAGTTTGCAGCCCAAAAGTGCTAATAACAAAATAAGTATTAGCAGTGTTAACACTGACTAGGTATATTGTGTTGGACTGAATCACTAGTGGGGTGCTAAGTTCCTGTTCCTGCCAACCGGATGCTGTTTCATTGGTAAAATTAACGCTTGTTAAAAGAGAACCTGTTGCTGTCCAAATTTTACCAACATGAGTATTACTCTCACTTGGCGCTTTCCAAAAGCGGATTGCAACAATCTGACCAGCTTTGGTGCTTCTAACCTTCATTCCCAGTTCATAATCAATGCCATCAGTGGCATTTGAATTGCTCGGTTGTTGGTTTGTAAAGACAGTTTGTCTAGGCAAAGCTTGAGCTATTAGTAATCCTTCAGTATCAATTTGCTTTGTCATGGCGAGTTTCCATAGTTGTAAATAAGTTAAAAGTAGGCGAGTCTGTTAGTCACGGTTGTAGATCCGAAGAGTCCATTCCTTGTCACCGAAAACTAAGTTAGGCGAAGAGTAAACCAATCGATGTTGATGCGTGATCCAATCGTCAATCAAGGGGTTGAACTCGGCGTAGGTTTGATAGCCCTTCTTGAGCCACCAAAAAGGAACATCGACATACACTATTAGATCGGGAGGGTTTTTCTGCATCCGTGCCAGAAACTCCTGTTCAGCCTCAGCGCTAGGAAGAACCCCTGGAAGGAAAATTGTTTCTTGACTAGGAGAGTGGGTTGCTGTCAGAAAATTTAGAGTTGCTCCTGCTGGTACTGTCAGTACAGATGTGGCTCCAGAAGTATTTATGTAGTGAATAGTTTGGTTGAAGGCAAGAGCAAGATCAGCATCCTTGGTGTAAATAGTTCCGTGGGGTGAGTGGACTGCGTAGCGATACTGTCCAAACTCGACTAAGTTCATCCCACCGCCAACTAGTAAGGAAATCAGCAAGTACTTCCATATTGGAGCACCAGTTCTTACAGCCAAATGATACAGCAACGTGAAAAACAACAGTATTGCTGTTACTGCATAGAGCGCATAAAAATTGATGTAGAACAAAAAGCGAGCGTTTAGCAAAACTGAAAAAACTAACAATGCCCATAGAAGAGGTGCATGCCGATGCTGAACTAATTTTTTCCATCCTAGGACAAACCATCCTACCAACATTGGTAGGAGCCAAGCCATATTATCTAAAGGACGACCATAGGAGCAGCAAGTTAATCTTTGAGACAGGGATAGACTAAGACTTGCAAAAGTAATTGCTAATATAAATAAGATTAGAATTCTTAGCCATCTAGATTCTAAGCTGCTAAAAGTCCAGCGAACTAATAGGATTGTAACCCCAATAAGTAGGAAAGTAGCAGCAAAAATTTTGAATCTTACCAAGATACCAAACCAGGCGATCGCAACGCTAGTAATAATCTCAATAAAAATTCTGAGCGATCGCTCACGCGGTAACCACTCACGTTTTGAAAACCAGCTACCAACTACCATTGCCCCTATAACCACAAGTGTTGTAGCTGTAAAATTAACAAAGCTACTCTTCCATATATCGAGCGTTTTAGCTAACGAAACATCAAAAAGACCGCTTTCAGTGAAAATTTGAGACTTGGAAAATGGCAACATTGACATCTGCAGCTTTGCCCAAGAAACTTGTTGAGCAAGCAGAGCTAAGGGTACCAGCACACATGCACCCGTTACCACAACTACCAGCAGGCTACGTCCCACCCTAGCTCTTAAATCTTTGACCGAACACAGGTTCAAACCTACCAACACACTCACTAGCGCAGCTACTCCGTATTCTTGTTTTGCAAGTCCTGCCAATCCACAAGTGAGTGCTGCTGCTACTAGCCATTCTATTTTCCTTGTACACCCATAGCGGTCAACAGCAGTGAGGGCAAGTAGGCAGAACACCGTTGCGTACATAGCTCCGTAACTGTAGGGTACGATGAAATTCCACAGCCCCCCAGGGGTGAAGGCACAGTAAATCAGCACGTATACTGTGCAAAGAGTTGCCCAAGGCGTATTAGTTAGCTGCTTTGTTAATTGGTAAACTAACAAAGTTGCTGTCAATGCCAAGACTAGACCTACTGTATAAAACACTTCCATCTGGTGTCCAAAGATTAGTAGCGCTAGGGCATTGACGTAGTAAGCAAGTGGACCGTAAGAAATTTGCAGATCACGGTAAGGTCGTTCCCCTGCAAGTAGACGAGCGGCTATCTCTGTCTCTTGACCAGTATCAAAGATGGGATGTGCTAACTTGCCCCAACTCGCCCAAGCAAGCAGAACAAAGCAAATAAGTACAGCGCTTAGCCAAAGGTCTATATGCCACGAATGTTTTGCTAAATGCTTCTTAAATGCAGACACGTTAGAATTAGCAATATAAATCATTTAAATTTCTATATCGACGGATTTATTAGTCAACGGTTATTGGTCGTCAGTTGTTAGTAAGTAACTCAATTGCTCTTGACTAAAAACTAAGGACTGTCAACTAAGTAGCAAATATTACTGCCTATCGAAATTTTTCAGGAATTGATTAACGTGCTTGACAACTGTGTTGTTGTTGAGGGTGTCGCTGACAAACTGAGAAGTGTTGAGTACAAAGAAATCATTGGATTCAGTAACCGCATTTGGGACTAAGCTAGAGTAGTTTAATACCTGTAATGGCTGCATCTTCGTAGCTCGGTTGATGTGCGCTGCTACGACATCATCCGCTTTAAGTTCGGGAAATATTAAACGCAGTCCCCGGAAAAATAGCTTTCGCAATTCCTGATCTGTTTGTTGCAGCAGTGAGTCGTCAGACATGACATATTTTGGTAAATAAGTGAGGTGTAGTCCGGCTGTCTGCTGTAAGGAAACTAAGTTACTCGTGCCAATAATTCCTGTAAATGGAATCTGGCGATCGGCAATGTTGACGATGTAATAGGGAACAAGAGGCTTGCGAGTAATCAGCGCCATGCAAATTACACCCAGATACTCTACCGCAGCACCATCGCCTGTAACCTTCACTAAGTCTTTAGCGGCGACACGTTGCAAAATATTCGTTGGTCCGGTAAAGATAACTCGGTCAAAATGCTCTTTCGTGCCACTATGTTCAATCCACATTCCTCCTTGCGGATGAGGTGCAATATATTCAACTGCAACACCAGTACGAACCTCGCCCCCAGCAGCGCAAATTAAATGTGATAAGCGATCAAAAACAGTTTTGTAACCGCCTTCTACATAGCCGAGTTGTTCTTTGTGGGATGATGAATCACGCGCTGAAAACAGTCTTTTAATGTAAGACCAAATGAAGACAGCTGAAACACGCCTATAACTTTCACCTAGTTTGGCTAACAATAAAGGTTGCCAAAGCTTTTCGTAGGCATTTTTGCCAGATATTTTTAACAGCCATTCTTCAACTGAAATTTTCTCTAACCGTCGCCAGTTTTGAATCCGCGAACCATACAACAAAGTAAAAGCTAACCGAATTTTACCAATTAAACTTAGTGGCGGAAAACTAAAAAATTCGATTGTATTACTAATTGAATACAACCGTCGCTCTATATAGCATCCTGTTAGAGTCCTCCGCCAGCGCAGCTTGTCTCCAAGACCAATTTCCTTAATAAAGTTAATTAAGTCAGTGTCGGAAGGTAGGATGACATGATAAAAACGATCCCAAACAAAAGCACCGTAGTCATGATGAGTGGTAAGTCCACCAAGCTGCTTGTTACTTTCAAAGACAGTTACTTTATGATCTTGCTGTACAAGACCTTGGGCTAATGCTAGCCCCATCATACCACCGCCGACAATGCCTATATTCATTGAGCTAATATTTGTAGATACCTAAACTGCGCTGCCAGGCAATAGTGCGAGACAAACCTTCTTCTAACGTGACAACAGCTTTAACACCAAGAATTTGTTCGCAACGACTACTATCAGGAACGCGCCGTCTGACATCTTCGTATTTGCGACCCGTAAAAGATTCGTAAGAAACAAATTTCAGATGCAGTTCTCCTGGTGTATTACTCAGGTGCTTGATTTTTTTAGCTAAGTCGAGAATGGTAATTTCGCGATCGCTACCAATATTAAAAATTTCTCCATTAGCTTCGGGTTTAACAGTTGCTGCATAAATCCCTGCTACAGTATCACTTACAAAAGTAAAACTGCGAGTTTGCAATCCGTCGCCATGAATGGTTATTTCGCCATCATTCAGAACTTGCTCTATAAATACAGATTGTGGACCTCCCCACCACGACAGATGATGGCGCGGTCCATAAGAACCAAAAAACCGCAGCAGCACAACTGGGATACTATAGCTATCCTGATATGCAAAAGCTAAATGCTCATCAAATAACTTGGATACAGCATAGCTCCAACGAGCAACCTTTGATGAGCCAATAACTGAGTTATCGTCTTCGTTAAAAGGTATCTTAGGGTTGCAGCCGTATACATCGGAAGTAGAAGCAAGTACACATTTACAATTAAGCTTTCGTGCTAGTTCTAGTGCGTTTTCTGTTCCTTGATAATTAATTTTTAAAGTATCAATTGCTTTACCGTAGCGCGGGATTTTGAAAGCAGCAAGATGAACAATGCAGTCAATATCAGAATCCAAGTTGTCAAATGTAGCTTTGTCCGTGATGTCTTTTTGAAGGAATTGAAATTCTTTGTACTCAAAATTATGGGAAATATTTTCTAGCTTTCCCATAGAAAGATTGTCGATCCCAACTACTTTGTGACCTGCTGCTAAAAGCTGATCTAGCAAGTGTGAACCCAGAAATCCGGCTACTCCAGTCACTAATATTTTTCGAGGTAAGTCAACCATGTTAATTATTTTATTGATCTAAATGTAAATTGATACTAAGTTTGAACAACAAGAACTGCACCAAATACGATAATCGCAATTCCTAACCACTGACTAAATACAACTTTTTCTTTAAGAAAATGATGAGACGCTAGTGGCACAAGAGCAAACGTTAATCCCAGTGCTGGAAAAGCTTGACTAAGAGGAATTGACCTCAAGACAAACAACCATAGTATGGTTACAACTACATAGCAGATGAACCAAATCCAAAAATAACGTGAGAATAAAAGGTTCTTCAGCGATTGACTTTTCCCATCATTAGGAGTAGAAAATGCGTATTTTAGTGATAACTGCCCTGTTGTACCAAGTACAACTACAAGCATTAAAATCAACCAAGGAATGATACTCATTTATTAATGTATTTTTAAAAGAAATAATATTTCTTTAGCCAGCTTTTTTTGAGAAATTGTGGTTCTCTTTTGGTAGAGCGACAAACAAAACTCCTACAAAAATTAAAATTACTCCAACTACTCGAATCCAAGTAACAGTTTCATCAAAAAAGTAGTAGGAACCCAAAAGTATACCGACGTAGTTTAAGCTAGTTAGTGGGTAAGCGATACTCAGTTTAACAAATCGCAGGGCATAAATCCAGTTCATTACTCCTAGAGTGTAAATAGTAAGAGCTAGTCCTAATTGTTGGATAAATGACCATGTGAAAAAGTCGTCAGCTTTATTGCTCATAGTGTATTTCATTAGCAACTGTCCAACAATACCAAATCCTATACTGACAAACAAAGCTACATACGAAATTAGTCCAGGGCGTGGTGTTGATGCTTTCATTACAGAGAAGACGAGTAAATTTCGGCTAATGCTTGATTAACAGATTCAGTAACTATTTTTTGTGCTGATGCAGTAAGTTCGGGAAACATCGGTAGAGATAAAACTTCATAGCTCAATTGTTCGCTGATTGGTAATGAGCCAACACAATAATTCAAGTTAGCGTGTACCCGCTGTAAGTGCAAAGGAATAGGATAGTACACCATGGCACCTACTCCTTTCTCCTTTAAAGATTTCTGTATCCTATCTCTTTGTCCATCTAAAACCCTGATTGTAAATTGATTCCATACAGTTTCTCCGCCTTGCATCAGTGTAGGTAAGACGAAATCTTCAGCTAACTGCTGTAAGTAATAATGCGCGATCGCACCTCTAGCAGCATTCCATTCATTCAGGCGTGGTAGCTTGATCAGTAGAATAGTTGCCTGCAAAGTATCCAAACGGCTATTGAGTCCTAGTTCTTCGTGCTGATACTTAACTTTGCCACCATGTCTGCGTAAGTATTCTACTCTTTCGGCAATGTCGGGATCATTGGTTGCAACGGCTCCGCCATCCCCAAAGCAACCTAAATTCTTGGTAGGAAAGAAACTAAAACACCCAACATCCCCAATTGTGCCTACTTTTTTGTGTTCCCAAGTAGCACCTGTTGCTTGCGCACAATCTTCAATAACTTTCAAATTATATTTGTGGGCAATTTCCATAATTGCCGTCATATTGCACGGATGCCCGTACAAATGCACTGGCAAAATTGCCTTAGTGCGCTCTGTAATTTTTGCCTCAATTAAGGCAGGATTAATATTATAGGTACTGGAATCAACATCAACAAACACAGGCGTAGCTCCCACCATGCCAATTGCTTCTGTCGTAGCAATAAATGTGAAAGGTGTAGTAATCACTTCATCGCCACTACCAATATGCAAAGCTCTTAGAGCTAGATGTAATGCATCTGTACCTGAATTACAGGAGATGACTTGTTCGCAGCCTAGATAGCTAGCAAACTGGACTTCAAATTCTTTGACTTGAGGACCCATAATATAGCGTCCACCAGCCATCAAAGCACAGATATTTTTCTCTACTTCAGCAGCAATAGTTTGGTACTGAGTGGTAGCGTCAAAAGGTGGAATATTTATTTTATTCATGCAATTTTCGTAATTTGCTCGTCACAATATTGGTATTTGCGATCGCAAGCTTGACAAACAGATGCTTCCACAAAGTCTTCTAACTTGGCGCCACATTCACACATCCAACCAACTTGTTTAGCTGGATTACCATAAACAAGAGCATAATCTGGAACATCTTTAGTAACAGTTGCTCCAGCGCCAATAAAAGCATATCGCCCAATTGTATGACCACAAATAATTGTGGCATTCGCGCCAATTGCTGCTCCTTGTTTAACTAAAGTTTCTAAATAGTGTTCTTGAGTATTGCGAGGAATAGCAGAGCGCGGTGTTTTTATATTAGTAAATACACAGCTAGGACCACAGAAAACATCATCCTCTAGAGTCACGCCAGCATAAACAGAAACATTATTTTGAATTTTTACATTACGTCCAACTTTAACACCAGCAGCAATAAATACATTTTGTCCAATCTTGCATCTTTCTCCAATTGTCACATCTTGCATAACGTGACTAAAATGCCAAATTTGCGTACCGCTACCAATTGTACAGGGCTGATCAACATAAGCAGATTCATGTACAAAGTAATCCAACGCTGCCAATTGCTTTGTGTTAACTTCAGACAAGTTGACTCTCCTTTAGAGAAATAACTTTTCCTTTGGAATCAAGAGATAATTGCGCTGCATTCAATACTGTTAACACATCAATTCCATTTTGAATACCAGTTAATGGAGTTTCTCTACTTTTAATACAATTTAGGAAGTGTTGACACTCAGAACTAAGTGGTTCTGCGGCTGCAAGTGAAATTACAGTTTTAGAGTTGTTTTTTAACCCTGGAATATTACCTCTTATCTCAACTTGCTGATCGTAAAGTGTCAGTTTTTCTTCAACAGAAACATCATCGAATACTGCTGTTCCCTTATCTCCAACTACAATAAGTCTTTGTTCTTTAAAAGGATGAAACCAACTGACGAAAATATGAGCTTTAACTTGCTCAAACTCAAGATTAATTAAGCAAAAATCTTCAACTTCACCTAAAGAAGCACTGCCAACCGCTTGGATAGATATTGGTAGTTGACTAACAAAACCTAAAATAGAACAAATATCATGAGGAGCAAAGCTCCAAAGTACATTTTCTTCCTTACGGACTTTACCAAAACTTAAGCGATTGGAATATAAATATTGCAGCTTACCAATTTCGCCTTCAGCTACTAAAGAGCGAAGTTTGACTAAAGCTGGATGATACTCGAGTAGATGTCCCACCATCAAAATAGAGCCACTTTTACGAGCCGCAGCCTGAATTGCAAATGCATCTTCGAGAGTTAAAGCTAAAGGCTTTTCTACAAATACATCCTTACCAGCAGCTAATGCTTGCATAACTAAACTGGCATGAGTCGGTGCTGGAGTTGCAATGACTACGGCTTGAACATCTGGCATGTCTAAGACTTTGTTAAAATCAACAACTCCTTCAACTCCATATTCTTGCTTAAATTTTTCTAAAGTTGCCTTTTCGGTATCACAAACTACTCGTAAAGCTTCTAGCTGAGCAAAATTTCTTACTAAGTTCTTTCCCCAGTATCCACAGCCGATCACTGCCACACATTTATCAACGCCAGTCATAGTATTTTATACCAGATATTTGCAGGCTACTAGCTAATATGGTTTGCTGTTTCGCTCAAACAATTTGAATCTCAAGCAACGACAGCGTTTTCGGTTTTTAACCCTTTTGCTGACAGAATATTTCTAGTATCAACAATCAAGGATGAGTATTCTGCTACTAACTGATAGTCCACATTATCGTGGTCGGTTGTAATTATTACAGCATCAAATTGTTGGAGGTTTTCTTGGGTCAAGGATATAGATTTTAAATCAATCTCTGGATAGTGACGATGGTTCGCACAAGTCGGAGCATAAGGATCGTGATATTCAACATCTGCCCCTTGCTGCTGGAGCAACTGAATGATTTTTAAAGAAGGACTTTCACGCTGATCGTCTATGTTCTTTTTATAAGCAACTCCTAATACCAGAATCCGAGAATTTTTTAAGGGTTTACATTGGTTATTAAGTGCATAAATTAAGCGGCTCAACACATAATTAGGCATTAAAGTATTAACTTCGCCTGCTAGTTCAATAAATCTCAAAGAGACATCATATTCTCTAGCTTTCCAAGTTAGGTAAAATGGATCAATGGGAATACAATGTCCACCCCAGCCAGGACCAGGATAAAAAGCATGAAAACCAAATGGTTTAGTCTTAGCAGCCTCAATTACTTCCCAGATATCTATATTCATTTTTTGGAAGAGAATCTTTAATTCATTAACAAGCGCAATGTTTACTGCACGGTAAATGTTTTCTAAAATTTTGGTTGCTTCTGCTGCTTGTGTTGAAGAAACTGGAACAGTTCTAAGTACAATCTGGTCATAGAAAGTTTGCACTAATTCGCAACATATAGGTGTAATCCCGCCAACTACTTTAGGTACATTCACTAAAGAGTATTTTTCATTAGCTGGATCTTCTCGTTCTGGTGAGTAAGCAAGCGAGAAATCCTCACCAACAACTAAACCAGTGCTAGCCAATATCGGCAACATTACTTCTTGTGTAGTTCCTGGATACGTCGTGCTTTCTAAAACAACCAGCTGACCTTTTCTTAAGGAACTAGCGATCGCATTAGCCGTTTCAATTACGTAAGATAGGTCAGGACCTCTGTGTAAGTTAAGAGGAGTCGGAACACAAATAATGATGACATCTACTTCTGCCAAGCGATTCATATCGCTAGTCACACTAATTAATTCGTTGTTTAAGCTCTCACTGGGAATGTGGCGAATATATGATTGAGCTTGTTCTATCTGACTTATTTTGCGAGAATCAACATCAAAGCCCAGAACCGAAAATTCTTTTTGAGCAAATGCAACTACTAACGGTAATCCGACATATCCTAAACCAATAACCCCAATTTTTGCTTGCTTGGTACTAATCTTAGTTTTTAGCTCTTTTAAGCAATTAATTTTTTCATTAGCTTGAGGAATAAGCAGCATTAGTTCTTGTGGAGTCATAAATAAGTCACCTTACTAATGGTAAAAAGTATCATTTTTTGCAAGCGTATATAAATAACCCCACTATTTTTGAAGATGGGGTCGTATGTTGTGTTGTTGGAACAATTGTGAGGACATTTACGTCAACAATTTGACGTAAAAGGGGCGATAAAGCTTAAAGATATAATTAAGAGTTAGTTAGTACCGATAGCACATTTTGATACTAGAACTCCTGGGTGATGTATTAAGGTAACTCACCAAACTCTTATTAATGTTTTCAGTCCGTTATGCACCTAGCAGCTTAGAGAAATATATGTTGGTTGAAAATTTCCATAGTAATAGTTGATAATTAGCTACAACTAGAACAACTTAATTAACAAAGTTGTATTGTTTAGCGACACTGTACCCTGTCATCCGCGCATTTCGCTGCGTAAACTCTCCTACAGTAGGGTTGCCTTCAGCATTAATAACTCCTATTGCTCGTTGCCAAAGTTCATAAGCAGGAACCGAAATATAATATTTGCGCTCATGATTACGAACACAATACCACCTTGTTTCTTGACACTGCTCACACCAAAAAGCTTCTAGCCATTCACCGTTTATAACAACTGTAGCTTGAGTCGCAATCATCATTAGAGCAGTATGTTTTCCTACTCCATGCTGTTGCAGATGCTGTACTTTGTCAGCATAAATTGCATATTTGCGACTGGCGCTGTCCAAATAACAACCGTGTATAGGACAGTAGATAGCTCTACGCTTGGAACGCTTCCGGTTCCTATCACACCTTTTTTTCAAGTTTGACCTCCTTCACCACCAGTAAGCAAAATTAAGTTGAGAAAACTGAGAGCTAAAGAATACTCAAAGCTTCACCATCAGTTACTAAAACAATTATTCTGTCTGCGACCTCCTTTACGGCGATCGCAAAGTAAGGTTACGTTAGGGAGACCGAGATCTAAAAGACCGTCAAAGCCCCACTATTAACTACTAGCAAGAATATTTTTCTGTAACCAAGTGAGCATCTCCAACTGTTTTGCAGATTTTGTATTTTCAAACTTCAAATACAAAATACTCTCAGAGCGTAATTAATAGTAAAAATAATTTTTTACTTAAGTTATTAATTTTACTTGAGAAGACTGCAACTTAAAAGCCTATCAAAAGTTACCTCTTTCATGTCTATTTATAGAATACAGGAATAGTAACTAGGATTAAGTAAAATTATGTAAAGATTATGTATAAGTTATGTATAAGTTATGTAGATAGTTTAACTGGCTTTCAAGTCTTGCTCTCAGCTAAGGGTACAAATACGTCTCCGACTTCGACCTTATCTACAATAAGTGTAGACTAAGGTTAGGTTGGAGAGACTGAGATCTATAAGACCATCAAAGCCCTACCTTTAGGGTACCAGTATTAATGCCTTTGTGCTGTATATTTTTATACTTTTGATGTAAATAAAAGCTTGAGAGCAAGTGCGCTATGTTAGTCTCAATTATTGCAAACTGACAAGCCAACAAATAAACATTGTTTTAAAAAGCAGTTTACACATTTGGAGCTAACAATAAGCGTTCAATGCTTAACTTTATTTTATTGACATCACTTAGTTGAAGCAGTGCTGTTTCTCCATTTCTACATAAACATATTCTCTCGGTCTACTACTTAATTGTATATGTATCATACTTAACACTCTTTAAAACGGAACTTAATTAAAATTAACTTTTGAAGATGTACATCTCATAGCTTAAAAATTGGTTCACAGTAACTTTTATCTGTTTGCAATCCTTTCTTCTTTTGGCAGATACGCAGATACATAGTAACGTTTTAGTTAAAATTGCCTTCAGGTTAAACTTTGCTTGAGTTATGTTTTTCCAGCCTCAAACGTGATCGCTTTGAAAAATTAAGAAAGCTAAGAGGTTAATTTTTCGTTAGGTGCAAGATGTGAGTTCAACATATATTATTACAATACTTTCTCTGCTTCTATATGAAGAATCTATGAAAATAGGCTGGAGTTCAATGAAGATAGTGTGTGTGAATCTAACTTGTTCGTTAATGTTACGACTACTTGCAGGAATAGCAAGTTTTTTCAAAGGACTAAACCGGATTGCTGAATCCAGCAAATTTTAAACCTTGTTAGGCATAAAAACCTTACATCTCGCAATAGGTTACATTGATATCTATTCCATGATGTTTGGTTAAAGGTTGTAAGTGTTAAATCTCTGCAAGCATAGGTAATAACGCCATCAGTGGTAACACGAGTTTAAGAGCTGTTTGTGCAGCCTCGCTGCAATCGAGTAAGGGGTTAGTGAGAGCATAAAGGTAGCCCCAATGGGCTAGCAGGTAAGCGGTTACGGATAAAACCAATCATATATACACTCCTAAGAAGGTTTGTTGACCAAAGCGATGAAGACCAAATCGGTGCTTTGCTGTTTTGAAAAACCCCTCAAATTACCCAACGGCGACGACCCCACCAAGTCATAGTGCTAGCCTTAAGAGCTTTGGTGCAGAGGATGTAGCCTTTTTCCAATTTGCCATCTGTGAGCGCTTGAAGTAATACCAAGACAAAAGAACTCTCGACTTTAAACCGAGCAGCCGCACCTGCTATTTTCAAGTGAGGTCTAATGGTCCCCTGGGGTCTGGTGCGGCAGAACTAGCGGTACTAAGTCAACCAGTACGTCAGTTGCTGATCGAAAATGGGTTTGAATTGACCAACTATAATCGTTTGTCGTATTCCACCTGACCGTAATCCAACTTCACCAAGCGATCGCCTAGATGGAAGTAGCGATCGTCATGAGTAATAACCAACACCGTTTTACCCCGATTTCTCAAATCTGGGAGTAACTTGGTGTAAAAAATTTCCTTAAATACCGGATCTTGATCGGCAGCCCACTCATCGAACAGGTAAATTGGTCGATCTTCCAAGTAAGCAGTCAGCAATGCCAGTCGTTTCCGCTGTCCTTGGGAAAGAGATGTGGTTGAGAGCCTGCCTTGTTCAATCTTGACTTTATGCTCCAATTGCAGCAGCTTTAAATAAGTTTGAGCCTGAGTATCTAATTCGGGTTTCGCCAGTCCTAGCAAGCGATCAAACACATAGAAGTCAGAAAACACGGCGGTAAAATGTTGGCGATACCATTCCTGATTATTCTGAGCAATCAGATGGTCATCAAGCCAGATTTCCCCTGCTTCTGGAACATAAAGCCCTGTGATCAGCTTTGCTAAGGTGGATTTGCCACTGCCATTACCACCCACAATAAATACTAGTTCTCCTGGGTACAGTGTTAAATTAATTGGACCCAGAACAAAATCGCTTTCCTGTTCCCCGTGGTAATAATGTGTTACTCCTTTGAGTTCTAAGCATTTCCAGTTAGAGTTAGGTGCAGGCGGCGTGGCGATTACTTCAGATCGCTCACTCAGCAATAAACCAAGAGACTCGATCTTCTGTAGGGCAACACTAGCTTGACTAATTTGAGGGATGTTATTGACTAGATTTTCCATTGGCAACATCAAGTAAGTGAACGTCAAGATGTAGCCAGCTAGCGCTTGGGGTGAGAGCTTAAGTAAGGTGGGTACAACAAACAGCACTAGCCCGATCGCAAAAAATAACAAAAACTGTCCCCAACTTGCTGTTACGGCAAACATAGTTAAACTGCGAATTTTGTTGCGTCGCAGGGAGTCTGCTGTAACTTGTAACTCCTTAGTAACAAAGTCTTGTCGCCGTTGGTAATGTAATTTAAGTTCTTTAATTCCTTCAGTAATTACCCGAAAGTGCTTGAATAGTTGGTCTTGTTCTTCCCGCACCAAAACTAGCAGTTTTCTGGCCTTTCTTAAGAGCAACAAGCAACTTCCCAGCCCTACTACGAGCAAAACAAGCACGAGCAGAAATACTGACCAGTAGAGCCAGAACAGGTAGACTAGGCAGCCCAGCACAATTGCCAAGTCAATGCAGAAAAATGGCAAGATAGATACCCCTTGAGTTACTGCTTGTACGTCCTCAGTTAGAGTTGCTAGTAAACGAGGATTACCTAACTGCTCTAAATGGCTCAATTCAGAAGTAAGAATCTGGTGGCTTAAGCGTATCCGCAGATTGAAGATGGCATTTTGTGAAAGGCGAATCAGCACAAACTGAGCCAAGAAGTGAGTGATACCTGCTACCAGTGCCAGTCCCATAAAACCAAAAATGAGCGGGGTTGCCGACGCGCCAGAACGGTGACTGACTGCGCGACTAATCAGGGCAATTAGCGCCGCACTGCTACCACCACTAAGGAAACCAGTAGCGATCGCGATCGCCACCATCCGCCAGGAAGACTGCAAAAGAAAGCGCAAAAAATTCATGAGTTAGCTGCAACCAAGTAGATTTAAGTTCCACCTAACCCGGTAGGAATTTACACTTGCTAAGACACTGAGCAAAATCATTCTAGTGGCGATCAGATATGCAACCTCGCTATGTTTCAACAGAATTGCTATGCCGATTAAATATCTTGGTAATATTCTTAAGCTATCGCGTTGCATGAAAAAGATTTTCCTCTAACTTTTAATGACTATTTTCACAGCGTTTACCTTGACAAATTTAAGCCTAGTCATTGATTTTTTGTTAATTATCTTCTGCTTAGTGGCACTTTGGTTCTACGGCTATGCGACTTATGCAGCCTGGGACTACGTTGTGCATCGCCAATCCATCGAACCCACATTTGAGCCGCCTGTAACAATTCTGAAGCCTTTATGTGGATTAGATGAGGATGCTTACGAAAATCTTGCCTCATTTTGTCAGCAGGACTATCCGCAATACCAGATAATCTTTGGAGTGCAAGATAGCAAAGATCCTAGTATCGAAGTTGTACAGCAGCTGATAGCTCAATTTCCTAATTTAGATATCCAGTTAATTGTGAGCGATCACTCCTCTGGCACTAACCCTAAAGTCAACAATCTGATTAATGCCTCTACTCAGGCAAAACATGACATTTGGCTGATTGCCGATAGTGATATCAGAGTCGGACAAAATTATCTCAAACAAGTAGTACAGCCACTCCGCGATCGCCTAGTGGGAGTCGTTACTTGTCCTTATCGTTCAATCGCCCAGGGATGGGTGACGAGTCTAGAAGCTTTAAGAACCGCTACCGACTTTCATGCTGGCGTGTTCGTTGCCCAGAAGTTGGAGGGCATCAAGTTTGCCTTCGGGCAGACAATTTTAATTCGCCAGACAGTTTTGCAGAAAATTGGTGGCTTGAACGCGATCGCTGACTACTTAGCAGATGACTTTCAGCTGGGACATCTACCCGCCGCCGCCGGTTATCAAGTGATATTGTCTGACTATGTAGTTGAGCATATCTTGGGTTCCAGTTCCCTATTTGAATCTTTGCAAAGAGAAATTCGCTGGGCAAGAGGAATCCGAGTTTCTCGCCCTTGGGGATATTTAGGCACGATTTTTACCTACGGTACAGTTACTAGTCTGCTGCTACTACTTGTCACTGGAGGATCTGTTCTTGGTTGGGCTGTGCTGAGTTTAGTTTGGACAACGCGACTGGCAATGGGTTGGGTTGTAGGTGTTTGGTGTTTGCAAGATCTAAATGCGCAAAGGCTTTGGTGGCTCATCCCCCTGCGCGATCTCTTCAGTTTTGGGATCTGGCTAGGCGGATTTGTGGGGAACAGTGTCGAATGGCGAGGACGACGGTTGAAACTGACTAAAGAAGGAAAGTTAGCTATTTACTAATTCCAAACACACTACCAAGGGAGCGAACCATATTTTGCGGTTGCATAGCATCTATTGCCGCTGTGGGTTCGTAGCCGCAATGCACCATGCAATCCACACACTTAGGATTACCACTGGCTTTACCGTATTGGCTCCAATCAGTTTGATCTAGCAATTCTTGGAAAGTGGCGTAGTGTCCTTCGTTCAGCAAGTAGCAGGGTTTCTGCCAACCCAATACGCTGTAGCTAGGACTTCCCCAAGGACTGCACTCGTAGTCTTTTTCGCCAATGAGAAAGTCTAGGAAAAGGGGATTATGGTTGAAATCCCACTTTTTTTGTCCTGCCTTATAAGGAGCTAGGATTTCCCGAAATAGGGCGCGGGTTTGTTCTTGTTGCAGGAAATTTTCCTGATCCGGGGCCCACTCATAGCTATAGCCAGGGGAAATCATCATCCCATCAACGCCCAGAGTACCAAGGAAATCGAAGAACTCTTGGATTTGTTTTGGCTCTGCCCCGACAAATATGGTGGTATTGGTAGTTACCCGAAATCCTTTAGCTTTGGCAGCACGAATTGCCTTCACAGCAATATCAAATACACCTTTACGATCAACACAATGATCGTGCCACTCCCGCATTCCATCCAGATGGATGCTAAAAGTCAAGTAAGGGGACGGTTGAAATTTGTCTAAGCTTTTCTCTAATAGCAAGCCATTAGTACAGAGATAGACAAACTTTTTCCGTTCTACCAACCCCTGGACAATTTCACTGATTTGGGGATGGAGTAAAGGTTCGCCACCAGGAATAGAAACA
This sequence comes from Chroococcidiopsidaceae cyanobacterium, assembly GCA_041748755.1. Classification (GTDB taxonomy): domain Bacteria; phylum Cyanobacteriota; class Cyanobacteriia; order Cyanobacteriales; family Chroococcidiopsidaceae; genus JAHHHE01. Next base: position 7,737 of record JBGTCQ010000044.1, on the reverse strand, counting down.
ATGGGAGCGCCACATTCTGCAACGGCGGCAAAGCACTGTTCTGGGGTGAGATTTTTTTTCAAGATATCAGGCGGATGCTGAATTTTACCGCAACCAGAGCAAGCTAAGTTGCACCGAAACAACGGTTCTAGCATCAATACTAAAGGAAAGCGCTTGCGACCTTTAAAACGTTGAGTGAGGAGATACTTACCAACTTCAATCGCTTGTTGTACTTGAATTGCCATCGTGCTATCAACTTTGTTATTGCTAAGGAGTGCAAACACTAGCTAGAAGCTTATTGCTATTAGCTATTAGTGTTAAATATTCAACTTGAAAGATTAGTTAGAGGCAATTATTTTTACCAATCTAAGTGAGAGAACTATGCAGCGCTGATGATGGTTTTATTTTATGCACATACCCTTGAGCTAAAAACCAGTCAACGGCAACTTTCAAAGCTGTGTCAATGGGAGTTTGAGGAAGCCCTAATTCCCGTACTGCTTTAGACGCATTGTAATACATGTGCTGTTTAGCCATTTGCACGCCATCAATCGGGACTGAGGGAGATTTACCCAGTTGTGTCAGGAGCATTTCATCAATCCAGGCAACGCTGAAAGGTAGCCACGCTGGTATTGATTGTTGCGGTGCTTGGAGTCCAGTTATTTGCGCCAGATAGTCAAGCATTGTTTTCAAGGTAAGGTTTTGATTACCTAAAATGTAGCGATCGCCAGTTTTCCCCTTCAATAGTGCCAGTAAATGTCCCCAGGCGACATCTCGCACATCAATAAAATTCAACCCTGTATCCAGATAAAAAGGCATTTGGCGGCGCAAAAATCGCAGCACGATTTCACCTGTCGGGGTTGGCTTGATATCCCAAGCACCAATTGGACTACTTGGATTCACAATCACTACATCCTGTCCTGTCTGTACCGCTTTCACTGCCTCTTGTTCCGCCAGAAATTTCGATTTTTTGTAGTGTCCCACCAGCTTTTCTAGGGGCGATTGGTGGGTTTCATCTACCACAGCACCATGCTCACCGACACCAATCACTGCCACTGAACTCGTATAAACTGTGCGCGAAATCCCAGCTTGGCGGGCAGCAGCAAGCAGATTTCGGGTACCTAGCACATTATGATGATAAAGTAAATCTCGATCTTTTTGCCAGAGAGAATAATGAGCCGCAACATGAAAGCAAACTTGACATCCCACCATCAATTGCCCAAGTCCGGGATCGAGAATATTGCCCCGAACAACCTCTATGTCTAAGCCTTGGAGGTTATCTAAGCGACTCGTCGGGCGACTCAAGGCTTTGACGGTGTAACCTTCTTGCACCAGCAACCGGATCAGATTAGCACCAATGAACCCTGTACCACCTGTGACAAATGCCCGCATTCCCATTATTATTTTTTACTCCACCGCGTAGGCAAAGCCCGCCGCAGGCATCGCCAGTCATCCAGTAAATCGTAGATGATTGGTACCACAATTAAACTCAGCAGCGTCGATGTTACCAAACCACCGATAATTGCGATTGCCATTGGCGATCGCAGTTCTGCACCTGCTCCTAAACCAAGGGCAAGTGGCATCATGCCCAGAATAGTAGCACCAGTTGTCATCAAAATCGGCCGCAGACGTATAGGTCCAGCTTCCAGAATTGCCTCTGTGCGACTCATCCCAGACTGACGCAACTGCTTAATGTAATCCACAATCAAAATCGCATTCTTGTTAGTTAAGCCCAGCAAGAAAATGATTCCAATTAGGGAAATCATCCCAAAATCGCTCTGAGCAACGAGTAGTCCAAGCATCGCACCAACAATGGAAAGTGGCAGCGAACAAAAGACGACTAGTGTATCAATCCAACTGCGGAAAAGCAAGAGCAAAACAAGGATAATACATAAGACGGATAGCCCTAGCGTCGTGCCAAAGCTGCTAAGAATTTCGTTAGCGCGGGCAGAGTCTCCACCTAATTGCAACGAAATACCTTTGGGTAGTACTGCTTTGGCTTCAGTCACCGCTCGGTCTGTTGCTTCTCCTAGCGGGATCTGACCTAAATTGGCACTAATGACAGCAACTCGTTCAGCGTTGGCTCGTTCGATCTCAAAAATTTCATCCCGATTGTTTTCCCCAGTGGCAGAGATATCCTCAAAACCTGGTATTTTCTGCAATCTAGCTTTGATGTCACGAGCAGCCTGGCTGAGGGCATTGATATCTTCCCCCACGATCTTTACTTGGACAGGTTTCTCGCCGCCAGTATCGACAAACTGAATATCTTCAACGCTAGTAGTGACTCCAGGAATTTTGGGCAAGTTTTGCCGAAACTGGTCTTGTAGCTGAGCGGTGTCAATCGTGCGCTCTGGTTTCAACTTGACATAAATCGTTCCTTTATTTGGTTCTCCTTGGCGCGAACCAACAGTTGTAAACACAGTTTCTACTTGAGGCGACTTACGGACAAAATCATCTAATCTCTCAGCAACTTTAAGCGAGTCTTCCAGAGGATTGAAAGCTGGAATTGGTTGTGGGGTTTGACCTGCGGTTGCCTGAGTTGATAGTCCCGCAGGAACTTGTGGTAAAGGAGCGGTGTAGGAAATGTTGAACTCACCCCGATCCAACTTGGGAATAAACCCCTTAGGAATCAGGGGAATCAGCGCTAAACCAACAATGAAACTGAGTAAGGCAATGCTGATTACCAGACCCCGATGATTTAATGCCCAGTGCAGCAAATTGCGGTAGCGTCGATTAATACTCGCTAACCAGTTTTGAGTGCGCCGGACTAAACCTGATGAATTGTTTCTTTGGCGTTGAGAGCGAGGTTTTAGCCACCAAGCAGCTAATATCGGCGACAGGGTACGGGCGACCAATAGTGAGGTGAGCAATGCAGCTGAGATAATGATCCCAAAGGGTTTGAAAAACTGTCCGATTACACCTCCCATTGTGCCGACAGGTAAAAACACCGCAACAGCCGTCAATGTTGCTGCCGTTACCGTCAGCCCGATCTCATTGGTTGCTAGAATCGCTGCTGTGCGTGGTGGTTCGCCCTTTTCCAAGTGACGCGAAATGTTTTCCACATCGACGATCGCATCATCAACAATAATTCCAATGACTAATGCCAGCGCTAGCAGCGTGATGGTTTCTAGATTAAAGCCATAGATTGCCATCACAATGAACGTTCCCAACAGCGATGTGGGGATGGCGAGAGCGGAAATAATTGTTGCTTTCCAATTCCCCAAGAAGGCATATATTGCCACGATTGAGAGGATAATTCCCTCAACCAGTGCCTGGATTGTTTCGCTAGTCGCAGCGCGGATATAGTCTGCCTGGGTTGTAGCTAATGACAACTTGACATCTGGCAGTTTAGTTTGTAGTTGCTTGACTACTGCTGCAACCTGCCGCACAACTTCCAACGTGTTGGCATTTGCTCGCTTTATAACTTGAAATGCTAACGCTTCTTGTCCATTGAATCGCACAATTGTTGCACCCTGAACCAGTCCCTGATCCCCAGTCGGTTTAGTGAAGTCAACTTTGACAGGTTCGCCCAGCAAATTAACTTTCAGCACGCTAGGAAGTTTAGTTATCTCCGGTACAACTTGGTTTTTAGTAATCTCAGTCAGTTCTGACCGATTCTTTGAGTTACTCTCAATCGCATAACTCACCACGGCTGATTCATTCAGGTTAATGGGGATAATCTGGAATGATGATCCCTGGGGAAGCTGCAAATCCTTAAGTACGTTTTCTACCTGCCGCTTTGACTGATCCAGGTTTGTTCCCACAGCAAAATTGAGGCTGACTACAGATTCTCCTGGATAAGTTTTGGAATTTATATCGTCTAACCCTGCTAGCCCTCTAACTCGTGCTTCGATCGGCTTAGTTATTTGCTGTTCGGTATCTAGGGCAGTTTTGAGGGGAGCAGAAGCATTGACTACCACCACGGGAAAGGTGATATCGGGAAACAGCGCATACTTGAGGGAACTGAAGGCCAAAACCCCAGCCACAACAACGGCAATCCAAAAGCTTAAGGTAAGCCACGGATACTGGAGCGCCAAGCGGGAGATATTGAAGCGCTCTCTTAAGGTTGTTCGGCGATCTGGCTGTAGCATTATTTAAACGTCACTCTTAGCAAAAAACTGCTTTTTAGCCATCCTACTGTATTTAATTTATCAATCTTTTGGAATTCCAAAATCTGTGTCTAGCCTGCCATCAATTCAGATAATTCTCGTTTGTCAAGGGGCAGAGTACAAAGCGGTTTGCCGAGGTTTGAGTTGCATTCCTGATCCCAAGCCTGCTGTTATCCCGATGCCTATGGGAACTAAGGCGGTGTTGCAATATCTGACAAAGTGGCAGGCAGAAAGCTTTTTAGATCAACCACAGCCAAAAGTTTTGGTAATGGGGTTATGTGGAAGTCTCAATCCCCTTTATAGAATTGGTGACATTGTTCTCTACCAAAACTGTATCTATCAAGGAATGGAGCTAGAACCTCAAATATTCCCGTGCGATCGCTCTCTTACCGATATTATTTACGCACATTTACAAGAAAAGGTTGCTTTAGTAACAGCACTGACAAGCGATGCCTTCATTTATTCTGCTGCCCAAAAGCGTTCTTTAAGACAAACCTCCGGTGCTGATGTTGTAGACATGGAAGGAGCATCTATCTTAAAAGCACTGATTCCGGGAGCTACCGTTAGTATGCTGCGAGTGATTAGCGATGACTGCGATCGCGACTTCCCAAATCTGGCGGCGGCAGTTAGTCCAGAAGGTTCGCTTGAAACTTTGCCGTTGGCGATCGCTATGATGCGACAACCGATTGCTGCTACAAGGTTGATTCGCGGTTCACTCCAGGGGCTGAAGATATTACAAAAAGTCTCCACTACCCTATTTTCAACATAACGACTCAAATCAGCGGTGATAGACATAAACTAAGCACCAGCATCTCTCAACCGTCCGCTGCAATTGAATTATTAGCTCCGGTTATGCTGGTGCCTGCGGATGCTAAATGGGCTTTATGTGCCTCAGCATAAATTTTCAACGCCACAGACATCTGCCGTTCAGCACTCTCTCCTTGTGCTTGAAACCAAGCAAAAGTTTCGGGATCGACTTGAACCAATACCTTTACAGGTGACTTGGGCATTCGCAGTTGCGCTTTAGCAAAAAACTCCTCCGATAGCGGTGGAATGTCTGAGGTGTCGATATCCTCATCGCTCATCGCGTCGATTCTATCCCAGTCGGTTCTTGAGGTATTGTTCATAGCGTCTGCGTTCATGAGATAGTGCCTTTCGTAAGGAGATAATACGAACTATTTCCTCATCGGGTTCCGTGTAGACAATGACTACAACTCGCCCGTTCAGTAAACCAATACCAATACATCGATCTTCACCATAATCCTCCCGCTCATCAAATTCGACAACCATCGGTAGGTTGAAGATACAAAAAGCATCGGCGAAGTCAAACCCATGCTTTGCAAGGTTGCTTTGATTTTTACGCTCATCCCACTCGAACTTCATGGTTTAAACCCAGCACACGGTAATTACCGCTAACACGAGCAGAATAAATCGGTTGCTGTTGGCTGACTCTCTTAAATTGCAGACTGTTGTGATAGGGATCTTCACGTCACGCATAGGCTTTTGCAGCGATAACTCTGATGTACAATAAGTGAAACAGCAAATAACGCCATCACTGAAAAGTTTTAGCACACTAGCTAACATGTTAACCTGTGCCAGTTCTTTGTAGGCTTTCTATCGAGACTGCGAAGTTTAACGGCATCTTGTAACTCAATAAACCAAGAATTCTTGAGTAGTTGGATTGAGCAAGAAATTACCAACACACTTCTAACTACGATTAACCGAGGAGCTATGCTTACTTGGCGATCGCTATGATCCGACAACCCATTGCTGCTACCCGGTTGATTCGAGGTTCGCTTCAGGGGCTTAAAATATTACAAAAAGTCTCCACTTCCCTATTCTCAACATAACTGTAGTTCGAGTCAGGGACGTGATCGCCTGTACTTCTTTGTTCGGAAGATTTAAGCGATACCAGTACGATCTCATTTCTCTCGTCGGTTGGCTGAAGTACCAATGGAACCCAACAAACCACAGCGGTATTGACACGATGTTTCGCCCAACCAACGGGCGATCTAGACTGTCCAGAGCTATTGGTAAGCTAGAAGCAACGCTAGTTCTACTGAGTGATGACCATGCTTGCCGAAACCCCCTCTCGCTACGTTACCCGCAACTCTGAGATTTTGAGCGGAGAGCCAATTATTACAGGTACTCGTACATCTGTCCGCGCCATTGTTGGTCTGTGGCGGTTGGGCATTATGCCAGAAGAAATCCTGAACCATTTGCCCCATCTGACCCTGGCACAAGTGTTCGATGCCTTGAGTTTCTATCTCGATCATCAGGCAGAGGTCAATGAATACATTGGGCGAAACCAAGTACCCGATGAATTGGTTCATCCATCTGTTAAGGCTGCGTTGGGTAATTCGTGACAATTTTTGCAGCACTTTATACAGATGAGGATATGTCGGTGTTGGTCGCTACACTACTGCGATCGCGCGGTTTAGATGTCACAACTGCTCCCGAACAAGCAACCCTCGGTAAAACTGACCGTGAGCAACTTGAATTAGCAACTTCTCTGGGCAGATCTATCCTGACCCATAACCGAGTTGATTTTGAGCGGTTGCATCTTCAGTATGTTGAGGAGGATAGACAACATTCTGGGATTATCGTTGTGCCTCAGAAAAACGCCTATGAAGTCGCACAACGGATTGGTATTTTGGTGAGTGCGCTGACGGCTGATGAGATTATAAATCAATTGCTATATGCCTGAATTCTTTGCAGGGGCAGGCTCTATGAGATTTGTCGCCAGCAGGTTAATAATGCACTGCAACAGACGGACGGGAGATCTTGGTGGTGATGCAAAGGTTATCTGCCGCCGTTGAGCTTCACTGTTAGGTGGTTTGAGGCTATCTGCTGAGACTGTAGAACCAAATTTTTTGTAAGCACCTCGAAGCCATGTTGTTGTAGACACTGCAAGTTGAGAGTGGGCAGCAGTCAAGCTATTTGGCTAGCATGGTTTGTGACTAGCAACCTCAATTTGTCAGTAGAAAGAAGAGCCATATGGATTTGTGGGAATTACATATGTATCTGTTTAATTCCAACTTCTTCAATCGCTGGCATTAGTTCAGCTATCACTTTGCACAACCCTTTCAGCACCCACTCTCAGACTCAGTACTTCGAGCATGTCTTGACTGTGAGCAACATATTCCTGGCTTTACCAAGAAGATGATTGATGCTCTAGCTTCCATCTCTGGGAAAGAGAAATATGAACCTCACTATGAGCAGTTAATACAAAGGCTTGCAGAGCTGCTTGTGATTCGGCAAGTAGTTAATTTTGATTGGTCTCTAAAATCCTCATTTCGTTGGGAACCGACACCAGCAAACGGTAGTAAGAAAAATCCTGAAATCATTGTTCAAAACGAGGATTATCAAGTTGGTATAGAAGTTAAAGCCCCATCAATTCTGAATCATATTCGACAACGCTCATCAAATTCTTTGCAATTTCCTGCAAGGGTTCTACCAAAGGATATTATTGAAAGATTTCCCGGTGCAGATGGTGGTGTAACCTTTCCTAGACAGGACTTACGCAAGGGCAACTGAGGCAACTCATAAACTAAAGGAATGAGCTTCAGCAAACTCGACTACTGCCAGTATCTATTGAGCAGTCCCATCAACTACACCGTGACCAACTTGGCTGATCACTTAGAGGGAATTA
>JBGTCQ010000043.1:0-5755 GCA_041748755.1 Chroococcidiopsidaceae cyanobacterium | reverse complement strand
ACGCTCGAACCGCCGCGTAGCAACTCAGAGATCGTAGTACCGACTACTGGAATAGCTTCGGGTACACCTGAAACGATTTTGACTGCCCAGTAACCGATTTGATCCCAGGGTAGTGAATATCCAGTCACCCCAAAGGATACGGTCAGAACAGCCAAAATGACGCCAGTTACCCAGGTCAGTTCACGGGGCTTCTTGAAGCCACCCGTGAGGTACACCCGAAAGGTGTGCAAGATCATCATCAATACCATCATGCTGGCAGACCAACGATGCACAGAGCGAATCAGCCAGCCAAAGTTAACCTCTGTCATCAGACTCTGTACTGATGAAAAAGCTTCGGTGACAGTAGGGTGGTAGTAAAATGTCATCGCAAATCCAGTCGCAAACTGGATCAAAAAGCAAGTCAGCGCCATCCCGCCGAAGCAGTAGAAGATATTGACGTGGGGAGGTACATACTTGCTAGTAACGTCCTCGGCGAGCGCCTGAATCTCTAGGCGTTCTTCAAACCAGTCATATACTTTTGAGTCTGTTACCTGTTTAGAAAACATGAAGCAAGAGTTCCAAAAACATTAATTACGGTTATTGAACCTCCCAATCTCCCAGAAGGGAGGGGAGGCTTTTCAAAGTGCCAATTGCTGGAAATCCAGTTGGTTATAACTCAGTGCAGTTGGCCCAACTACCGAGGCATCTGAATTGTTGTCATCTCCCGTCTGTAGTTAGGTCTTTCTGCATTGGTTCTATAAAAAAAGTAACATAATCGAGAGGGTGATTTCAGAAACACTGGTATATAGACGTAATTAGGGTTAAGAGAGAAAACTTGAGGATAGGTGTAGATGTACAAACGAGTTTTTCGCGTCGGAGTCTTACTGTTAGTACCAATCTTGCTCGTGTTTGCCCTGTGGACACAGCCAGCGGCTGCTTTGACAGAAGAACAGAAGTTAGTATCCGAAGCTTGGCGAATTGTAAATCGCACTTACTTGGACGACACATTTAATCAGCAAAACTGGGCAGCAGTTCGGCAAAAAATTCTCAAACAGCCGCTCAAAGATAAAGAATCGGCGTACGTAGCGATTGAGCAAATGTTTGCTAGTCTTGACGACCCTTTTACTCGGTTTTTAAAGCCGGAGCAGTACCGCAGTCTACAGGTGACTACATCTGGTGAACTTACGGGGGTGGGATTGCAAATTGCTCTTACTAAGACGGGTGAACTGGAAGTGGTAGCGCCGATCGCTGGCTCTCCAGCCGAAAAAGCAGGAATTCGATCGCATGATCGCATTGTACAGATAAATGGCATTTCGACAGCAGAAATTACCCTTGATGAAGCGGCGGCGCGGATGCGCGGTGCAATTGGTAGTCGTGTTTCTCTGATACTAGAGCGCGATGGAGATAGTACAGAAATTCAACTGGTGCGCGATCGCATTGCCCTTAATCCTGTGATTGCTCAATTGCGTTCTTCCGCACAGGGAGTACCGATTGGATATATTCGCCTGAGTCAATTTAACGCCAACGCAGTGGCAGAATTAGCCCACGCGATCGCCCGCCTGGAAACACAGGGAGCCGACGCTTATATTCTCGATCTGCGAAATAATCCTGGTGGTCTGTTGCAAGCAGGAATTGAAATTGCCCGTTTGTGGTTAGACGCAGGCACTGTCGTCTATACGGTCAACCGCCAAGGCATTCAGGGTAGTTTTGAAGCATTTGGACCAGCGCTGACTCCTGATCCACTCGTGGTTTTGGTGAATCAAGGAAGTGCCAGTGCTAGTGAAATTCTGGCTGGAGCGCTACAAGATAATGGTCGTGCTCAACTGGTGGGAGAAAAAACCTTTGGTAAAGGCTTAATTCAGTCCTTGTTTACTTTATCTGATGGCTCTGGATTAGCTGTCACCGTTGCTAAGTACGAAACCCCCAACCACCGAGATATTAACAAGCTGGGCATTACACCAGACCGCGTAGTCCCCCTAGAACCAATTACCCGCGAACAGGTTGGCACAGAAACCGATCAGCAATATCAAGCTGCGGTGGAACTGTTGAGAAGCAATTCGGTGATAGCAGAACATAGTTGAGCGCTAGCCTACTCCCGTAACGGCCCAAATCAGCAGCGGCAAACAACCCTGAACTCAGCACCAGGGATTCTTTCCCCGTCCGCTTCGTTGAGAGACTGTGTGAAAACTCAACTTGATGAGTGAGAAAACACCACCTGTAGAGGATTGAAAAGTCAAAAGACTCAACATGTTGTAGTGTCACAACCTGCTTTACTAGTTTTCACACAGTCTGACGACTTGTTAGGCTGTGTATCTATCTTATTTCTAGCTAGTTAAATTTCTGCTTTGACTGCTTTCTCTAAACGATTAGTTTCACCTTTTGCATCTTTGAGTAAGTCCTTCCAATTGTCTGGAGGGTGACCACTCTCAAGCATTTTCTTAAAAACTCGATAAGCGTCTGTATTACTGTCATAGATTCGCTTAGAGTTCTCATCATTAACCCAGGCGAAAACAATTATTTTGCTCTGTTGATGATATCGAAAAAACAGTCGGTACTGCTGAAAAAATTTAGCTCTAAACCAGTGCTTGTAGTCATCACCAAGCGTAGTGCCTTGGCGATAATCACTACGTGTTGGCTCTTGAGGAATAACATCAAATGCCAGATTTGCTATGGCAGCTAGACGCTTTGTGGCGTTTTTTTTCTTGTAGTCTTTAGGATACTTCTGACGTAAATGTTCAACCTGCGTCAGAAGTTCTTCAAACTGGTTAAGGAAGAGAGGATGAGCAAATATGTTCCACCCATCAATCACTAGCGGCTGATTTACAGACAAACTTATTCATCCTCGTCAGAGAGTGGTGCATCAAGATCAAGATCAACTTCAGCAACCAAAGACTGAACACGGCTTACTAAATCAGAGCTAATCGCTTGTAAGTGCTGAGGATTCTTTTCGATATCTCGTGCAATAAAATTCAGAAACTGTCCAAGTATAGGATCACTCTCCGTCTTGTCAACGCGAGAAATCACTACCTGGCCGTCAGGCTGGATAGTGTAGCGGATTTTATCACGCTTATTCAAGCCAAGGACCTTGCGAACGGGATCAGGGACTGTAGTCTGATAGCGATCAGTAAGAGTAGATTCTGAGCATGGGGCTGGTGTTACAGCCATAGCGACCTCTAAACCTATTGGTTAAACTCTATCTCCAAGGTAATGCAAGTGCATTGTCTTGTCAAGAGTAACATTCCTGGGTTTGGAGCCTAACGGCTCAAATCAGCGGCGGCTAGTAACCTCAAACTCAGCTTCCAGGATCCCTCGCCCGCTGCATTTGAATTGTTAGACCATGCCTCCCCGACCATCTTGATCTATTTCAAAGACTCCATTGTCACAAAATCACCCTTGATTGTCTGAATTCTCAAGTCGTAGCTTTGTAATAACTACATCTCAATTAGCAGAACTGTCTCCGACACATTGATATAAACCTCATAATATTGTCTGTCCTAAAGCACAAGCTCAATGTTTACACGAGCGGTAATCAGACTAATGTTATTGGTTCAGGGCTAGCTAAAATCCAAATCTTCAAACCTATCTGTGGGCGTAATGACTATAGTGACTGATGACATTACATCATACGATCTAATGATTTCCTGATAATTATCACCATGAAGTCTTATGTGTGTAATATCTGGAAACAATGCTGGCTCCACAGGATATAAAGCATTTGGATTATGAAACATAACTATACTTTCTGACCATGTTTCTCGATAAGATAGATGATCGATATCAATTGAAAAAGGAATTGGTTCAAATGCTTCTGGCTTTGGATCGAAGAGTTTCCCAACTCTAATCATTTTGATGGCTTGACTACTAAGACCAGCAATCTTTCCCATTCTATTAAACTTTGTAATAGTTGCACTATTAGTGAATAGAACTGCGCTGATGTTCTCGGTTTCTGGAAGTTTGAAAAAGCCTGACGGGATTTTCTTCCCCTCATACTCGTGAAAATCAATGTCTTCTTTAATTATGCTTTTGTTGCCATTATTATCCTTTGTCAGTCTGATGCGTTTAGCATAAAGATATTCGGACAGAGCAGTTCTTGACCACACCATTGAGCCGGTTTGGTGGTAATCATGTATTGCAATTACCAAGGGCTTGCCACGGACGTGTTCTTTTTTCCAGTATTTCTTGGTTAGCTTTGAGTAAAGAGGACTTCCAAATTTGATAGGCATATAGTCCTTGAGCCGTTCGTCTAATTCTTCTTGGTTCGTAGGCTCTGGCAGGTTTTTCTTGTGTCTGCTGGGATTTATGGTAACAGCCTCAATACAGATCATCTGGTCAAATCGCTCTACAACATAATCAGGTGCATTGAAAGAACGATCTATGTTAAAGCCTGACTCATGAAGATAAACATATAGAAAAACTTCCCAGAGTCTTGCATCGAAACCATTTGTTTGAAAGTCTCGAATAAAATTACCATCGGGATCGGTGAATGTCTAGATGATCTCTTCAATTAGATTCCGAGCTGCTTCAAATCTAGGTTCTTCAACTAAGTAGCGGAAATAAGGATGTAGTTTTTCTGGTGCAACGATTTGCTTATAAATATAATGTGGTGGACTGTTTTCGTCTCCTTGAGGATATTGTTCTAGCCCTTCTTAGCTAAACTCATTTAACTTTTGTTTAAGTTCCTTGTGTGCATCTTCAATAGACTCAAAGCTAACTCCAGTGTAGATGCAACGGTAAATTTTACGTGCATCTCGACCAAGAATTACAAAACTCCAATCTTTGTCAAACTTATCGATAAATATAGTAGCAATCAGGGATTTTCGATCATCGGCATACCACTCAATTTCCTTATTGATAGTAAAAAGCAGAAGTGTTGAAAGATAGCTGAGCGCAGAAAAAATGGGGGCAGAATGCAGTATCCTGTCCCCAAGAAACACAAAAATGATGTTTGATGCTATCATCTTCCAAAATTGTCAAATCGCTGCAAAGAGCGACTTTCTCCCAGTGACTATCCCGTTTTAAGCTCGCGACTGTTTTTTAAAATTTGGCTGACCTTCGTGTTAGACCAGAGTTTAACAAGTATGAGAGACCTGTTTTATCGGCTAAACCATGCCGCCGGGATTGAAGTTGATATTTCTAGTTCTAAAGCCTGTAAAACTCGGCAGGGGGAGCATTTTTGCCGAATTTAGGTAGAGAGTTGATAGAACAATTGAAACGGCAGCATCCGGCGACAGCACAAATGCTGATTCCGATTGATTCAACGGTGATCACATTGACATGGCAGCGTTGCGGGAGGTTCCCTTCCGCATTCAAGCTGACAAGTAAGTTGTTTTGGGAGCAAGACTATCACCAAGTAAAGTTAATGAATGGGGTGAATTTAACACAGGGCAACCCGACCGAATGTTTGATTCATTTTGGACAGGGACATGATGCTCGGTTTGCCGAGATAGTGAACAGGATGATTCCTGATAACGGTGTTGGAGTGATGGATCGAGGCTTTGCGAGTTGGGAGTTCCTTGACCAGTTGAGTCAAACCCAAACGCGCTTCGTGGTGCGGATTAAAAACAAGATAAAAACCGAACTCGAACATCAGCGATACCGGGTGGTTTTAGTTTGTGATTTAGAGAGTCGAAGTGAATTCCGGCTGGCCACAAATTTAGAACAGATGACGAATGAAGAGGTGGGTGAAATCTACCGAAACCGATGGCAAATCGAGATTCTTTGGAAGTTTTTGAAAATGCATTTGAAACTCGACAGATTGATTACTAAAAGTATCAAT
>JBGTCQ010000042.1:0-25261 GCA_041748755.1 Chroococcidiopsidaceae cyanobacterium | reverse complement strand
TGCTGCTTTAGTCATCGGCATCACCCAAGAAGTCAGTACTCCATTACTAGGTTCTCAATATAAACAAGGTGTGGCACTGTTGATCATGATTTTAGTGCTGCTGATTCGTCCGAAAGGTTTGTTCAAAGGTACGATTTGATTGGGTTAAAGAGGGGCTAGGGGCTAGGGGCTAGGGGCTAGGGGCTAGGGGCTAGGGGCTAGGGGCTAGGGGCTAGGGGCTAGGGGCTAGGGGCTAGGGGCTAGGGGCTAGGGAATCCCCTTGACGCATTCCTGACGGGGATTTGGATAAGGATGCCTACAGCCATCGCACGTTGAGTCCAAGGGCATAAATCTTTTTTCTTAATCCATGTTGAAAAACAGGGGCTTGAAACCATCTATGGGGCTAGGTTTTTGTTTATTCCCCTAGCCCCTAGCCCCTAGTCCCTAGCCCCTTTTTGGTCACATTGACAAGCTTAAATGAGAGCCATTCTGCGTCTTCGAGACTTCAATCCGCGCTTGGAAGGCTTCTTTGAAGTAGGGCATATGAGTAACGGTGAGAATGCAGGCAAAATCGGAGGCAATCACATTAATCGCCGCAATCAGGCGATCGCAACCTTCTTGATCCTGTGTGCCAAACCCCTCATCTATAATCAATAATTGCAAAGCCGCACCAGCCCTTTGAGCTAATAGTCTGGCCAACGCCAATCGAATTGCAAAATTAATCCGAAACGCTTCCCCACCAGAGTAAGTTTCATAAGGTCGAGTACCACGAGCATCGGCAATCAAAATATCCAGCGTGTCAATCATTTTCACAGCTTTTTTCGTTGCCCGACCACTACGCCCTGCTTTTTGGGTGATAAATTGAACGTGCAGCTGGTTAGCACTCAGTCGCGCCAATAACTGATTTGTTTCCGCCTCTAGTTGGGGTAGGACATTCTCAATCATTAGCGCCTGAATCCCATTCTTCCCAAACGCTTGTCCCAACTCCTGATAAACGCGATATTGCCGCTTTGCTTCTTGCAGTTGTTGCTGCTGTTGCTCGTACTGAATCTGAAGCGTCTCCAGCTGGTTGAATTGCTGCTGTAAACTTCCTAACTGACTCAGTTGATCATCTAGTAGCCGCCGTCGCTGCTGTAACTGTTGCTCTAAGCTTTGAATTTGTCCAGTTGTATCTGGCGCTTGTGCTAGCTGATGATTGAGGGTTTCGATTTGAGCAGTGATTACTTGTCGTTCAGCCACTCTAGCTTGTAGTGCCTGAGTTAAATCTTGCGATCGCTGCCTTAAGGGAAGTGATTGCTGCTGTGCTGAAACTAGCTCTTGGTAGCGTACTTGCCAGGGAGGAGCTTGACGCAGCGCGGTACGCAGGGCATTATGTTTCTCTGTGTCATAGTCAACTTCGCCAATGTAGCGCTCAATCGCCGCAATTTTTTGGGAACATTCGGAATCAGTTTGTTCCTGCTCAATTTTGGTTTGCAAACTCTGAATTTGCGCTTTAATTTCTGGTTGTCGGGCGGCAATTTGGGCTTGCCGCTTTTGGGCATCTTTGATTTGCCCTTGCCGAATTTCTGCCCACCGCCACCGTTCGATTTCGTTACGGGCTAAGGCGTGATCTTGTTCGCTGTAGTTGAGTTGTTGCAACTGTAAATCTAGTATTCGCAGTTCTTCTTGCTTGTCAGGGGCATAGTTGCCTATAGCAAGTAATCGCTCTAGTTGCTGCTTTTCTGCTGCAATTTGTTGTAATCGGTTCTGAACGTCATCTGTCGCTGCTAGCTGTGCCGCTAGCTGCCCCCGCTGTTCTCGTAAACTATCATAGGGAGCCAGTTCTTGAGATATTTCACGATATTCTTGCCTTAGTACCTGTATTTCGCGCTCAGACACCGCCATTTGCTCTCGTACTACCCAAAATTGCTCTTGGGCTTCCTGTTGTTGCACTTGGGTTTTTTCCACCACTCGCTGCCAGTGATGTTCATCCAGGGAGCGATCGCACAAGGGACAAATTGCATCAGGTACTGAGAGCATCTGAATTTTTTGCTCCAGTTCTGCCAACTGTTTCTCATAATCGAGTTGGTAAGCTTGCAGGCGTTCCATAAAGTGACGGCGTTCCTGTCCTTTTTCCCGCACTCGTTCCAGGTAAACTCGCTTTTTCTCCAGTTGCTCGATTTGCATTGCCACCTCCATTACCGCCTGTTGCAGTTGGGGTTGGCGTTGCTGCTGGGTTATGAGTTGGTTTTCTGAAGCCAAGACTTCTTCTAACCGAGCAACTATTCGAGTCTGGACGCGATCAATCTGCATTTGCAACGAGGCGCGGTGTTGCAGCATGGGAGAAACCTGGAGTTGCAGCTGATCCAATTGAGCAAGACGGGCGCGGACTGTAGCAAGTTGTTTTAATCCCGCTTCTATTTCAGTTGATTTATCTAGAGTTTGCTGAATCTCCTGTTCTTGCTGCTGCAAGGCTTCTAGTTGCCCTTGGGCATGTTGTAATTGTCGCTGAATTTCGTTAATTTGCTGTGACAACTGTTGCTGCAAGTGCTGTTTTTGAACTACAGCCGAAGAATATTGTTGAAATTTATCAGCAAAAGTTTCTTCCAGGGAATGCAAGCTTTGTAACTCCGCATATCCAGCTTTAATTTCACTTTCTTGAGCCAAGATATCAACTATCGCTGATAACTGATTGTTGAGCGAAGAGCGCTCTTGTTCAAGGCGATCGCTGTCTTGGCTGAGATTCTGGTGTTGCTGCCGCAAAAAGCCTAGCTGTTGCTCCCAAGTCTGCTGCTGGTGCTGAATAACTTGCAAGCTTTGCAGTTGGATATTATCAAATGCTTGCTGTTGTTGCAGTTGATTAACCTGGGTTTCTAAATCAGATCGCTGCGATCGCGTCGCCTCACGTTGCTGCAACTGAGCTTGCATTGACTGCAAATTCCGCTCCAATTGCTCCGCCTGCCCTTTAAAAGAACGCGACATGTCCTTCGCCCGTTCTTCCAACTCATCGTATTGATTCAGTTTCAGCAACTCCGCCAGAATTTCTTTGCGCTCAGTTGGGCGCTTCAGCATGAATTCATCCGCTCTACCCTGGCGCAAGTAGGCAGAATTAATAAAAGTATCATAATCCAGCTTGATGTGTGACAAAATTAGCTGCTGCGTCGCCCTTACCCCGCGCCCTGTCAATGCTCGAAAACCAGTAGGCGTAACGACTTGAAATTCTAGGGAACTGCTCTGTCCTCGCTGGCGAGAACGAATAATGCGATATTGATGCTGATTGTTAATAAAAGTAAAATCAACTCTAGCGTCGTTAGCTCCCGATTGAATCACGTCGTCTTCGGAGGCGGCGCGGCTTTCACCCCAGACTGCCCAGGTGATAGCTTCTAGAAGGGAAGATTTACCTGCTCCATTGGAGCCACAAATACAGGCAGTATGCAGCCCACTAAAATCTAGGGTTGCATTGCAGTAGCTTAAGAAATTTTTGAGGGTTAGTTGTACTGGAATCATTTAGGCTAGAGCGCCATACACCTTATCTAGAAATAACAGTACATTTGCACTGTTGCCTAGTCTACCCACCTAAAAACAAGGATTTTAGCTCTTAAGCTCTCAACTTTACGATTGTTAATATTGTCTGCTTACAACTGAAGCTATTGAGGTAATTAATCCGACTGCCAAATCTGTCTTGTACTTCAAGTAAATGGCTATATTCGAGGCAGCAGAAAGCCTTGAATAGTATCTTGATGCCTCACTACAGAAAAAACTCCTGGGAGTCTTGCCGTGTTTCGACCCCAAGAGCTTTTTCTTTTAATCTCGTTCACTCCTCACAATATGAAGTGTATGGCTTCCTACTAGGTGGAGGCTTGAGCCTAGTGACACTTTTCATATTGTCATGCATGAGAAAGTAATTAACGTTATCATTCCACCAAGAAAAGCGTTCAGGTATGCCGCTATGCTACGGTTGATGGTGCGATGCGATCGCGTCAAACTCAAACATTTTACTTCTTAATCCTCTGATTTTTTGGTATAACGGCAACCTAATTCAGGGAAGCACACTGGAATTAGCGATTGATGATCCAGGGTTACTGTATGGCGCGACAGTATTTACAACACTGCGGGTTTATTCTCAGTCGTTAGATAGTGCTTTGACAAACTGGAAAGGACACCGCGATCGCATCGAGTCCACCTTACAAACCTTTGGCTGGCAGCAACCAAACTGGGACCGATTGCGACAGGGAGCCGAAATATTAATCGCGCACTTCCCAGTGCTCAGAATCACTGTATTTCCCGATGGACGGGAGTGGATTACTGGGCGGGAGTTACCAGATTTGACAGAAAAACAACTTCATGGTATAGCGGCTAGTGTATCAACAGGACTTCAGCGATCGTTACCTGCTTACAAAACAGGCAATTACTTGAGTGCTTGGTTGGCAAAAACTACAGCTCAACAGATGTTAGCTGAAGAGGCAATTTTAGTAGATGCCAGTGGCAGTTGGCTAGAAACTAGCACGGGAAACCTTTGGGGGTGGCGGGATGGTAGCTGGTGGACACCTCCTGTAGCGGCGGGGATTTTACCCGGAGTAGTGCGATCGCAATTACTGGATTGGCTAAGGCGTAATTATCAGCCAGTGAGAGAGGAACCTTGGTTTCCCCAGTTAGGCAAAAGTTTTGCCGCGATCGCCTACACGAACAGCGTCGTAGAAGTTATTCCCATCCACACAGTTATTGAACCAACAAGCCAGCTAACTTATAACGCTTATCATCCCTGTTTCCAGCAATTGCGAGGTTTTTTCTGCACCTAAAAGTGAAACGACAGAGGCATTAATTGCAGATAGCAATTTGATCGCTACAGAAACACCAGTTTCAGACTTTTAGAGCCAAGCTGTATCACAATCTACTAAATGATCGCTGCAAATCCGTTAGTGTGGTTCATACCATAAATGTTATTCAGGCTACAATACCCAATGCGGCTAGAGCAGTTGCAAGCATTTCTAGCGATCGCGGAAACAGGCAGCTTTCAACAAGCAGCACGAAAATGTGGCTTTACCCAATCCACAATTAGTCGACAAATCCAAGCACTAGAAGCAGATTTGGGATGTCCGCTATTTCACCGAACAGCAACGGCAAAGCTAACGCTGGGGGGTGAACGCTTGTTACCCCGCGTCCGCAAAATTTGCCAAGAGTGGCGCAATGCTACAGAGGAATTAGCTGATTTAGTAGCTGGAAAGCAGCCAGAACTTTGTATTGCCGCAATTCACTCGCTCTGCGCCCATTACCTGCCGCCGATTTTGCAACAATTTTGCCACGACTATCCAGATGTGCAGTTGCGGGTGACTTCCTTGGGGAGCGATCGCGCTTTAAAAGTCCTCAAAGACGGTTTGGTAGATCTTGCCCTTGTGATGAATAATCGCTTTTTAACTACTAGTTCCGAAATGGTAGTGCAAGTGCTTTACGATGAACCAATCGAAGTTTTGATATCGGCAAATCACCCGTTGGCTCAGTATGAGCAAGTACCTTGGTCTGAATTAATTATTTACCCGCAAGTGGTGTTCAAGGATGGCTACGGCATGCAACGCCTAGTACAAGATCGATTTGAACGGCTGGGAGCTACACTCCAAGCTATTTTAGAAGTGAATACACTTGATGCCTTCCGCGGAATAGTGCGCCAAGGTGAACTCATAGCTCTACTGCCCCAGTCAGCATTAGTAGAAGCACGTCTAGATCCGACTCTTGCTGTTCGTTCCCTAGCCAAGTGTAAGGCTGGTGCTGCGGTTGAAAATTCTATGACTCGTCGAGTTGTCATGGTGACGACTCAAGATCGACTAAATATTCCTCCGATTAAGCACTTCTGGCAACTGGTGCAGAAATCTATGCCGCCGCAATGGGAAGTTCTTGAGCAGGGGAAATTAAACATTCTGCCTTCTGTCTCCTGAACGCCATGTTGTGTTCTGAGATAGGTTTTAGATTTTCGTAATAAGTGATGACTATGAGCAACGCATTTAGAGATTTGCTGCGGAAGGTAGGTAGTGGTGTCCATACTGGTGAGGATTTAAATCGTGCTGAAGCAGCAGCGGCAACTCGGATGATGCTGCTAGAAGAAGCAACACCAGCACAGATTGGGGCTTTTCTAATTGCCCATCGGATTAAGCGTCCCACGGGAGAAGAGTTAGCGGGAATGCTGGATGGCTACAATGAACTAGGTCCACTGCTGCAAAAAATTGATTCTCCTCGACCTGTGATGGTTTTGGGCATACCTTATGATGGGCGATCGCGCACTGCACCTGTAAGCCCGTTAACTGCTTTACTGCTGATAACAGCTGGGCAGCCAGTGGTGATGCACGGTAGCGATCGCATGCCTACTAAGTATGGAGTACCATTGGTTGAGATTTGGCAGGGGTTAGGAGTTGATTGGACTGGGCTATCTCTAGCACAAACTCAGCAGGTATTTGAATCAACAGGGTTAGGATTTATCTATCTACCGCAGCATTTTCCCCAAGCTCAAAAAATATTTGACTACCGCGACCAAATTGGTAAGCGCCCTCCCTTTGCAACTATGGAGCTTATTTGGTGTCCTTATGCGGGCGATGCTCACATTGTTTCGGGATTTGTCCATCCTCCGACTGAAATCATGTTCCAAGTAGCTTTTGCACTGCGAGGAATCAGCAATTTTACAACGGTGAAGGGATTAGAAGGCAGTTGCGACCTCCCACGCGATCGCACTGCAATTATTGGTATGTCTGCACCCAATACGCCCCACAAGACAGCGATCGCTCCCTTAGAACGCTTGCACCTAGTACCGCGTGACTACGGTTTTAGTAGTAAAAATGTCTCCCTCGCTACAACTCCCCAGTTAATCGAAGATATGCAGTCAGTGTTACAAGGGAAACCCTCAGAACTAAGGCAAACTTCCTTATGGAATGGCGGTTTTTACCTGTGGCGGAGTGGCATTTGCCCAGATATGCGATCGGGTATAGCTAAAGCAGAAGCCTTATTTAGCAGTGGTGAGGTTGCCCAAAAACTCCAGAAAATCGGTCAGGTAGTGTCTCTCCCTAGAAAGATGCAGCCAGCCTAGTGACTGACGACATAAGTGAGCCGCAGGGATTTTTTCCCAAGTTTTAGTTTTAGTATTAAGATGACTGTAATTTCACTACTAAACATTGAAAATGTGTGTATACCCGGATACATTCGTGCCACCTGCGGATGTCAAGAACATCAGTCAGGCAGATAATGCTACTCGTAAATTTGGCTGGGTGCGTCCAGATACCGCCCTTAGCACAAAACACAAGCTCCTTCTCACAGATAATTTGGGCGATCGCAACCCTATAGGAATTAACCCTTTAGTACCTCTCAAGTACCTAACTAGCCTTTTTTCTAGCACGACAATGTTGTCGCCTTGGAGCACAGCAGAGCCATCGCCAATTAACCGTTCCGAGGCAGGAAACGCTGAAGTAAATGGGAAACTATATGTTTTTGGTGGATACATCAACTCCTCATTCCAAGCAACAACAAGGTCAGATGTTTACGATCCAGCGACAAATACGTGGACGCAAATAGCTGACTTGCCATTACCAATTACCCATGCTGGTGTAGCTGTAGACGGAGACACCATTTATGTTGCTGGCGGCTATGTCGGCGATCCACCAAGCAGCTTAAGCACTGCCAAAGTTTTTAAGTATAATGTTACAACTAACACCTGGAGTCAAGTACGGTCGCTGCCAGAAGCGCGTGGGGCTGGGGGTCTAGTAGTCATTGGTCGGGAACTGCACTTCTTTGGTGGTCACAACGTTAACAGGACACAGGATAAAAGAAGCCATTGGGTTTTCAACCTTGATAATGCCACTGGATGGATCAGCAAAGCCCCATTACCCAATCCGCGCAATCACTTCGGTTACACGGTTAACAACGATCAGATATACGTAATTGGCGGACAGTATCTAAAAGATGATACGTTTCGCAACCAGAGCGATGTCCACGCTTACAATCGATTGACTAATACCTGGAGGAAGGTGGCTAGCCTACCCGTAGCGCGATCGCATACTCATACCTCAACGTTTGTGAGAAACGGTAAGATTATCATCGTCGGCGGTCGAGC
This sequence comes from Chroococcidiopsidaceae cyanobacterium, assembly GCA_041748755.1. GTDB lineage: Bacteria > Cyanobacteriota > Cyanobacteriia > Cyanobacteriales > Chroococcidiopsidaceae > JAHHHE01. The sequence goes on along the minus strand of JBGTCQ010000042.1, from coordinate 17,214 downwards.
TAATGGTAGCACTCGTCCTGTACTTGCAGATGTCACCGAGTACGATCCAACTTTAAATCAATGGGTTGCACTTGCTCCCTTGCCAGATGTGCGACAAGCTGCTGCTGCAAAACTGATCAACAATCAGATTGTTGTAACAACGGGTTCTGCCAGTGGTCCTACTCCCCAAACTACAACGTGGCTTAGTGGTGGGTAGTCTTCACTAACAGGACTTACGCACTTGGTTCCAGAAAATGAATTTCCTGGCTCAAAGCTGAACTCAGTTAAAACTGACTTTGAGTGCTCAATTAACCCGTTTGAACGGGTTTTCGCTTTAAGCCGGAACTTGACACGGCAACTGCGTAAGTCCTGACTAAAAAGCTAAAATGCCTGGCGAATAGAATTCGCGGCGTTGCGCGTACAAAGTCCGCCTACGCGAACTAGGCAAAGTAAAGAGTTTTGAGCCTGGCTTGGGCAGGCTTTGTTTGTATAGCCCCAGACTTTAGCCTGAGGGCTATTTGCAAAAGAGGGATGCACCCTGACTAAATTACTGTGAGTAGGTCATCATAACGCCGAACTTCCATCACCTGATTTTGCTCGTCTACCAGGATAACCGTGGGGCAGTAGGAATTAATTTCTTCCGGCGTAAACTGGGCGTAGGTCATGATAATTAAGCGATCGCCTGGCATTCCTAGCCGCGCCGCCGCGCCATTTAACTCAATCGCTCTAGAGTTTTGGGGAGCCGCGATTACATAAGTAATCAGCCGCTCTCCATTGGATACATTAACTACTTGCACCTGCTCGTAGGGTAAAATTCCAGCGGCATCTAATAGGCTTTGATCGATACTGATGCTACCTACATAGTTAAGATTAGCTGCCGTGAGGGTGCAACTATGAATTTTGGCGAGAAGAAGCGTGCGCTGCATTATGCTTGTAGCAAAATTTTAAAAGAGAAAGTGCAACATTTAGTTACCCTTCCCCTTCTATTTTGCCTTCTCCTATCTTGGATATACCAGCACAATTAATCTAATGGGAAGTTGTCGCCCGATTTTGGTATATTGACTTGTTTTTCAACCAAAAACGGCGGATGAGACGTTAGGAGATCGCGTCAGAATCTCTACCTTTTTCGCTCCCAGCTTGAATGCACTTTTCAACTAAAGGCATTACCTGATCGACATCTTGCCACCCGCGAATTTCTGTTACCTTCTTCTCCAAATTTTTATAAGTACGGAAAAATTCGGCGATTTCGTCTAATCGGTGCGGTGCTAGGTCTTTAAGGGATCTTACTTTAGAGTAGCGCGGGTCTTTGTCAGGGACACAGAGAATTTTCTCATCGCGATCGCCGCCGTCAATCATCTCCAACAACCCAATCGGCCGCGCTGCGATAATGCATCCTGGAAAAGTTGGTTCATCGATCAACACCATTCCATCGAGGGGATCGCCATCATCAGCTAAGGTATTGGGTACAAAACCATAATCATAAGGATATTGCACTGAGGAATAAAGCACTCGGTCTAAAGCAAATGCTTGTAAATCCTTATCGTATTCGTACTTATTTTTACTTCCACCGATAATTTCAATCAGGACGTTAATTATACCTGGTTTAGGCTGGGCTGGAATCCGGGATAAGTCCATAACAATTCTCCAAGGTAACAACTGCTAACGGGATGCTATTTTTGCTCCCCGTGTTGCATTTTAGGCTAATAGGGACGCAGAACCCTAGCCAGATGGTGTAATCGCAATCCAGGTCAGATGCCAGCTTAAAATAGAAATATTAGTGCAAGTTGGATTTAAATCAGTAGCTATAAGCTTAATGTATAGCGCTTTGTAGCGGATAGGTAATTGGTTGTACTAGCGGAGGAGTGCTTGAGGAGTAGTGAGCAATTACCCATAAAGGTAATGTCAAAGTCAATAAAGCGATCGCTGTTCCTATAATGTCTGCCAACCGATGAGAATATCTGTTTGAGTTGGCAGACTGGCTACTACTTGAATCCATAAAAATTGTGGCAAACTTAAGTTCTAAGTAAATTGAGTCAAGTTAATTCAACTAAGAAGGGCCCCTGTACAGAGACTCCTATTGCTATTTTAACTATTTCTCTCCTTAAGACTGTTAGATAGCAAACAATCTCAATGTAATTTCGATTTCAGCAAAAAAAAACCGCCACTAGCAGTAGGGCGGTGCTAAGCAATCGGAGGTCTTAACACCTTAGCCAGAGTTTTTATGTCTGTTTGTAGCAATTTTTACACTTAATTCTATTCTTCTCCTCAACTAGCGTTCCGCATAAGCACGTATCGGTTCTTTAATTAATCGGATATAAAGATGCTTAAAGGTAGACTTAATTACGCGGGGCATCCCAAAATCAATCGGCATCAGCGTATCTGGTAGCTTCCAGTCGTGGATCTGGAGTTGAGCGGGTTGTAAATGTGGAAATTGGATTTCTGCAAATTCTGGACAAAGCCCCAATCGCATTGCAGCAGAGATTGTTGGCACCGCATCAGGTGCAACATTGAGAATTTCTACCATCGCCCGATCCAAAGCAAATACATCTGGCGATGCTCCTAAAATACCTAGATAGCGCGGTTCTCCACCACTGGGACCATTGCCTTCATGACCAATAATGCCATCGAGAATCGTCAAGTTAGGCTTAATTGCCCGTGCAGTTTCAACTAACATTTGACCAAAGCGGCTAGGATCTTTTCCCGCCTCCATATGCCACCAAGCTTTCATTTTGCCAGGAACGCAACCAAACAAATTTTTGACTCCTAATGTTAGCGTCAGCTGCACATGAGATTTTACCTTGGGTAGGTTAATTACCACATCTGCTTCCATTGCCTCTTTGCCCAATAGTAGATGGTTGAATGTATCGCCAGCAGTTTGGTATCGTAGCCCGTGAAAATCCACAATCGGTAAATTCAGTTCTTCAATTAAAGGTAGATACCCATTTGCCACTGCAACCCCTTTAGCACTACCAAAAGCGGGGCTATCTCCTAGAAATGGCTTGCCACCTGCATCTTGTACCATTTGGGCGACTCTGTACACTAATTCCGCACGAGTGGTACACTCCTTACCAGGACGCGCTCCAGTCAGGAGGTTTGGTTTGATCAAGACGCGATCGCCTGGTTTTACAAAAGCCGCCATCCCACCCAAAGGCTCTAGCAGTGTTTCCAGGGCATTCCGTAGTAAGGGTGACTCGTAGGATGGGGCCCGAATTAAACTAACGGAGGGTGTTTGATGCATTAATTTAGCCATGCTGATTAATTGAAATTGTAGTGAATTCTAAGTACCGCTTCCCATCAAGTACAACAGTGCCATACGAACAGCAACACCGCTTGTTACCTGTTGGGAAATCAAGCTGAATTGAGGATCGTCCATAAGATCAGAACTAATCTCTACACCTCTATTGACTGGACCGGGGTGCAGAACTTTAACATTTGGTTGGCATAGTTGCAAGCGATCGCGTGTAATTCCAAACAAGTGATGATACTCTCGTAAACTCGGCAAAAGATGCTGTGTCATCCGCTCTTTTTGTAGCCGTAATGTCATCACAAAATCAGCATCTTGCAATGCTGGTTCAACTTGCCAATGCAGAAATAGCTTACCTGGTCTATCTGTGCCATAATCTGCAAACAGCTGCGGTAGTAAAGTGGGTGGTGCTGCTAGATGGACTTCTGCACCACTTGCAGTTAAACTCCAGATGTTTGATCTGGCTACGCGCGAATGCAAAATATCCCCAATGATGGCAATCTTTTTACCCTGTAAAAGTTGAATTCGTGGGCGCTCCGGGTCAAGGAGTGTACAGATAGTAAACAAGTCTAGCAATGCTTGTGAAGGATGTTCATGCTGCCCATCTCCGGCATTGAGAACGCCTACCCGTACACCTAGACGATCCATCTCAGCAGCAATTACTTGCGGTACTCCTGCCTCTTGATGGCGAATCACCATTATATCTGTTCCCAGCGCCAGATAAGTTTTTGCCGTATCCAAAATTGTCTCCCCCTTAGTTAGAGAAGAGGTTGCAGCTGCAAAATTCAGCGTATCAGCAGATAAGCGTTTAGCTGCAAGTTCAAAACTGCTACGAGTCCGGGTAGACGATTCAAAAAATAAATTGGCGACTACTTGTCCTTGCAAAGTTGGTACTTTCTTTGTCCGCCTTGACAGCACCTCACTGAAGCTAGCGGCAGTCTGCAACACCGTATCGTATTCAGCTGCGGTGAAATCAGCCAATGACAAAATATGGTGTCGAGTCCAAGTAGTATTAGCCATTATATTTGCCCAGTATTTTCACGAGAACACTTACTCCAACGGGCTAGGGAAGTTGTTCCAAATCGTTACAACAGTACCTGTGCCGTCTTTAGTAGGGGCAAGGGCTAAATAAAGTGGCTGCGATCGCTCCTCCGTAGTTAGTTTATAAAGTCCACCGCCGGGTACATAAGTTCCAGAAGGCTCAACCTGAAATTTAGTATTCAGCTTTGAGCTAAAAAATTCTTCAAACACCTGATCTGGGTTTTTGCCTGGAACCTGAGCAACCTGACCGACAATATCGGGGTGTAGCTGACCGTTGGGCTGCGTAAACATATTTACTTCTGACAAAACTTCAGCTGGCGCTTCTACTGTCTGCCAGCTGGAATCGACTGGTACACCTGCAATTTCTGAAGTTCCTAGTTGTGGTACGTCGGGAATTGGATCTTGCACTACATCTGCAATGGGACTGGGTGTGGGCAATGGAGTTGGCTGAGGCGGCGCTGGCACTTCTTTTGTCGTTAAGAGCGGAGTAACAGCTGGGACTGGGGTGGGAACTATAGGTGCGGCTACTGGTGTTGGAGGACGAGGAACAACTGGACGAGTTGGAGTTGGAGACGCAGTTGCTTTTGGCTTGGGAGCGACAGGTTTTGAGGAAGACGAGGGTGAGGGCTTTAGTTGAATTAAACTTACCAACTCTTGCTGTTTTTCCGAGGAATTACTCGACTCTAGGGAAGGAATAGGCATTATCAGCAGCAAGCCGTGTAAACCCAGAGAAAGTAACCACATCGGTCGCCACAGCCTCAATAACGGCATAGGCAAGTTTTTTAGGTAAGGCTGGGTCATGCGCTCAAGTACCACCCAATTAGTTTTGCCACGCCAAGCGAATCAACGAATATTCAGCATCCGCTCAATAACGTCCTCTTAGCTCAACTAGCTAAGGCTTGGAGCTTGGCCCCAGTCTAGAGTCAAGCTTAACGCTAGATACTCGCAATATTGATTGCCTGGTCCTGTTTGTTTTAAAGACTACATTGTAGAGCATAAATATAATATTTTTCAATAGCGTAGTCCAGCAAAATAATATATAAACCTTACTGCAATCATGTTTCCAGACTTACTACCATTATTTGTTGCTAAAGTACTGAGAAACTTTATTATTTAAGTTAGTAGTTTGATGATATGTATGTTAGATGGAAAGTTTAACGTTTTGACAAAGAGTCTTATTTATGGAGGTTAATCAGTTGGTGTCAATTAAAATGGGCAAAATGGGAAAAATCTCAGCAGGATTAGCGACCTTGTTGCTATTAGGCATAGGAATATCTAGCCAAGCTGCGGACAAGAAGCTGACAATCTACTCAGGGCGAGAAGAGAAATTGGTCGGTCCCTTGATTGAGAAAGCTGAGCAAGATTTGGGGATGGATATTGAGGTGCGTTATGGCGATACAGCTGAGTTAGCGATCGCGCTTGTAGAAGAAGGCAAAAATAGCCGCGCCGATGTGTTTTTTGGTCAAGATGCCGGAGCTTTGGGAGCCTTGGCTAAAGAAAAACGCACAGTTACACTCCCAAATGAATTATTGACAAAAGTTGCTCCGCAGTATCGCTCACCCACAGGACAGTGGGTAGGCATTTCTGGACGCGCTCGCGTGATTGACTACAATACAAAGCTAGTCAAGGCCAGTCAGCTACCTACCTCTGTTTCGCAGCTAACCGATCCTAAGTGGCGTGGCCAAGTAGGTTGGGCCCCAACTAACGGTTCTTTCCAGTCATTCGTCACCGCGATGCGGCTGATGGAGGGCGACGAGAAAACTCGGCAATGGTTAAAGGATATGAAAGCCAACGGAGCCAAAGAGTATCCCAAAAATTCTGCAATTGTAGATGCTTTGGGTAAGGGAGAAATCTCCTTGGGGCTAGTTAACAACTACTACCTCTATAAGGCTCAGAAGGACAACCCTAACATTCCTGTTGCCCACCACTACACGCGCGGCGATGCTGGAGCAATGGTCAATGTAGCGGGAGTAGCAGTCTTGAATACAACCGATCAAAAAAGTGATGCTGACAAGTTTGTTGCCTATCTGCTCAATCCAGAGGCTCAAACTTATTTTGCGGAAGAAACTAAAGAATATCCTCTAGTGCAAGGCATCTCGGCATCAGCAAAACAAATCCCTCTCACCCAACTTAAGCCCCCTAAAATTGATCTGAGTAATTTATCTGATCTGGAGGGAACACTTACTTTACTTAACGAAGCAGGCGTATTGTGACGCTGAGTGCTGCTAAACCACCACTGTTTCTCGTCATTGCAGCTACGCTGAGTGCTGTAGCGATCGCCTTGCCTTTGACTTATCTAGTTATTCGCACGGCTGGCGTTGGCGGGGAACAGCTGTTGGATTTGGTATCTCGTCCGCGCACCTTAGAAGTGTTGTTCAACAGTGCAGGAATGGCAGCGGCAGTCACGTTGTTTTCGGCGTTGATTGCCGTACCCCTGGCATTTTTGACCGTGCGCACAGATTTACCTTGGCGTAAATTTTGGCTAATTACTACAACTTTACCCTTGGCAGTTCCTAGCTATGTCGGCAGTTTTGCTTTAATTGCTGCCTTAGGACCACGTGGTAGCTTGTTGCAGTTGTTGCTAGAACCGTTGGGGGTGCAGGAATTACCAGAAATTTATGGTTGGTTTGGCACAATTCTGGCGATCACGCTATTTACCTATCCGTATCTCCTCTTGAGTGTACGTGCTGGGTTGCAAGGAATCGACCCAGCAATGGAAGAGGCTGCCCGGAGTCTAGGTCATAGTCACAGTTCAACCTTTTTTAAGGTGACTCTGCCGCAACTGCGCCCGTCTTTGGTAGCAGGAGGATTGCTAGTTGCCCTGTATGCCTTGCGGGATTTTGGCACACCTTCGTTGATGCGGTTTGATACATTTACGCGAGTAATTTTCCTGCAATATAAGTCTAGTTTTAATCGTAATCTGGCGGCAGCGCTAGCGTTAATTTTGGTTGGTTTGGTGTTGGGGATATTGTGGTTGGAGTATAAAGCGCGATCGCGTGCTGCTTATTACAGTCGTGCTACATCCCGCCGAACTGCCCAACTAATTAAACTTGGTCGCTGGAAATTAAGCGCACTCTTATTCTGCATTGCTGTAGTTAGCCTCAGTTTAGTGTTGCCTGTGGGCGTGACTGTGTTTTGGCTGCTGCGAGGGTTGACAAATGGACACGAGTATGAGGTGACATTTCAGTCAGTAGTGCAACCTGCGCTCCACTCGATTTGGGCAGCAGGGCTGGCAGCATTATTCGCCACAATCTGCGCTCTGCCAGTAGCAATTCTCTCAGTGCGATTTCCTGGTCGGATCACGACAACTATTGAACGCTGTAGTTACATTAGTTTTGGTCTGCCGGGAATTGTGATTGCCCTATCACTGGTGTTTCTAGGGTCAAATTACCTGCCTTGGCTGTATCAAACACTGCCGATGTTAGTGTTTGCTTATTTGGTATTGTTTCTGCCCCAGTCTGTGGGAACAGTGCGGAGTTCGCTACTTCAGGTAAATCCGCAGTTAGAGGAATCGGCTCGGAGTCTGGGCAGAACTCAGTGGCAGACTTTAAAAGAAATTACTCTACCTCTGGTGCGTCCAGGTGTGTTGGGTGGAGCGGTGCTGGTGTTTTTGACGGCGATTAAGGAGTTACCAGCAACGCTGCTGCTGGCTCCAATTGGCTTTGATACGCTAGCTACAGAGATTTGGAAAGCAACTGAGAATGTTGAATTTAGTGATGCAGCTATTGGCTCATTGGCAATGCTTGTAGTTTCGATTGGTTCAACGTTACTAGTGTTGTCTCAACGTTAAAAATTGGAGTTATGACAACAATTCTCTACTTGGAAGGCGTGACTAAGCAGTTCCCTCACACAAATAGCCCCGCTGTTGCTGATGTGACACTGACGCTTTTGCAAGGCGATTTGCTGGGATTACTGGGGCCATCGGGTTGTGGAAAAACAACGATATTGCGCTTAATTGCGGGTTTTGAGAGTGCTCAAGTAGGAACTGTGGCGATCGCGGGACGGACGGTTGCAGGTAGAGGTTGTTGGGTGCCGCCAGAGCAACGTCAATTGGGAATGGTGTTTCAAGACTATGCGCTGTTTCCGCATTTGACGGTGGCTGAGAATGTTGCTTTTGGATTGTGTGTAGGTGGGATTAAAAAGGGGCGCACAAACAACGCTGCTAAGTTAATTGCGCTTGTGGGATTGGCAGGATTAGAACACCGTTATCCCCACGAACTATCTGGTGGTCAACAACAGCGGGTGGCGTTGGCACGTGCTTTAGCGCCTCAACCTAAACTGGTGCTATTAGATGAGCCGCTGAGTAATTTAGATGTGCAAGTGCGTTTGAGATTGCGTGAGGAAGTGCGAGAGATTTTGAAGACAACGGGTACGTCTGGAATTTTCGTCACTCACGATCAAGAAGAAGCCCTAGCGATCGCCGATCAAGTGGCAGTGATGCGGCAAGGACGATTGGAACAAATAGGTACACCGGAGGAAGTCTACACTCATCCTGCCTCTCGATTTGTTGCTGAATTTGTTACCCAGGCAAATTTTATCCCGGCTAGGCGTAGTGGGCAGATGTGGGAAACAGAGGTGGGGTGTTTTGAAGTTAGGAGGAGTCAGAATCATATTTTTGATTCTTCCCTAAACAAAGGAGATTTAATGATCCGTGAGGAGGACTTGATTTTACAGCCAGCTGAAGTAGATGGGCTTGTAATTCGGACGCGCCGCTTTTTGGGTCGTGAGTATCGGTATTGTCTAGAGACTCCTTCTGGAAAGGAACTACACGCAAGGACAACAGGTGGAACAGCGCTGCCAGTTGGGACACGGGTGCAACTGAGTGTTGATTGTCCAATTAGAGTTTTTCCAACTGCTACCGTTGATGCTGATTAACAGGGCGATCGCCTCATTAGCGGCTCAAACCAGCAGTGGCAGACAACTTTTGTAACCCCACAAACAGCTTTCGCTCGTCCGCTGTATTTGATTTGTTAGCTCACATAACACTTATACAATTGTCTTCATTTTGTACAGCATCTGACTCGTTAAACACCACACGCCATACTTGATGAACTAAGGTTGTCGAGGAAGTAAACAAAGTAAATCCGAGTAGCGGATGGAGTACGCCCAAAGGTAGGGGACAATTCAGGTGAATCGTGGCGAATTGCAGAATGAGTAGTGTTACCAAACTTCCTGTAAGGATTTGGATTTTTCGAGGAAATGGATTGATGAGAAGCCCTGCTAAAAGAAGTACAACCAATCCGCTATATCCGCGAACAAGCCAAACGTGAATACTCCACCAAGTAGGGTCATAGAAAACCGCTAATCCAACCGTCAACAGTTGAGCTAGGCAAAGATTAAACAGCACAGCGGTCGCAAGAAAGCCAATTCGAGTCCAGCGTGCAGATGGTTGCGATCGCCCAAGCGAAACATGAGGAGGCGTTGCGATCGCAGCTTTCAGTAGAGGCGAGAGAGCATTTTGCTGCTAAACGGTCAGGATTATTTTTCTTCGATCAAATTCCCTTTGCTGATCGAATTCAGAAAGCATTGCAATTTGGGTTAACCACCGAACATAATCCAGTTGTGCGCTACTTGGTAGAGCGTCACGCTCCAGTTCACGAAGCATTGGTAGTATCACCAAAGGTTTGGAGTCTAATTTGCCCTCGTGCTGATCATTGGCACGTTATGGCAGGACCAATTGTGAGCAATGGTCAATTAGTGGGTGTCATGGGCTTTACCCGTGAGCAGACAATGCCAGCATTTAACACCCAAAACCTGGTGGACTTGAGCGCGCTTTGCCTACATCTGTCAACTTGGGTTGCAACAGTACGTTCACAACACCAACCCTTAAGGGCGAATTGCCTAACACCCCGTGAACTGCAAATTGCTGAATTGGTTGCTCTGGGACGAACCAACTCAGAAATTGGCATTGAACTTTGGATTACTGAAAATTCTGTGAAGCAAGCCCTAAAAAGAATGTTTCGCAAGCTTGAGGTTTCGTCTCGTGCCGAGATGGTTGCCCAACTTTCTACAAATACAAAGGTTCACTTGTTTAACAATAAAGCAAGCTAACCATCCCTACCGATAGATCAAGCCGCATAACCAACCTAATCACTTGTAGCTACCGCAAGTAAAACAGCACTGCAATCCCACTAATTGTAATTACAGCACCTGCGATCGCTCTGAGGCTGACTTTTTCGCCCAGATAAATAGCGATCGGCAGCACGAACAGTGGGCTAGTATTTGTCAGCGTTAGAGCAATGCCAACAGCAGTGAATTTAATCGCCGTCTGTTGCAACCATATTCCCAAGTAAGTCCCAGCAAAGGCAGCAAGAAAAATTGCTCTAAATACTGGTAAAGACTGAAATATCCTAATTTGTGCGTAATTTTGGGGTTTTATCGCCTCTCGCTTGCCTGTAAGCCATGCCAGAGGCAATAGCATTAGCACGGCTGCAATCAACCGCAGTAGCGCTGCCCATAAAGGACTAATGGTTGTAGTAGCCAGTACCGCACGCGAGAGGACACCCCCAGTCGCCATTGCCAATGCTGCTAGCAGCCCAAAGCTAATTCCCCGCGCTAGATTTACTGGGCTAACGTCGGAACTAGGCAACCGTTCAGTCACAACCCAAGCTACTCCCAGAACCGTTAGCAAAATGCCGCACCAAGCACCAACGCTCAACTGTTCCTGCAAAAAAATTAGCGCTCCTATTGCCGTCATTGGTGGTGCTAAAGTTTCCATTAGCAACGCTCTACGTGCGCCTAAGCAATTTAAGGCTGTAAAGAAGGCTGTATCTCCTACGCCAATTCCCAAAACACCGCTGAGGAGTAATAGGCATAGGGGAACAGGAGCGATCGCGCTTAAGAATTCGCCACGTAAAAACAGGGTGAGGAGCAGGAGAATAATTGCGATTACTCCTTTGAGCAAGTTTAATGTCAACGGTGGTATTCGCTGCCCCAAGCGACCATAAATAATCGAGGACACAGCCCACAAAAAAGCAGCACATAAAGCCGCCACCTCACCTTTAAATGTAAGCTCTACGTAGTGTGTCATTTATGTTTAATGTCTACCCTATCTTTACCTACTTCCAAAAATGGGATAACACAAGTCTATTGACATGACAATTAAAACCTATCACGGCTTATTTGTCGGTCTAGTAACCTTGGATTTGGTCTATCTAGCAACATCCGCCCCTAATAACAATCAGAAAATTGTCGCTTCTGACTATACCGTTGCATCTGGTGGCCCAGCGACAAATGCTGCCGTTACCTTTAGCCACCTGGGAAATCAAGCCACATTGTTAGGCGTAGTGGGTAATAACCCGATAACCCAACTAATCCACGCGGATTTGCATAGTTGTGGAGTAGCGATCGCTGACCTTGACCCCACTCAGTCCCAGCCACCACCAGTTTCCTCGATTATTGTTACTCAAGCAACTGGTGAACGGGCTGTGGTTTCGATCAACGCCGTTAAAACTCAAGTTCCAAAAGATAGCATACCTGCGGATATTTTACAGGGAGTTGATATTGTGCTGATTGATGGACATCAAATAGTAGTTGGACAAGTAATAGCAAAGCTTGCCTCAGCCAATAACATCCCTGTTGTCATTGATGGTGGCAGTTGGAAACCTGGGTTTGAAACAGTATTGCCTTTTGTTGATTACGCGATTTGTTCTGCTAATTTCTATCCGCCCAGTTGCAACAGCGCTTCAGAAGTCTTTGCCTATCTTACAGCAGCTGGTATTCCTGACATTGCCATAACCCACGGAGAAAACGCGATTCAATGCCTCTGTCACGGTAAGACTAGCGTTTTAGAGGTTCCCCAGATTAAGGCTGTAGATACCCTGGGAGCTGGAGATGTGTTTCACGGTGCATTTTGCCATTATATTTTGCGAGAAGAATTCACTAAGGCAATTACATCAGCCGCTCATCTTGCCTCCTATTGTTGTGAATTTTTTGGCACACGCCGCTGGATGCAGGGCTGATAATTTCGTTTAACTGAGTGTAACTAGCCATTTAACGGTAGCTGACGATAGTGGACGAATCAAATCACTGGGCTAAAATCAACTTGCAGACATCACGGATATTCGCAACCTAATGAAACCTTTAGAAGAACTAGAAGAAATCTTAGAAATAACCCGTGTGGTTAGCTGGGGAGCATCAGACCTGTTACGGTCATACTACCAAGGCAAACACAACGACGGTGACCTTGAAATTCAAGATAAAAAAGATGGCCCTGTAACAGCAGCAGATGTTGCAGTGCATCACTACATCATTGACAACCTCAAAAGTAAATTTGGCGAACAAGACTTCGCCTACGTCAGCGAAGAGACATACAAATATCAAAGCGCTGAACAACTGCGTGATGCTTGGGTGTGGGTGATTGACCCCTTGGATGGTACGCGAGACTTTATTGAAAGAACGGGTGAATATGCAATTCACATTGCTTTAGTCAAGGATGGACGACCTGTGCTAGCAGTAGTCGCCCAACCTGAAGCTGAGAAATTGTACTACGCCAGAATCGGCGGCGGCACATTCGTGGAAACTCGTGATGGCATAGTCACACCTATTCGGGTTTCAGAACGTGACAAAGTGGAGGATTTGACGATAGTTGTCAGCCGCACCCACCGAGATCAGCGCTTTGATCAACTCTTAGAACAGCTGCCTACCAAAAATCTCAAATATGTCGGCAGTGTGGGCTGCAAAATTATCACGATTGTTGAACAAGAGGCAGACATCTATATCTCCCTTTCTGGGAAGTCTGCTCCCAAAGACTGGGACATGGCGGCACCGGAGTTAATCCTCACGGAAGCCGGAGGCAAGTTTACCCATTTTGATGGCACACCTTTGAAGTACAACCAGGGAGATGTCAATCAGTGGGGTGGATTGCTTGCCAGTAATGGTCATTGTCATGCTGAACTTTGTGCTGCATCAGCAAGAATTTTAGGGGAAGTAGAAGCAAAGCTTATTTAAGTAATCCCCTGTGCTGTGAAGTAAAAATAGCTTGACTCTTTTAGACAGGGATTAAGGGAGCAGGGGAGATATATTTATCTTCCCTCTACTCTAGTCAAAAAGAAATTCAACGTGACCCTACTCCCTGCACCGAAGGCTTGTTAACTAACAATGCCTGAATGACCTGGGATATCTCCCATCGGTTCAAATCGACCCCCCAAATATTTTGCTAGAAACTCCTCTGCTTTAGCGAAGAAGTGCAAGCGATTTTCTGGACGTGCGAAGCCGTGTCCTTCGTCGGGATAAAGGGCGTATACCACTGGTTTACCCGCTTGGTGCATTGCTGCAACAATTTGCTCACTTTCTGCCTGCTTCACTCGTGGGTCATTAGCACCCTGTCCGATTAGCAAAGGTTTTTGAATTTGGTCAGCAAAAAATAAAGGCGATCGCGACTTCAAAAACTCCTCTTCTGTTTCCAAGTCACCCAACCGATGAGAGAACATTGCTTTCATCGGGGCCCAGTATGGCGGGATACTTTGCATCAGTGTCACTAAGTTGCTGGGACCAACAATATCTACACCAGCTGCAAATACATCAGGCGTGAAGGTCAATCCTACCAGAGCAGCATAACCTCCATATGACCCGCCCATAATCGCAATCTTGTTTTGGTCAGCAATACTTTGTTGGACTAACCAGTTAACAGCATCAATCAGATCGTCGTGCATCTTAGCCGCCCACTCTCGATTAGCGGCGTTGAGGAAATCTTTGCCGTAGCCCGTAGAACCGCGAAAATTCACTTGTAGCACTGCATAGCCACGATTCGCCAGCCACTGCACAATCGGACTGTATCCCCAAGTATCCCGCGCCCAAGGACCACCATGTACTAAAATTACCGCAGGCATTTGTGCCGGAATCCTAAGGGGCGTTGTTAAGTAGCCGTGGATGGTCAATCCGTCCCGCGCTTGATAAGAAATTGGTTGCATGGGAGCAAGCGGCAATTCTTCTAGCTGCGGCTGGTTGCTAAAGAGCAATGTGCTGGTTTTGGACTCTCGGTTATAGGCGTAGTAGTAAACGGGACCATCATCAGTTATATAAGCAACTAACCAGGTATTGTCAGCAAGGTCACGGCTACTGACGTTGAACTCTCCAGGGCGTACTTGGGCGATCGCCTCAAAATCAGCTACAATGCTTTGGTCAAGAATTTGCCACTCCTGTTTGTCCTTGTAGAAAGAGACTGCCTGAATCACTCGCTCAATTGGGTGAACGAGTAAGCCGCCGACATCATACTGAGCATCCTCAGCCATGACGGTTTCTTGACGTGTAGCAAGATCAAGGGCAATCAAACGCTGGGCGTTGGCATCGTGACTGCCGACTAGATAAAGGGTTTGATTATCGGTCGAGAAGTCGACCGCATAGCCTTGATCGTCTGCTCCCCAATGTCGCAAAGTTTCCCACGGCTTGTCTATTGCTTCTCTAAATAAGAGATCATAACCACCATCAGCAGTAGTGGCGATCGCCGCCCGCACTTGGAACTGGGTGTCAGATGTCCAAGCGACTATGTTGTCGGGGTTTTCGGTATCAAATTCAACCGCACCATTTTTGAGATTAATTCGGTAAACATCGTGCTTACGGCGATCTTGTAAGTTTAGCCCCACCAGTATTTCATTGGGAAAGTTAGGATCAAGTGCCACTGGCTGAGCTTGAATACCCTGAAACGGTGTCAGGTCACGGACAATATTCGAGTTAATGTTGACTGAGTAAAAGTGCCAATTCTCGTCGCCATCAGAGTCTTGGAGATAAATTAACTGTTCGCCGTCATACGTCCAGAAGTAAATTCGGATGCCGCGCTTTTGATCGTTTGTCAATTGGCGGTCATCTTGCTGTCCTACCGTCCGCAGCCACACTTGCAAGACGTTCTTCTCGTCAGGAGCGATGTATGTCAGGTACTTGCCATCAGGTGAAATTCGCGGACTGGTTCGCTCTGGATTGCCAAACAGAATCTCGCGCGTAATCAGCGGCGGTAACTGGGTCTGCTGTTGATTGGCAGGTGCATGCATTGAGTGTCTCCTATATTTGCTTTCCTCTTGATTGTTACTCTAATCAGGAAAAGCACTCGTTTTAGCAGCTAACCAGCTGGTTAAAGGAGTAGGTGCGTAGGCATCGCACTTTGCAGATGGTGATTGAATTGGCAAGGGCGATCGCGTCTTGGTGTCTAGCTAAGTTCATCTGGCAATGGCACAATGGCACATTTGAGCCTTGAAGCCCTAAATTATTCCTTGATGAAGCCACACTTTGCTTACTTCTGATTTTTGTCTTCTATCGTTAAACAAGCTGGGAGAGATGATGACGTTGGATGAATTCATTACGATGCCTTCGGCGGTTCGCTTCGCGATGGTCGCAAAGCCCATAGCGCTTAAAGGAAATACGAAGTCCCACTAACAAGCTAAAGTTTGCAAAGCACTACAATTTAGCTTTTTACCTTCCTCCAGAAGTTTAGTGAGAACATCAGCAGGTAGAGGTCGACTAAAGTAGTAGCCCTGAATCTCATTACACCCATTTGCTTGTAAATAGTCTAACTGTTCTTGAGTTTCCACACCTTCAGCAATAACTCCTAAGCGTAGACTGTGGGCTAGAGAGATAATTGCTTCTGTAATAGCCGCATCATCTGAATTGAAAACAAGGTCGCGTACAAAGGATTGGTCAATTTTGAGGATATCAATTGGAAACCGTTTCAAGTAGCTCAAAGAAGAATAGCCAGTGCCAAAATCATCAAGTGAAAGCACAATGCCCATGTCATGCAATTGCTGCAAGATGGTAATGGTCTGTTGAACATTTTCTATAATCAGGCTTTCAGTTAACTCTAATTCCAGATAATTAGCATCTAAATCTGTTTCTTTAAGAATTTTGGCAATTACCTGCACTAAATTTGGCTGTTTGAACTGGCGGGCGGACAGATTAACTGCCATTTTTATTGGGGGTAATCCATTTTTCTGCCAAGTGCGATTCTGAGCACAAGCAGTGTGCAAAACCCATTCTCCAATCGGAACTATCAGACCAGTTTCCTCAGCAATGGGGATGAATTTCGCAGGAGAAACAGAGCCACGGGTAGAGTGCCAGCGCAATAGAGCTTCTACACCAATAATGCGCCCACTAATTAAGGAAACTTTAGGCTGATAGTGCAGTAGCATTTCTCCCCGTTTCAAAGCATCGTGCAATTCATTTTCTAAGGTTAGACGTTCCTGGAGATTGGCATTGAGTTCGGCTGAGTAAAACTGGTAGTTATTAGATCCTTGTTTTTTAGTCTGATACATAGCAGTATCGGCATTTTTTAAGAGCTGATCGACATCCGTGCAATCGTTAGGATAGATAGCGATGCCGATGCTAGCACCAGTACGAACCACGTTTCCATCCAGTAATACAGGTTTTGAGAGGGTATTGAGGAGCTTTTGGGATAGGGTGATTGCATCATTAATAGAAGTGAGATTAGGTTGAAGAATTGCGAATTTGTTGCTACCAAAACGGGAAAGAACGTCTGTATCGCCGATACAAGTAGCCAGTCGTTGAGCCGCACTCCTAAGTAGTAAATTGCCAGTATTGTGTCCCAGTGTATTGTTGATATTGTTTAAGCGATCCAAGCTCAACGATATTACGGCAAATAATTGATTATTACTCTGTGCTTGAGACAAAGCCTGTTGGAGGCGATCGCGAAATAATACTCGATTAGGCAATCCAGTAAGGTCGTCGTAGTTAACCATGTACTGAATTACTTCATCTAATTTGTTGATAGTATGTGATGTGTCTGCCATCAAAATGCCTGCTTCATCAGTAAATTTAGTCGGCAAGTTGGGCAATGTTTTTTTACTAAGGTATTCCCGCAGCGCCATAAATGTCAGAGTTACAGGTGCAAGGAGATTATGTAGTGCATAGAGGGTGAGTGCTGTGCCCACTAGAGTAGCCAGTAGAGCGATTAATATAATACGCACTTTCACTTCAGAAGTAAATGAAGATGAAACTACGAAATA
>JBGTCQ010000041.1:0-31590 GCA_041748755.1 Chroococcidiopsidaceae cyanobacterium | reverse complement strand
TTTGGTACGAGCATTACTCGCAAAGGTCTAGACCCATTGTATGGTAAGGAGTTGATGGGCATTAAGAGTGATAAAGTCTACGGACGTTATACCCAAGGAGCGCTGAAACAAGCGGCAGCTAAGGCTTACTTGCAAGCGATCTCTGAGGATGAGGATTAGCTGATGGCGCTCTGCTTGTCTTCGGTTACAGTTATACAACAGTTGAGAACAGACAGAGATGTCCTCTGACCCAACAAAACTAAAAGACATCGAAATGCTTACACTCCTCGCTCTGGGGAAGATATACAGAACTTTGCTGTAGATCCACCCCCGTTGAGGGAGATACACAGCAGCCTTGCTGTAGAGCCGCCAATCTTGAGTAGATACACAGCAAGGTATCTGTTCATCTCCTGATTTCTGAGAGATGAACAGCAAGACTCTGTACAATAAATTGTTAGGCTCAAATCAACGTCATCAGAATTTATCTAATTGGTATTCAACAAGTAGTTGGTATTTAAGAGGAGAAAGCAATGATTAAGAGTAGTCAAGCTGCAAATGACAACTGTGAATTGGAATCAATCAATTTGAAACCCGCAGTTCACCGTAGAATTCTAAATTTTCTCAATGAGGCTATATCAGCAGCAGATTTAGAATACTTGAAGCCCCTATTTATTCATGATCATGAGGGTGTTCCCATTCATGATCATGAAGATCAAACTGTTAGTCAAAATCGAGTACTTGATCATGACATCGCCCAAAAAATAATCAACTATAGAGATTTGGAATATCCACTGGGGTTCAGACACCTGAAAGAATTATTCAGCGGTGACCTTCTAAACTCAGGGGTGCTGGATACCTTAAAACACCACCTTGGAGAATTCAATTTTGGTGAGTGGTTTTCACTCCCCTCAGAGAGCCAGATCCCTCGCAGGGGATCAATGCACCAAGGCGACAGAACTTACGATGGAGTCATTCATGCAGCGCTCTTACACACCGGAAGCATACTTTTTATCACCGCTGACGAAACTACACTACTCTGGAACCCTGAAGATCTAACCCCTGCAAGTTTTCAAGACCCGCGTAACCAACCCCATACTATGCCAGAAGGGTATTCCCAGCTATGCGGCCATCATGTGTTTCTTTCCGATGGCCGATTGCTGAGTTTAGGTGGTGGCGGGTATGGTCCAAACCCGATCGCGAGGTGGGGATATAAGTTTGACCCTATAGAAAAAACGTGGGCGCGTACTTCCACCCCGATGTCAGACTCAAGATGGTATCCAACAGCAGTGGCTTTAGGGGATAGGAAAGTACTAGTAGCTTGTGGTCATGGCACAGGCGAAATAGATATTTATGATGAGGCAGCGGATAGATTTACTAAAGTTGACTTGGATAATAAGCCTTTTTTTAATTTGTACCCAGGCTTGCATCTTTTACCAAACCACTTAATATTCTATTCAAGAACAGGCTGGGGAAGTGCATTTAGAGAACTCTTGAACCCTCTACAAACTACTGGAGGGAGCGACGAACAATCTGCTTACTTTTCCCTTACGGGAGCTAATACTGGTCTTTGGAGAGACATTGCACCCGCTTCACCATCCATTGCCGACAGGACCAAAGGCATGTCGGTAATGGTGTACAGCAATACACCGCCAAATGCTCGTGTCTTAGTATTTGGCGGTGCTGATCCGTCTACTAATAATACATATGAGGTGATTGACGCTTCAAGTTTGTCACCAAACTCATCCTGGAGTGCTCCCATTCCCTTTCCAGACGGTGAACATCGAAGCCTTTCCAGTGCAGTGTTGTTGCCTGACGGCAATGTGTTTATAAGTGGAGGCATTCAAGGAACCAATTCGCCTTGTGCATTATTTAACCCACAAACCAATACGTGGTTACGTGCAGCAGCGTTGCCATCACAGAGGGATTATCATTCGGTATCATTGCTATTGCCGAGTGGCAAAGTGATGATGGCTGGATGGCAAAATTCAACCATTGAAATCTATAGCCCACCCTACTTATTTCATGGTTCAAGGCCAACCATTGCTTTTGCCCCAGATATGGTTCGTCATGGACAGAGATTCAATGTTGAAACGCCAGATGCTGAAAGCATTGGCAGAGTCGTTTTGATCCGACCGATGGCTGTGACTCATCAGACGGATACCGAGCAGAGGGTTATCGAATTACCATTTCAGGCACAGCGCAATCAACTCTTTCTTGCCGCTCCTGACGGGGTAGAACCCTACTCGATGGCTCCTCGCGGTTATTACATGCTGTTCATCCTTAATCGTGAGGGTGTACCTTCAGTCGCTAAATGGATTCGTCTTTACTCACCAAGCTGGCATGCCTGGTTCCGCATCGGTCGACCTGATCAAGACGTTCCCCAAAGATCGGTTGTTTGGCCAGTGTCGCGCAATCCAGAGCGGATCGACATCTTTGTTATAGGTAACAATGGCGGCATCTACACTTCTGGGCAGACTAATGGCGGTGTATGGGAGGGATGGCACCCTGTCGGCAACCCTGGCGCTGGAGAGAACGTGCCGACAAACTCGGTCGTCTCAGCAGTCGCGCGCAATTCAGACCGGATTGATATCTTCGTCGTTGGCCACAACGGCGGCATCTACACCAGTGGACAGGCTAACGGCGGTGTGTGGGAAAACTGGCATGCGATCGGTAACCCTGGCGCGGGAGAAAATGTGCCGATTCGTTCGTATGTCTGGCCAGTGTCGCGCAATCCAGAGCGGATCGACATCTTTGTTATAGGTAACAATGGCGGCATCTACACTTCTGGGCAGACTAATGGCGGTGCATGGGAGGGATGGCACCCTGTCGGTAACCCTGGCGCTGGAGAGAACGTGCCGACAAACTCGGTCGTCTCAGCAGTCGCGCGCGCAGCAAACCGCCTAGATATTTTTGTGGTAGGTCACAATGGTGGCATCTACACTTCTGGGCAGACTAATGGTGGTGCATGGGAAAGCTGGCACCCAATCGGCAACCCCGACGCTGGGCAGACAGTGCCCACGCGCTCTGTGGTCTTTCCTGTCTCCCGCAGTATGGATCGCCTAGACATTTTTGTGGTCGGCAATAATGGCGGCATTTACACTTCTGGACAGACTAATGGCGGTGCGTGGGAAGACTGGCACCCGATTGGTAATCCCGACGCGGGAGAAAACGTACCGATTAACTCCGTTGTCTGGGCTGTCTCGCATATCCCGAACCGGATCGACATCTTCGTGGTCGGCCACAACGGCGGTATTTACACTTCTGGACAGACGGATGGCGGTGCGTGGGAAGGCTGGCATCCGATCGGTAACCCCGACGCAGGAGAAAACGTGCCGCCAGGCTCTGTGGTTTCCTCCATCTCCCGCAAGCCCGAACAGATCGATATATTCGTGGTCGGGCATAACGGCGGCATTTACAGTAATTGGTGGGGATAGCTTCGATAAAGCCACAATACTGGCTAAAGCTCGAAGGCTGTATGCCTCTACAGAGAAAGTATCGGCATGTGACGATTGCAAGCCTAACAATTCCGTTGCACACCGACCGTAAGCAGTTGTTTGGTTTTGTCCGAAAGATTCCTGGCGGCGGGTGAACGGAGCCGTTATACCTATTTAAATGGTGTTTAGGGCAGATGGTTGTGTTGCAAAAAGATTTTATGGACGGAAAACTTCTTGGAAAAGAAGCATCTTATGCAGAAATTCCGAAGAGTTGGTGGATGAAAGAGTTCTGCCCTAACAAATCTTTTTCAACTCCTTGAATTTGACCTTTCCTGACCATATTCATTAGACCTGTTGGGGAATAAGGGATAATGGTCGAGAGTACGTAATCCAAGCATGATGCTAAACCTTGAAAGAGCACTGAAGCAAGACCGCTTGCTGCGAGCACTGACTGGGCTGAACCGGCAAGCGTTTGACGCGTTGCTGCCGAACTTTGAGCAAGCGTATGAGGCGAGTCGAATTGCCGCGAAGCCAGAGCGACAACGGGCAATGGGAGGAGGACGAAAAGCGAGACTCGAAAGTCCTCAAGCAAAGCTGTTCTACATTTTGTTCTACTTCAAGTGCTACCCAACGTTTGATTTAGCAGGCATTTTGTTTGACCTCGACCGCTCTCAGACGCATGAATGGATGCACGGATTGCAACCGATTCTAGAAGTAGCCTTGGGTGAGAAGATGGTGCTGCCAGCGCGTAAGTTACGCAGTGTGGAAGCCTTTGTCGAAGCCTTTCCAGGGGTTGAGCGCGTGATGATTGATGGAACAGAGCGTCCGATTCAACGACCTCAAGCTGCCGAACAGCAAAAGCTCAATTATTCTGGGAAGAAGCGGCGGCATACGCGCAAGCATCTCGCGGCAGTAGACCAACGCAAGCGAGTGTTGGTGTTAAGCAAATCCCGTGAAGGGAAGTTGCATGATAAAAAGTTCCACGATGAGGAAGACATTGCCGGGAGCATCCCCGATAAGATTCCGATTGAACTGGATTTGGGGTTTCTCGGAGTCGATAAACAGTACGACAATATCCACATCCCGCACAAGAAACCCAAAGGCGGGGAATTAACCCAGGCGCACAAGGCAGATAATCGCCGATTGAGTCAGTCGCGTGTCGTTTGCGAGAATGCCTTTGCGGGGATGAAACGCTATGGCGCGGTAAGTGCCGTTTATCGCAATCGGATCGAGGAGTTTGATGACCGTTTAATGTTCACGGCAGCCGGATTATGGAACTTCTACTTGATGGCAGCCTGACTTAACAAAAAATAGGAATAGTCACAGTTCTACTTCAAAGCTCATTTATTTCCCAACAACTCTATTGCTTCGTATGCTCGCAATGTTCTTCGCGCTGTGTTGAACGACTTGAAACCCATACCTACCCTTGTCAGTCGTTTGATAGCTCGATGGTCTTGCTCAATAATGTTGTTCAAATACTTCTTCTGCCGTAATTCTGTCGTTTCACTTAGCGTTTCGTCCACTTTCAACGTCTCTATCGCCTTCGGATACGCGGCATTCTTATCCACCGTGAGCACACGAGGTAACTGGGTATGTTTTGCCTTCAATACTTTACGGAAAAGGCGTGCGGCTTTGCCGTCCCGCTTTGCACTTAGCATGAAGTCAAGCGTGTTGCCCCTTGAATCCACGGCGCGATAAAGATATTTTCATACCCCTTTCACTTTTATATACGTCTCATCAACTCGCCATGAGTCGTTCGTTGCTTGCAAATGAGGACGAATTCATTTCTCCAGTTCTGGTCCGTATTTCAGCACCCAGCGATTTAGCGTAGAATGATCCACTTCAATCCCCCGTTCCCGCATCATCTCCTCTAAGTTTCGGTAAGAGAGCACATAGCGGCAAAAAAGAGCGCACATTTAGCAGGATGACTTCTGGCAAAAAGTGACGTCATTTGAATAAGGATTGAGTGGACATGGAAAGCTGAGCATCAACGATAATGCTTTCCTACCGTACCATCTCACCTAGCTATTTGCGACAGAACCGCCTATCTTTCATCGACCCTTGCTGGCACATCTGTTACTTCCAGTTTATTAAGAGCAGTAATAATCCCCACCGATATAACTCCACCCATAATCAAGCCACTGACTAAGAGAATGGCGTAGATGTGCTTAAGATTTTTAATAATTTTTCTATTAGCAGGAGTGTCACCTAATTCAGAATTTGTCGCCCGGCTGGAACTACTAACTTCCTGTTCAGGAATGTTCAACACATTCGGATTTTGGAGTTCATTGGCATTGAAAGTATTTGGTAGTTGGTTGGGTAGTTGGTTCATAGAAATAAATTGGGTCAAAATGCAGTGGTGTCAAGATACTGAACTTCGTAAAAGGAGCGAATTGAGCGCGTCCGGCTATAGCGCGATCACGCTTTCTTTTGGAGATCAATCGGTTGTTTAACCTATCTCTATTCAACTTTACAATAGCCAAACTGACACTGAGCAAAAATTGAGCCAAGACACTATCTGGACGGTATTTTAACGTCAGTAAAATATAGCAATGTCAGCAAGGTTAACACATATTAAAAATTGTAAGCTACAAAGCATCACGGTTCTGGTGGGACAGTGCTTGAATATCGGCACGTAAAGCTGCAATCTCATCATGCAGCGCTTTTATAGAGTTGGCACCTGCTATCTCTGCCTCGACGGATTCAGCATCGCGTCCCACAAAAAAAGTGGCGATCGCCGCCGTCAAGTAGCTAAACACAGCAAAAGCATACAACGCCAGGAGAAAGCACAACACCCGTCCCTCTGGAGTCTGCGGCCAATATTCTGAACCCAATGTGGTCATTAACATTGCTGTCCACCACAAGGCGCTGCCGTAGTCTTTCAAGCCACTCCCATCCGGGATATTGCTTTCAAATACATATATACCTGCTGCTCCCACCAGGGTAATAATCAGTGTCAGTGCTACAATGTAGCCAAAGCCGCGACGACCTAAGCTTGCCCCAAGCGATTGCATCCCTCTGTTGGTACGGGCGATTACGCGTACTAATCGCAACCCTCTTGTAGCTCGTACCGTTCTTAAAATCCGCAGAAAACGCGCGATCCTGAAGACGCGTAGCGCTGGTAGCAGCAGGGAAATAACAGTAAGCCAGTTGTTTTTAAGATAAGTAACTTTGCCTGGAGCTAGGATAAACTCGACCATGAAGTTGAGAATAAAAATTGACCAAATAAGCCAGCCGACAACTTCAAGTAGGGGACTCAACCCCCAAATTACCTCGATTAAAAACAGCACTAACCACCCAAAACTGAGGACAAGCATGGGTGTTTCTAGCCAGCCTTCAAGCTGTTCCAAAATCTCACGTCGTTCTTGATTAAATTCCTGTTTTTCAGCTAAGCTCCGGTTATTCATAGTGCTAGTAGCAGCGCTGCATAAATACCTGCACCAAGATCAAAAGCCCAAAAGCGACCTTGACGATCTTCAGGCAGTTCCTCCTTAAGGATATTAAGGATAACTCCTCCTGCTAAAAAAGCAAAGAGTAATGTGATCGCCGCTTCGGAAATTTTGGTTCCACTGCCAATAATCCAGCCTGCAATAATCGCTGCTGCTAGTAGTGAGCTTGCAGGATAGGAACTGGAACACGCTCACTTAACCCCACCAGCGTTAACTTCAAGAGCGCTGCTTGCTACTGTAATTACCTGAGCGTCTGTTTTTTCCTTGCGTTCGCTGTGGCGGTCTGTCAAGTAATCAACTTTATCCCGTAGGAGTAATGTAAATTTATAAAGTTCTTCCATCACGTCAATAACACGATCTCGATAGGGAGAATCCTTCATCGTGCCGTCTTCATTAAACTCGTTATATGCTTTGGCAACAGAAGACTGATTAGGGATTGTAAACATCCGCATCCAGCGCCCCAGAATTCGCAGCGTGTTGACTGCGTTGAAAGACTGCGACCCGCCACTCACTTGCATCACGGCTAAGGTTCTACCTTGAGTTGGTCTTACTGCCCCCAAAGTAAGGGGAATCCAATCAATCTGGTTTTTCATGATACCTGTGATATTGCCGTGCATCTCTGGACTAGTCCACACTTGCCCTTCAGACCAAAGACTCAACTCTCTTAACTCCTGAACCTTGGGGTGTGTATCTGGTACACTGCCGTAAATTGGTAAATCGCGGGGGTCAAAAAATCGTGTCTCTGCACCAAAACCCTCGATGATTCGAGCTGCTTCCTCTGCTACTAAGCGGCTATAGGAGCGATCGCGTAAAGAGCCGTACAAAAATAAAATTCTGGGCGGATGAGCAAAAGTAGTCATTGTCAATTTAGTACCTTTTAGCTTAAGCAATGCGCTTTTCGTCAGAAGTCAGAAAACACTCTAGCCCTTTACTTCAATATCATGGAGCGCCTGATACAGGTCGTTGGGCGCACCTTGAGCGTGTTTCTCACTGCCCCGAATTGCTTCATAAAGCCGCGCTGCAACCACTGCGCCAAGAATAGGACCAACAACATAGACCCAATAGTTTGCTACAGCTCTGCCACCTACAAAAAGCGCGGGGCCAAGTGAGCGTGCGGGGTTCATCGAGCCGCCGGAGACAGGACCACCAATCAACACGTCAAAGACTACGGTTAAGCCAATTGCCAGACCAGGTACTGCACCAGCTACGCGCTTATCGGTTGCAACTGAGATAATCACCAGCATTAGGAAAAATGTCAGCACCGCTTCCATACCAATAGCAGAAGCTACTAACCCTGAAGCTGGGATATGCGCCCCATATCCCCCGCCGAACAAAAGTGCTACGACTGCCGCTGCCGTAATACCTCCTGAAAACTCTGCCACCCAATAGGAAAGAACATAACGCCAAGGGAAGCGACCTGCGACTGCAAAGCCAAGGGTGACGGCGGGGTTGAAGTGAGCAGCAGAGATGTGACCAAGCGCATAAATCATCGCTAGCACCGAGAGTCCGGACACCCACGCCGCTGCCATCAGCCCATTATCGCTACCGGAGAGTGTACCCGTTGCTGACAGAGCAACTGGTGCAAATACGATGCCAAAAGTCCCAATGAACTCAGCAATATAACGCTGCCTCATGCTGTTTTTCACGGCTTGGGGGTGCCTTCTACTTTAGTCAGGAGTGATGCCACACGCTCTTTGATTTCGTCACGGACCCGGTGAAAGGTTTCTATTGGTTCCCCCTCTGGATCATCGAGTTGCCAATCTTGAAATACTTCTCGCAGCACCCACGCTTCTGGCAAATTTACCCCACAGCCACAAAGTGAAATTACTGCATCGTAGTCTTCAGGGTTAAAATCGCTTAAAGGTTTTGAAGTTTGGTTACTGATATCAATCCCAATTTCAGCCATCACCTCTTGGGCTTTGGGATCTACCTGACTTGCCTCCAGCCCTGAGCTTGCGACTTCGATAATTCCTGCTCCTAATGTTCGTGCAAAACCTTCTGCCATCTGAGAGCGGCGGGAGTTTTTCTTACACACAAACATAACTCGCTTCATGTTTCCTCCTTAAGTTTCATAGCCTGGATGAACCTTTTGTTTCACCACTCAGAGCGCCTAATCGTCACTATCAGTTAGCTTTTTGTTTGACATAACTCTTTGTGATTTTGGTTTTCTGGGTCTTGTATGCCGCACTCACCGCCGTCTTCTTCGTTGCTGTTGAGATAGGCTTGAAATTTTTCCAGTGCCTTGGGATTAATGCCGCAGATCATGTTCTTTCCGCGCCGCTCAACAGTGATAAGTCCTGCAAGGCGGAGTTCTTTTAAGTGGTGTGACACCCTGGAGTTGATTTGTTCTGCACCTGTTATTTTGCAGCACACTTCTCCGACCGTCGGTCCTAACACCGGACGAACTTTACCTGTCTCATCAACAGCGACTTCGCCAGCACAAGAGCGCAGGAACTCGAAGATACGTAGCCGCGTGGGATCGCCAAGCGCCTTGAACATTGCAGCCATTTCGAGGAGGTTATCTTGGATATTTATCTTCCTTTCTACAATATTTCGTGAAACGTTGAAATGACTCTAACAAAGGAGCACCACCTCGTCAAGGGTCATTTCAAAAATTATTGATTTGTTTGACTGTGAACTACAACTAGCAGTTAAACAGAAAACCGAATTTAGCTGTGCTGCTCTCAATGGGCAGAGTTGATGCTACGAAAGGTTCGGAATGCGGAAATATTCAAGATTAAGCCGAGCACAATTTTCAAGATAGAAGTTGGGACAAGCCCAACAAGCATCCCTCCAAAAATGGCACCAATCACTGATCCCAGACTCATTGGTGCAACGGTATTACTCAAAGCGCGTCGGTTAGCGAATGCTCCACGACTAGCGTACCGGAGAATACCTACAACTACGGTTGGTAAACTCACCAAGAGGCTAGCTGTACCCGCTGTCTTAATGTCAGCGCCAAAAGCGAAGACAAATGTGGGGATAATTAGTTCGCCGCCAGCAACCCCAAGCAAACTGCTCACGAGTCCAATCGCTAGACCAAACAGTATCCCTGCCACGATCCGCCAGTGAAGCGCAGCATTTTGCAGAAGTCCCGGTATCTCTTGAGGAAGAAAGCCCTCAACAATCAGAGCCAGCCCAATTACTACTAGCAGCACCAGAATGAGCCGTTCCAGCTGCTCATTGGAGAGCCGTCCAGCTAAAGCCGCACCAAGAAAGGCAGTTACAACCGCTCCAGCAATCAATGCTAATACCGCTGGCAAGAACGGGACGACCGGACTCAATGAAAGCGTGCTACTTCGTATTGCCAAGGACGCTGCCAGTGTAACTAGGCTGACAGCTAGATTTAGCGGTACAGCCTGACGTGCCGGATATTTCAAAGGACCAGCTAAAACGGGTAATCGAAACTCAGCACCACCTAGACCAATCAGACCGCCCAACAAGCCAATCGGCACGGCGTAGAGAAACGCCAGTCGGGACCGACGCTCTTGCAGGTTGTTGCTAAACGAACTGCGAAACTTGGTCATGAAAGTTGCTCAAACTTTTGGCTCAATCTACCACGAGAGTAAAATCAGTTTTCCATTTAATTGCTACGCATGTCCCATTATCAGTAGCAAATCATTTGGAAAGCGCCTTAGTTGCAGTTAATCCTGGTTAAAGTGGATAATTGCAGGTTGGTTGCAGTTAATCCTGGTTCAGTTGCAGTTAATCCTGGCTGAAGCGTAGTCTTATACCATTTTATTAAATGAGAGCTACAGATAAAGCTTGTAAAAGATACTCCCATCCGGTTAAACTAGCAATCACTTGTTGACTAAAAGAGTTAAGAATTTGCCTGACTTTAGCTCTGAGTTCATCTAAATTACTGAATAAATCCCAACTCAAAAAACTCTTGAGATGTTCCCAAAGTCTTTCAATCGGATTGAGTTCGGGTGCGAGCTTTTGGGGGGAATCTTCCCCCCAAAACGTCGCTTGACAATGAGCTGGTTGAAAAAATAAGACCATGTTCTGTTGCTGTTTTTTTGGGGGAATCTTCCCCCCAAAAAAACAGCGGAATGCTTAACTTTTGGGTAGTGTGAAAAGAGCCATTATCTAGTTGTATGATGTGTAAATCTTGAGGATATGCTCGTGAAAACAGCTTGAGAAATTCTGCAAAGCAATCAGTATCTAAGTGTGAAAACTCATAAAAGAAAGATTCTCCCGTCTTGGGTTCCACAACCCCATAAAGGTAATAAGTTTGACGCTGCCATTGCCCTAGACCAACAGGTTTGACACCGAAAGCAGTCAATTTACGATGCTCAATTGTCTTTAATCCCAGACGAGTTTCATCTTGACCGGAGGCGGAGCGTCTCCGGCTCGGCACCAGTACCGAATACGGCGCAACTCTTGTGCTGACTCAATTATCTCCTTCACTCGCAACAGCAATTGCTCTGGCAGTTTTTTTAAAAGGTTTCTACAGCTTCTGGGTCTTGTTCATAACTTTTAGGTCTAGCAGCTTTCAGTTTAGCTTTAAGCTTGTAGCGCACTAAATTATGCACCACATGATAGTTAACTTCAATTGCTGTTATTTTTGAGGGAATCTTCCCCCAAAAAAACAGCCCCCAAAACTGCTTGTAGCCAAGTTTGTACCTCTCTATAACTTTCAAAACCTTCTGGGTCAAGTAGTTCTTGCTTGAGAGCCGCAATTGCCCACTCAGGAATTACCATTGGTCTCCCTTGACTTTTATGAACTTCTAACAGCTTATCCACTCCACCAGTGCGGTACTTTTGTAACCAACGTTGAACAGTCACTCGATTACGCCCCAAAACGACAGCCAGATGTTGCACTGTTTCAACTTGTTTTGTCTTGAGTAAGTATAAGGCTTGTACCCGCTCCTTGCCTGTTGCAGTTTTCTGTTGAACTAACAGGGTTTTCAGTGTTTCAGATGATTCTGTAATGTCAATCTTGACAACCCCAGACATTGCTAATCAATAAATTTAACTTCTCTTTTATCTGTAGCATATGTAAAATAAATTGGTATTAGTTGCAACTAATCCTGGTTTGAAAATGTCGGGAATTGCAGGTTGGAGCGTTTATTATTGCAGGTCGCTACAACTATTGTTGATTGGACTAGATTTGGCATAAATAACTTAAAAGTTATGGTCTGAAACCCTAATTCTGTCGTAGAAGTTAATCGCTAAAACGCCGTCAAGCCGTTTGGTTAGTTGCGTCTTCGGCAGTAGATCAAGATAGCGAACGGACAATCTATCCATCGTCTACAATGTACTCCTTGTAAGCATTTTAGCTATTCGTGGCACCATTTTACACGTATCCTGATTGCACCCCTATGAGCAACAGCCCACTTAGTTTTGATGACAGCCAAGACTACATCCCTATTCTCTCAAGTAGAACCTTCGCTAATGCATTTGATTTTTGCCCTTTTGGTTCCCTTGAATGCATGATGAAATCTTAAACACCAAGATATTCAGCGTTTTACCTTTTTTTTCGACCGTGCAGGTGGTAGCAATGGCTCAACGGTTGCAACAACTTCCCCCGTCTGGCTAGTGTCATACCTACCTAACGCCTCAAGTTGAGACAAGACCCGTCGATGTCCCAACGTACTCAGTAATTGCTGCACAGGAGCTTCATCCAGGTAAGGTTTGAGGGTGACCAAATCGTATCGGGAGCAATGAAGCGGAACGAACTCTAATCCAAATGCAGTTGCAACCGATGCTGTGCTTACACCTGCGGAAGCTTTACCCGTTGCAACCGCCTGCGCTACTTCTAGATGTCCTTGAACAATCTGCTCAAAACCCTTTACTGCCTGAAACTCAATGCCTTCTTGTTGAAGCGATCGCTCTAATAATTGGCGACTGCCAGCACCCTCTTCTCGATTAACGATAGTCACTCCTGGTTTGATTAAATCAGCAATAGTTTTAAGTGCCAGGGGATTTCCCGACTGAATCAACAATCCCTCTTCCCAAATACCCAAGTTAATCAGGACTGCTGCTGTATCTTGTAGTGCAGCTTGGACAAAGGAAACATTGTGTTCTTGCGTAACCGCGTCGTACAGATGCATCCCGGCAAGATGAACTTCACCTCGACAGAGACGATGCAAGGCACTCATGCTGTTATCAAATGTCCAATGCACTCGTAGATCAGGATGCCAGCGTTCTGCCGCCCGTGCCCATAGTGACAGAACTGGAGTGCAGCCTGCCAGAACGACAGTGTGATGAAGTTTTTCCGGTTCATCTAATAACTTGACTCGAATCGTCGGTGAATTGGAAGTGTAGTTTCCTTCTCCATCGGCTGGAATCATCTCCAGCCGAAACGCATTATTGCCTAGCAGCGGGTGAGCAATCCAACGTCCACCGACTCGCGCTAAGCTTAATCGCAGCGTTTCACCAATAGGTGTGTTCTGTGCCGGAATTGCCTCAATTTCAGGTGTGTCCTGCTCTAACCAGAACAAATCTTCGACATGGCAACCCAATGCTTTTGCTAGCCGGAGTGCCACGGTTGTTGAAGGGGCATACTGTCCAGCCTCCACACCACCAATTGTTTGTCGGGAGACACCTGCAACAGCGGCTAAATCCTGCTGGCTCATTCCCAAGCGAAGCCGAATTTGCTTCAAGTTATTACAAAGGTCATTGTCTTGCTTCACGCTCTCTCATCCTGCTCAATTTACATAAATTGATATACAGCTATCCTTCACAGTTGTAGGAAGTTCTCAATGGCTCAACAATAATAGTCGCAATGAATCCAGGCATACGAACCAGGGAAATGAGCGGTTCTTCAAACGTTCCCACTTCTCCTTAAATACTTCTGCTTGGAGGTGATAATCTTCAATATTTGTGGCTGGCTTGCCCAGCTTCAGGTACAGTGTCATACGATGAGGCGTTTCGCTCGCCCAAGCTAACCAGCAAGAAAAAGTGTTATCTCGGTTTGGTGTTTCTGAAAACGTAATTTGATGAGCGCGAATGCCTACGTAGGCAATTGTTGATGAAACAGGCTCAATTGTTTTGAGTGTGCAGTTCCAATCAAGTGCCTCAGTAATCTGCGGTGCAACAGGTTGAATTCTAGAAATATTTTTACATCCAGTGAGTTGAGCTACAGTCAATGTAGCAGGACGATCAAAAATAGCTTGTTTTTGCCCATCCGCAATGACCCTTCCGGCTGAGAGTACTAGCAATTTCTGACATACGCGGTAAGCTTCTTCCAAATTGTGGCTGACGAAAAGAGCGATTCCCTTGTAACTGAACAGTGTTTTGATTAGTTGCTTTTCCAGTTCACTGCGTAAGTGAGTATCAAGGGCAGAGAATGGCTCATCTAACAGCAGTAGTTCTGGATCGGTTGCTAATGCCCTTGCCACAGCAACCCGCTGCTGTTGTCCCCCTGATAGCTGATGTGGATAGCGATGCTCAAATCCCGACAGCTTTACCAGTTCCAATTGAGTTACTACTTGTCTAGCTTTTGCCCTCATGGAGAATCCTTTCAACCCATAGGCAATATTTTGAGCCACCGTCAGATGGGGAAAGAGGGCATAGTTTTGGAACAAAAAACCAACTTGGCGATCACGGCTAGGTAGATTGACTCCTCTGCCAGAATCGAATAGCACCCGATTGTTCAGGACAATTGTGCCTTTTGTAGGAGTTTCAATTCCCGCAATACATCGAAGGGTCATGCTTTTGCCAGACCCTGAACTGCCTAGAATTCCAAGTGTTTCCCCCTCAACCGCAAAGGCAACTTCCAGGCTATAGTTCGGCAACTGCTTCTGAATATCGACGATCAGTTTCATCCTGTTTGACTGCTAGTTGACGCTTATTCTGAAACTGCCTGGATTCTAAGTGTCGCACCCACCATAAGATGGCAAAGGCAATCGTGGTCATAATCAACACCATTCCATTTGCCAGCCCGTAATTCTGAGATTGCACAGCATCGTAGATTGCTAAGGGCAACGTCTGAGTGCGTCCGGGGATGCTACCTGCCACCATCAATGTGGCTCCAAATTCTCCCAAGCCTCTGGCAACGCTCAAGCCGAAACCTGCCAAAATGCCCCGGTAGCCAACAGGCAATGTGATTCGCCATAGCACTTCCAGTTCTGTGGAACCGAGAGTACGAGCAGCCGCTTCTAGCTCTGGGTCAACATTAGCGATCGCGGCTCTAGTAGATTCCACCATCAAGGGAAGAGCAACAACAGCGGAGGCAATCGCGCCTGCCTGCCAGGTAAATAAGAGGTCAATCCCAAACCATTCCTTGATAGGACTGCCTCGCCCCAATGCCAACAGTAAGAAATAGCCTACGACACTGGGCGGTAGTACCAGCGGTAAATTCAGCGCGGTAGAAACAAGAATTTGCCCTGGAAATTGCGTTCTTGCCAAAAAAATGCCAAGCCCTAAACCAAATGCCAGGATCAAAACACTAGCAACCACCGTTACTTGCAAAGATAAAAGAAATGGCTCCCGAATCATGACACGGGTGTCTCTCCTGGTAGAACAAAGCCATATTTCCGCATTAATGGTCTACTCGTCCCTCCATTGATAAATGCAGCAAAGCGTTTTGCTTCTTCTGGATGCGGAGCACTTTTGGGTACTGCTAGCATTTGTTCCAACGGCTTGTGGAGTTCATTGGGAACCAGCGTCCATTTTCCAGGCTGATTCACACTGATAGATAGCGCCACGAGCGCTACATCCACATTGCCTGTTTCAGCATATTGCTGAGTCTGTTTGACGTTTTCCCCCAACACAAGCTTGGGCTGAATCTCCTCCCAAATACCGACCGATTGCAGCGCCTCTCGTGCGGCAACACCGTAGGGCGCATGGTCAGGATTGGCAATCGCTACTCGCTTAATCTCTGGCTTGGTCAAGTCTTTGATGTCTTTAATATCAAGCGTGCTACCCTCCTTCTGCCAAAGCGTGATCCGTCCTACCCCATAAAACGCCTTCGTATCCGAGAGAATCAATCCTTTCTTCTCTAAATCCTCAACAAATTTCTTGTTGGCTGCTGCGAACAAATCAACTGGCGCTCCACGCTCAATTTGCTGTGCCAACTGCCCAGTTGAACCAAGGTTGAACGTCACTTGGTTCCCAGTCGCCTGCTGCCACAGTTTGCCAATCTCTGGAAAGACATAGTTTAGGTCCGCTGCGGCTGAAACGGTTAATGTAACGGTCTCAGTAGTCGGTGAAGAAGCAGTAACAGGAGTAGGAGATTGTTGACTTACCGTAGAAACTCCACACGCCATCAACAGACTAATCAGAGCTAAAACCAGAAACCATTGTCGTTTTTTCATCATTTGGTCCCATTCCTCCTATCAGCCTGGAATTAAATGTAAGTATTATCGACGCAATGCCAATATACTTGCATAAAATTTGTAGTCCACTTAGCGAAATTGCAGTTTTTCACGGATTTGTTTTGTTTACCAATAGTTTTAGTTCATTGGGGAGTAACGTCCAATGCTCTACTAACTCTTCTGGTTGCCAGCTGCGTTTCATTTACTTTCACACTATAGTTGCAGAATATTTCTAAATTTGAAGCGTAGAATTAAGGCTGTAGTCAAAACCAGCATATTGGTGGTCAGAGCGGTGTGCTGTTCAACGCCCAATTGCAACATTGCAGGCAAGGTGATCAAGGAAGTGCTACCCCTCACTACGCTGATAATGCTCATCAGAAAGAAAACCGTGATGAGGATAAGTAGTTGGATAATAGTTAAGAGAGTAGAGTAACTATCACAAACAGGGGATAGACCATTAGCAGAACTCCCCCCGCTGCTTTACCGAGGTAGCCTTTCGGCACAGCCAAAAGGATGACTAGAACTAAAGAGGCGAGCATAGCTACCAAAGGAACGTGCAGATGGTTGGCATGCACGATTGTGAGTGGACGGGCGAGCGCTGCCGCTCCAAGGGTCATTGTGACGTTGTAAGCGTAAGAACCAACGACTCCGGCTACGACCGCCTCAGATACGCCACGTCGTGCTGCCGACCACGCTAATGCCACCAGTTCAAAAGCAGTAGCAAAACCGACGAGAGTTAATCCCAGCTTAGTTTGGGTAG
The DNA here is from genome assembly GCA_041748755.1 of Chroococcidiopsidaceae cyanobacterium. Lineage (GTDB taxonomy): Bacteria > Cyanobacteriota > Cyanobacteriia > Cyanobacteriales > Chroococcidiopsidaceae > JAHHHE01. Next base: position 14,705 of record JBGTCQ010000041.1, on the reverse strand, counting down.
CTTCAACATTACTGATCCGACTGACAGCCTCGACAAGCAGGGTAGCACCGACTGCCATTGCAACTATACCAGCTAGAACAAGCAGTAATTCTCGTCCGACCCGATGCTGTGCGTCCGTAGACAAAGCATCTGCCAATTTTTCTTTAGCCTCTTCTAGCTCTTCGGTTTCCCCAAGCGCTGGAGGTCGCCGTTCTATAATCCAGATGACTGCTACGTAGAGGATATAAAACGCTACTAGCACTCCGCCCTCAAGCCGATTCACATTGCCGTTCCACACAACCCCCGTGGCAACGACTCCAAGTGGCACACTCAAGAGGGCATAGCGCCTCACCCGCTTTCCGAAGGGTAAAGGAGCTACCATTGCCCCAACGCCAAGTGCAACTAGGCAGATTGCCACATTTGCGCCAATGACATCACCAAAAGCAATTCCTGGAGCGTCTTTGAGGGAAGCTGCCAGGGCAGTGGCTAACTCTTCTGGCTCTGCACCCGCTAGCAGTAAACTCAGAGCAAACATATTAACGCGGAGACGAACAGCAGCAGCCCCTAAGTTTTCGGCAAACGTTTCTGCACCCCAGACGATCACTGCCACACTGACCAAGATGAGCAGCACCCATAGAACAATTCCCATGCCATCCTCCTATTGACATTTGATTAAGCTTGTTGCCAATATAGTTTCTCTTATGTGCAACACTTGTTGCATTGCAATCCTAATCCTAGCAGCAATTAAATGCAACACTTGTTACAATTGGATCTATGCAGCGAAGATGTTGGAATTTGTTGGTGTACCGTGTGCCGACTCAGCCCTCGACACAGAGAGTTTATGTATGGCGGAAACTGAAAGGGTGGGGAGGACTCTACCTGCAACAGTCGGTTTGTATATTGCCACAACGAGAGGAGCTACAGCACGAGCTGGAGGAATTGAAAGCAGACATTTTAGCTAGCGGTGGTGAAACAGACTTATTGACTGTCTGGATTGACAACCCTGAGCAAAATGCCATGCTAATTCAACGCTTTCAGCAGCAGGCAGAGTCAGAGTACCGAGAATTTTTAGGGCGCTGTCAGGACTTTCATAAGGAACTGAGTCACGAACGGGAGGTGGGGAATCTGACTTTTGCAGAGTTGGATGAGAATGAGGTGGAACTGGCAAAGCTGCGTTCCTGGTTGCCTAAGATTCGGGAACGTGACCTCTTTGAAGCCCCAGAATATTCCCCGGCGATTGAGGCTCTGAGCAAGTGTGAGCAAGATTTTCAGGCGTTCAGCCAACAGGTGTATGAAGCACAGGAGTTTGGAGCAGACAATTCTGATTGACCGATAGGTAAAGGATGATATAAAAGTTTTATGGCAATGGGGCTTGCCAAAACCGCCATCCGTCAGGGTTGATTGTTTTACTTGCCAGTGAGTAAAGCAAGCATTGTGAACTGACTGGAGGCTGATGGCTCCTACTTTCCGGACTCGCTTCAGGAGGGTGGGGCATCTCTGGGTATCCCTAAACTCCTGTGAAGCGCGCGAGTGTGTCTGAACCAAACCTCTCTGGGAGTGTTTGAATGTTAGCTAGCATCTTGAATTTTTTGTTGAGTGGATTGGGCAAAACTCTGGGTTTACTAACTTCGGTAGAGCCAGTGATTCGTGCTCCCATAGCAATCAGCCTGGGGGCAATTCCCGGCGCTTTGAGTCGCTACTACCTAACCCTTTTCTTTGCCCGATGGTTGGGAACGGGCTTCCCCTATGGCACTTTTGTCATTAACATCACGGGTGCTTTGGCAATGGGCTTTTTTGTCACCCTGACCCTAGAGCGAACAATTACTGCCCCAGATTTGCGACTCCTGGTTGCTGTGGGGTTTTTAGGGTCTTACACGACGTTTTCTACCTACGCTTTGGATACCTCTGTCCTCTTACGGTCAGGGAATCAGGGGTTGGCGCTGTTTTACTGGTTGGGTAGTGCCGCCTTGGGGTTCATTGGTCTGGAAATTGGAAGTTTTTTAGCAAGGAAGATGCCATGAGTACCTGGGAGCAACTGACTATTTATATCGATGAAGCTGACAAATGGCAGGGAAAGCCGCTCTACACCGCTCTGGTGGAAGCAGCCCGACAAAAAGGACTTGCCGGAGCCACTGTACTTAGAGGCGTTGAGGGCTATGGGATGCGTCAAAACCACAGAATCCATACTGCTCGAATCCTGGAACTTGCAGAGTTACCTCTGGTGGTGATAGTGATTGATTGGGCTGAGGTAATCGCCCAATTCCTCCCTTTAGTTAAGCAAATGGTGACGAACGGACTAGTGATTCAAGAAACGGTGAATGTGGTTCACCATGCACCTATATCCAGTCCTCAAGCCTGAAGCATCAAACCTTCTTGTTGCTGTTTAATCTTGAAAGCTGGTCACTGACCACTGACTCCTCAGATCCTTGGTACTACCGGGAAGTTGGCTGGGTATTGTGGTGTGGGTTATGACTGCGAGTGTACCTCAACGATAAAGCGATCTATTACTATTTTGGGCGTTGCTGAATAGAGAGATGAACGGCTAAACACGATGAGGAACGGGCACATCACCAAACTTGAGTAATGAATTAACAACCGAATCGAGTGAGCCAGCATATCTAGAGACTTGGAATAACACAAGGTTTTACGGTGTAGACGCGCTAAATAGTGACGTAAACGGGTGTTCTCCCCCTCGACTCGCGTCATATAGGTTTTGCTAACAATTTGATCTCCTTGAGGAATAAAACCAGGATAAACAGACCAACCATCTGTGACATAGAAATAGCACTGCCAAGTGGCAACAACTTTCCACAATGGGGCAAAAGTCTTAGCGCTATGGTCGCCTAACACCCAGCCTAAAATCCCTTTGCAGAAGTGGTCTACCGCCGTCCAGAGCCAGATCTTAGTTTTTTTGAGCGGACAAAGGTTTCTAGTTCATCCAGTTCGCCCACTTCTGGAATCTGGTCAGGGTTATAGGCATCCGGGAGTAACTCTGCCACCGCTTTGACCCAACTAATCACCCTTGTATGATGCACACCTTTGACTCGTTCAATCCCGCGAAATCCCATGCCGTTGACGTACATCTTGAGGCATTCGCGCCTTACCTCATCGCTGTAGCCTTGATAGGATTGATAGTCATCAATGAACTGCCGACAGCAATCCGCACAGATATGATTTTGTTTCCCTTTTTGATGTCCATTCTTCCGGATATGGGTTGAGCTACAGTCGGGGCATTGCATATTGTGTTCATCCAATATCATCCTTCAATTATGCAACGCCCTATTTTGGTGCGTTTGTATAAGGTGTGACTGCTTGCCTACCTTCAGCCCAGACAAAATGCGCTCGCGTATAATGTTAAGGTCTGAAAGAAGCCTCTGCTGTAGCCTGAAAGCAAAATTTTTCGCTCTAGGCACGTTCGCATTCCCTATTAGTTCAGTCTCCATTTTGGTAAAACTTTGCAATACAGTATTTTGCATACTTAAATTTGCTTTTAACTAGCGCTAATTATTTTCTCAGTCCCAGCTGATGCTCTACACTCATTCTCCATATGACGAGTATTTACTATGCTCTGTATATATAGATTAAGGATAAAGGATATATGCTGCTAGCTAACTGTTACCCCTATTTTCCAAATTGTGAGATTTCTCTATGACAGCAAGCTCGGTGTTTTACAATGCCATTCCGGTATTACCAGCGCTTGACATTTCAAAGAGCATTATTTTCTATGAAAAACGGCTTAACTTCCCCGAACCTGTCTCTTGCAACAGCTTAAAACGTACCGACACACTATTAGCAGTTACCAATAGTGCAATCAATGGATCAAGCACCAACCAGCCTGTGAGCTTGACTAGAAAGATGCCAATTACCACACCAACAGAAGTCCAAACATCTTTCAATAAATGGTGGGCATCGGCTCTGAGAGCAATGGAACGTAATTGCCGTCCTGCTTTCAGTAGAATCTAGGCAATCAAGCGATTAACGACTGTAGCAACCAAGGCAAGAGCCAAGCCCAATCCAATTTATTCAATTGGTTGAGGATTGAATAACCGTTCCCATGCTGCGATCGCAATATTAATCGCTGCAACCACAATCAAGGCACTTTCTAAACCGCTGGAAAAGTATTCGGCTTTAGTATGCCCAAAAGCATGTTCATCATCTGGTGGTTTGGCAGCAAAAGACAGCGCCCAAAATGCAACCAAAGCTGCTACTAGATTGACACCTGACTCTAGCGCATCAGACAATAGCCCAACTGACCCAGTTAGCCAATATGCTCCAAACTTGAGGGCGATGGTGACAATAGCGGCTGCGATCGAGAGTAGTGTATATGATCGGGCTGATTGGGTATTCATCACAATTCCCTACTAAGTGCCATCAGCATAGGCTCACCCTCTAATTCATCCCAATAGACAATAATGTCTGAGCCAGTCAACCAGTTTCGTCAAGATGTTCTGCTACTTCTCGATACAGGTTAATCACATGGCTATCTGCAAGGCTGTAGTGGACATTGCGCCCTTCCTTGCGGTATTTCACGAGGCGTTGCGCTCGGAGGACGCGCAGCTGGTGAGACACGGCAGACTCGCTCATCTTGAGAAGCGTTGCCAAGTCACACACACATAACTCCTTAGTTGCCAGCACCGAGAGTAAGCGTAATCGGGTCGGATCTGCCAGGGTTCCGAAGAACTCTGCCATTTGTTGCGCCTTCTCCAAAGGCAGCATTTCTGGCTGTAATTGCCGGATATTATCAAGATGCACTGGGCAGTACGATTCACACTGCGGCGCACCTCTGGTATCAGGAATAAATTTTGCTGTTTGAGTGGGCTGAGTCATAAAATTGCTATTGGATGAGCAAAAAGCCTTTAGCTTCAGTATAAAGGGTGAAATTGAGAATCATTCTATATATGAATAATCTTTCATATATTTGTTAAATTGATTTACAATTTGGACAACTCTTGCGTTGTCGCCAACCATCATGACTCAAACACCCTCACTCAAAACCCAACGGATGCAGGTTGGTGGGATGGACTGTCCCAGTTGCGAGATGAAAATTGAAACTGCTCTGCAAAAGCTGACGGGTGTTGCTGAGGTTTCTGTTGATGTTGCAACGGAACGGATGACAGTATCGTATGACCCGATTCAGATTGATGAGAAGGCGATCGCAGCTCGCGTTATCTCACTGGGCTACACGATTGTCACTACCAAACAAAAAAGTTATGCCCAGGACAATGACGACCACAAGCACAGCACGGGGCAAAGCCATAACGACGGTTATGTCAATAGCCATAGTCATGCGGGGCGTAGTCATGAAGCTCATAACCAGGACAATGCTGGTCACAACCATAGTCACGGTGATGGTAAATTCGACTTGAAACGGGAAGGGCTGCTGATTGGAGCCGTCGTCGTGCTGTTTATTCTGGGTTCAATCTTTGAGGAGGTCCTGCATAGTACACCGTTTTCTATCGCTGAATATACCGTTTTTATTTCAGCTTACCTGTTGAGCGGGTGGGGAGTGTTAACCAGTGCCGGACGCAACATCCTCAAAGGGCAAGTGTTTGATGAGAACTTTTTGATGACGATCGCAACGCTAGGAGCGATCGCCATTCACCAACTCCCGGAAGCAGTGGGAGTGATGCTATTCTTCAAAATCGGAGAATTGTTTCAGGAAACAGCAGTTAGCCGTTCCAGACGCTCCATTTCCTCACTGCTAGAAATCCGCCCAGACTCTGCCAACCTCAAGACCGATAACGGATTTCAGTCCGTTTCCCCAGAAATAGTTAAAGTGGGTGACACAATTCTGGTCAAGCCTGGTGAGAAAGTTCCTCTGGATGGTGAAATTCTAAATGGTAACTCTCAGGTCGATACCTCTGCTTTAACTGGAGAATCTGTTCCCCGTACCGTTGGGGTTGGAGAAACAGTGCTGGCAGGAATGATCAACCAATCCGGGGTGTTGACGATCAAAGTCATGAAACTGTTTGGTGAATCATCAATTGCCCGGATTCTCGACCTTGTGCAGAACGCCAGCAGCAAGAAGGCTGAAACGCAGAAATTTATTACAAAATTTGCCCAACGCTACACTCCAGTTGTTGTAGTTTTATCTCTGGCAGTGGCGTTACTGCCACCCTTGTTGATTCCAGGAGCCACCCATGCAGAATGGGTGTATCGGGCATTAGTGCTGCTAGTTATTTCCTGCCCTTGTGGACTGGTGATCAGCATCCCCCTGGGTTACTTTGGTGGCATTGGCGGGGCAGCGAAGCAAGGCATCCTCGTGAAAGGCTCCACTTTTCTAGATAGCCTAGCAGCGGTCAAAGCCATTGCCTTTGATAAGACAGGCACTCTAACCAAAGGTGTATTTAAAGTAACTGAGATGGTGTCCCGTAACGGGTTCACTCAGGCAGAATTGCTGCGGCTAGCGGCTGAAGCAGAATTGAACTCCAACCACCCGATCGCCAAATCTATCCGAGAAGCCTATGGAAAACCGATTGATGAATCCACCATCTCCGACTACACCGAGATAGCGGCTCACGGCATCCAGGCAAAGGTAGAAAATCGAGTGGTGCTGGCAGGAAACGATCGCCTAATGCACCTGGAAAACATCGACCACGACACCTGCAATGTCGAAGGGACAGTGGTTCACTTGGCAGTAGAGCGGATTTATGCCGGATACATTGTGATTTCGGATGAGCCAAAGCCAGATGCAGTCCAGGCGATTAAGTCTCTCAAAGCATTGGGAGTTGAAAACGTCGTGATGTTGACTGGGGATTCTAAAGCCGTTGCTAAACGAGTTGCTCAAACTTTAGGAGTGGATTCCTATCAAGCGGAACTGTTGCCAGAAGATAAAGTTACTGCGATTGAACAACTGCTCCGAGACGTGGAGCAGAAGGGCAAGGTCGCCTTTGTCGGGGACGGAATTAATGATGCCCCAGTGATTGCCAGAGCTGACGTGGGGATAGCGATGGGTGGACTGGGATCAGATGCGGCGATCGAAACAGCCGACGTTGTAATCATGACCGATGCCCCTTCTAAAGTGGCAGCAGCGATACAGGTTGCTAGAAAAACTCACTCAATTGTTTGGCAAAATATCATCTTTGCCCTGGTTGTCAAAGGCATTTTCATTGCTCTGGGTATTTTGGGGCTGGCAAGCATGTGGGAAGCTGTCTTCGCCGATGTTGGTGTAGCTCTGGCAGCTATTTTTAACGCCACCAGAGTGCTGAAATAGCGGACTGACACCTTTTGGGTTACTGAATACTGCTCAATTCACTCATTTAGTCTAAATTGTGAGGTCTTTATGAAACGCAAACGCTCTATTCCCTGGATTTATCGCTGGTCACGTCCCCTGATGGCAGGAATCGCCAGTGTGGGCGCTGCGGTCACTGGTTATCTAACCATCGTTAAGCTAACCGGAGACTCGACTGCTTGCCCGACTAACGGCTGCGACATTGTGCTCTCCAGCCCTTATGCCACTATTTTTGGGTTACCCCTTGCCTTATTTGGCTTCCTCGCCTACGCCAGCATGGTTGTTTTTGCAGTCGCTCCCCTATTCGTCAATTCTCCAAAGCAAGAGCAATTGCGCTCTAACTTGGAGAACTGGACAGGGCTGCTGCTGTTCGCCGCGGGAACCGCGATGCTGGTTTTCAGTAGTTACCTGATGTATCTGCTAGCTTTTAAAATTCAGGTAATTTGTGTTTACTGCATTGGCTCGGCTCTCTTGTCAGCCAGCCTATTTACCCTGGCGTTAATCGGTCGGGAGTGGCAGGACATTGGGCAACTCTTTTTCAATGGAATTATGGTCGGAATGCTGGTGCTGGTTGGCACAACAGGTATTTATGCCAGTATCAATAACCCCGCCCTTTCTGACCGCTCTACTCCTGGGGAGTCTGGCTTGGCGATTACCACAACTTCAGGTGCAGCCGAAATCGCTCTAGTAGCCCATCTCAAACAGGTAGGAGCCAAGATGTACAGCGCTTTCTGGTGTCCCCACTGCTATGACCAGAAGCAGCTTTTTGGTAAGGAGGCGTTCCAGCAAATCAACTATATCGAGTGCGACCCCAAAGGCAAAAATCCTCAGCCCGATCTTTGTGAAGCTGCTAACGTGCAGAGTTTCCCCACTTGGGAAATCAACGGTAAATCTGTCTCTGGCACACAGTCGTTGGAGAAACTAGCTGCTTTGTCCAGTTATCAAGGACCGCGCAACTTTCAGAATTCTTTAAGTCCTGTCCCCTAGTTTTAAAGAGGTAAGTGCTATGCTGTGCGAAAAAGTGGGGTACGCTACACCCTATCAGTCAAGTCGTATATTTAAGTTTTTTCGTACCTAAGTCTCTAATTACTGTGTGAGTCTGTTATTAGCGATGTGGGCTGAACAAAATCACGATTGTTCCTACTAGAGAGAATGTAACGCCAAGCAAGTCCCACTTATCAGGCTTAACACCTTCAGCTAGCCATAACCAGAACAGGGATGAGAGGATATAAAATCCACCGTAGGCAGCGTATACCCTGCCAGCGTTTGAGGCATCTACTTTAGTTAGAGCAAAAGCAAAGATAAGCAGGGCTAAAATACCTGGAATAATCCAAAATATGCTTTTGTCAAGTCTCAACCAAGCCCAAAAAGCGTAGCATCCAGAGATTTCTCCCAGAGCAGCAAGTAAGAAGAAGAAAAACGTCTGCATATTCAGGGCAAACCCCCGCTTGATGTTTAAAGGGAATATCTTATAACACTATGCAGAGTTGTAGCATTAGGAACACAGATTTTTTGTCTTATAAGACCCCCAACCTCACTATTTCATGCAACTTTTCAAGTTGCTATATGAAGCCCAAGGATACACCCCTAGACAAAAGACAAAGAAACCCTTTCAAGTTTCCCAACCCGTACAAGCCCAAACCCCTAACCCGTTGGACAATGAACTTATAACGCAAACAACAACCCTACACGGTGCTGATAAGGCGTTCATTGTGGCTGCAAGTAAAGCGGTGACTTTACCTTTTTGGCGTAATGAAGAGTTTGATATTGATGACAGGCAAGGGTCAGCTATTGATTGGGACTAATCCCAAGCTGAAAGCACAAAGCTTTTTACACGCCATAATTGATGAAAAAGAATAACTTAATCTATGCCAGAGTCAACAGACAGGTTTTTGCATTCCAGATTATCTTTTCTATATGCTGTGCCAATTGGGGTATTAGGAGGGTTAATTGGGTTGGGAGGTGCAGAGTTCCGCTTGCCCGTTCTTGCAGGCATCTTAGGTTATTCAGCAAGGCAGGCTGTACCCCTGAACCTGGCTGTTAGCTTAGTAACAATTGCTGCATCCTTGGCAATCAGAGGTAGTACACTCTCCTTTAGCTTAGTTATTCCATTGCTACCTACAGTCTTCTCTTTAATTTTTGGAGCGGTTATTACAGCCTTTTTTGGGGCAGCAATGGCAGGAAGGCTTTCAAATGAGCAGCTTGAGAGAATCATCTTAGTATTATTGGTATTAGTTGGCGTTGCCCTGATAGTTGAAGGTTTTCTTCCTGAACAAATACCCGCCCTTCTACCTCATGCTTTAAGCTGGCGCATTCCTGCTGGTATTCTATTTGGTTTAGCAATTGGATTGGTGAGCAGTCTACTTGGAGTTGCAGGGGGTGAAATAATCATCCCAACGCTTGTTTTTGCTTTTGGTGCAGATATTAAAACAGCGGGTACTGCCAGCCTGTTAGTTAGCTTGCCAACCGTAATAGTAGGTATTATTAGGTATGCCAGACGTGGGGCGTTTACAGATAAAGTTGCTTTAAGCAACACTGTTGCTCCTATGGGAGTAGGTTCTGTACTTGGAGCCGTTCTAGGGGGAATGCTTGTGGGGGTTATTCCAGGGGCATTACTAAAAGTCACGCTAGGGGTAATCTTGAATATCTCTGCGTTTCATGTTTTTCACAAAGCCAAAACCTAGTAGGAAAAATAGCTTTGTAGTCCCACCAGGCAATCTCATCTAACCTATCCCCTTACTTAAGTCAATGTGGATATATGCCTAATTCTGCTTTTGTAAATGTCAACAACTTTTAAATATTGTCAATAAAGGTATAAAAAGATGATGAGCGGCGGGGGCATGATGGCGTTTAGCTCTGGTAGTATGCCAGCAATGCCAACTAACAACACCTCTACCACGTCAGCCAGTGAAGGCAACGTTAGCATCACTCAAAACATCAGTGGCGGGGGTTCTAATTTGGATGCCAAAGAATTAGCCAAGGTTGCACAACGTGCGGTTACTGCTGAGTTGATTAGGCAGAAAACTGTTGCAGGCGGTATGCTCAGAAATTAATAAACTTTAAACCCCACCAAAATAATTACGGTGGGTCTAGTTTTAAGTTTTAGGTTGCCATCCCTTAAGTGGTAGTGCCTGAAAATAACCGCGTCTACGTCCAGAGGAATAGAAGCCATATTTAAGGACACCTAATAATCCAAAGTAGTAGATAGCAAAACACCGCAATTCTTGGAGTTTAACCACCTACTCAAAATGTAGTCTGGCTTCAAGTATTGCGGTGCTTGCTACCTTGTGTATCCCAACAAAGCCCAACTACTTAGGCTTCTAATATTTCACTTCAGACCGCCCTTAGACAGCACAGCAGAGGCTTGAGTCACTGTTACGGTACTATGGACGGTGTTTGCATTGTTAGTATTTGCCATTAGCCTTCTTGAGCCTCTGTGATTGCATCAGCAAGACGCTTGATTTCAATCAACTCAGCATTGACATCTGTAATCAATTTTTGCTTTGCCTCAGCCCTTAGCTTTCTAGCTTCTGCAAGCACATCATCCTTACTCTTAGCCTGTTGACCTTCACGCCATTCTGAAAGGGTGGTCATTTGTTACCTCCTAGTGAATATGTTTCATATTTGAGATGCTCTGAATAAGTGTTGTCAGGATTCCAGCTAATCACAGAACCCCGTGCTTGTGCTTTGGCTTCAATCCTTGCCCGTCTTTCACGTTCTTCTAGCTCTTTTACCTTGATTAGGGGCAAAGCATAGTGTTTGAACTCAGCATAGTTGCTCATGGCGTTACGTTGGGCAACTAGCAGGCTAGAGGGCGGTGTTGATGCCATCATGACGTGAATCTGTATTTGTTTGTCTCTAGAGGCTATGTCATCCTCATAACGCGCCAATTCATCCAGTAGGTAGCTGAGGCTTTGGCGTTTCAGATTAGCCAAGGGACTCACCTGAACGCTAGGCTTTGCTTTACTCCAAATTGGATGTGAAGCCACAAGTTCAGCTAATTCTAAGGGAACCATGTGGTAAGCCCCCCCTTGGTACTCCTTATTTTCAAATACTACGGACTCAGGTAAATAAATATTTACTAATTCTAATGCTGACGTGTTTGTCTTAGTCATTTTATCCCTTTTCCTTGATTGCAACTTTAATGTATTTGATTAATTCTGTAGCGGCTGACTTTTGCCTTGTAGCTATTTTTTGCTGTGCCTTGAAGCCCCCATAAGATGAGGCGCTGACATACGCCGCGTGTGCGGTCTTGTATTCTTCATTGGCGGTTATAAGTTCTGCCTCTAGTTCTGCAACTGTTAGCTCTTGTAGGTATTCATAATAAACGGGAATGGTTAATGATTTCATGGTGGTTTTAAAGTTTGTTCACTTGCTCCTGTAGTATTTCATCTGCTAAGGCTTGTATTTTGGTATAAGCATCATCTTCTGTGGTCACACCTCTGAGTACCTGTAACTTAAACAAAGCTTTTGCCAACTGCTGACAATTAAAAAACATGAGGCGCATTTCTTCAGCGTGAGCTTTGGTGAATCTGATAAGTTCCATTTGACTAGCTTCATCCTCTTGAATTTCTGACATTATCTTTTTGTGTGCAGCAGGTAATGCTTTGATTGCTTCTTTAGCGGTTACAGGTTTTCTCATTACGGTTTGGGGGTTGAGATACCTTTGTTGAGGTTGTAAGCATGAATCTTGCGGTCAAGAACTAACTTTAATGTGCTGGCTATGCTATCAGGCACACTAGCAAAGGGGTGAGATGCAACTAGCCTGCTAATGTGAAAATTCCCACCGTCAAAATGTCCCCCGTCTGGAGCATGTATCTCTTTTACGGTGTTACCGTCTAGGTTGTAATAGTTAGGGTAAGCGCGGTTTACGGCTGCTTCATTGCCTAGTTTTGCCCGTGCATCATTGAGATAACTTGTCATGTCTGCCATTATATTTTTTTCTCCAATTATTGTTAGCTGATACTTCTCTAGTATAGCAATTTAACCATTGCTCAAAATGTTACTATGGTATAAAGTGGACAATCCTAACAGGTTAGAAAATGACAAGAGCAAAAAAAGCAGAAGCAATGAAGTATGGAGAAGCAAAACGCCCGTACCAGTTTTACTTAACTGAAAGCACAAGTAAGCAAATTGAAGTGACAGCAACTAAGCTAAACCTCAGCCGCTCTGAGGTACTAGAACAATACATTAGAGGCGTAATTAACTAATGAACACCCGTTGCCGCGTATGCTTACATACTGAATTAGAAGACCGGAAAGATATTGATAGCAGGCTGGTTTATGGTGAAAGTTATGCTTCAATTCTGAAGGATTACCCACACTTAAATAGATACGTCCTGCTACACCATAAAAAGCACATGGCAGACCCTAAAAATGAAGCTGACGTAGCCGCTCAACTCATGGCAAGACAAATAGCCAAAGCAAGAATGGCGGATTTTAATGTGGAGCAATTTATTTGTGATTTGAGAGAGCGCCTTAAGTTTTCCATCAATCAATCTCAATGTTTAATTGAAGAATTTACAGAGGATGTGCAAGACGGCACTAGAAGCATCTCTGATTTAAATGATGTCATTGCCGCTCAACAAAAGTTACTAAGCAATCTTGATAACATTGCAGCCATCAAGATACTTACTTCTGATGAAGCTGCTTATACCAAAGTTCTCAAGGATGGCAATACTATATTGTCTCCTGCATCCAATACTGAACCCCGCAAGCTTAGTTTTGCTGAGTTCAAATCATCCACAAATGGAACTACTAACCCCAATGACAATTAATCCCAAGCTCACATCAAAAACCGCCTCTAAGATTTCCCCTTTACAATCAAACTCAAACTCAAATTTATTAGGGTCTTCCCCCATTGGAAAACTTAGAGGAACAATTGGAGAAGTCAGAGCAATAATCTTGTTTCATCTCAATAATGAACTACCCACCAATCTTAAAGATGGCTCAGACAAAGACAAAAATAATCCAGAATTAATTGACCCTGAGTATGTTGATTATCTCAAATGGCAAAAAAATAATATGTCCCCTGAAGACCTTGCTAAAATCCAAGCTATTAAAAATAACATCATCCGCCAAACTTAAAGGGCTATCCGTGCTATCTATTGCCTGATAGCATGACCTCATCTACACTACGCCTCCAATCTTGGGGGCTTTGTTGTAGTTTGCAAAGGTAGTATAGAGGTGAAACTTATTTCCGTTCCTTCTAGGGGCTGTTTTTGGGGGTGTGTTTTTGGACGCTTCCGTTATTCCAGGTAAAGGGGGTACGCTCTCACCCCCTAGTTTTGGTTTTGTACCAATAGGTACGCACTACCCCCTAGTTTTGGCAGTAGGGAAGTTACACCGGAAAGTTATACTTTTCCTTCCTTATTGTGTTATTCTTTATACATTGTTTTCACAATATATAAAGTTATGGCTAATATGCAACACCGCGCTACTTTTACTTCTCTATTTAAAATCTGGGGATTTCCTGAAGAAGCAGCGCAACAGATGGGCATATACTTATCATGCGTAGATAATGGTACACAAGATTCTCTGATTGAAACTATGACTGTTGCACTAGAAAAAAGACAAACTTGAAAAATTATTTGATGTACTGGTATTAAATTATACTGCTACTAATTAACCCGCGCCACCAAGGAAGTATGGCAGAGGTGCAATTTACCTACTAAGAGTGTGCCTGCGGCTCTGGGAACTGGAACTTTAGCCAGTACCCAAAACCAAGCAAAAACCAAGTAAAGCCGCGTTATTTTGAATCTTCAGTTCCCAGCTAAAATGTAGATTTTAAGCGCGTCAGAGGTCTGCAAAACCTTTATCCCCCGGTTCAAATCCGGGTGCCGCTTTTCAATTAAATCAATTGCTTTTAATAGGTTTGATCCTACTTTTAGTAGTAAAGTATAAGCTTCAGACAGCACTCAGCACTATTAAACCATAAATTATACCAATAGAATTTCAAAAATTGATATTGGCTGAAGTCTGGGAGCGCTACACCGAATACAAACGTCCTCAAGTTAGCCAGTCAACACTTGCGGTAGTCTACCGCAAGTACCGAAACCATATTGCTAGCCTACCTGCCAAGTCTTTAGATGACGCGATCGCAATCAGGGACTACTTGGTATCGCACTTATCGCCAAATGCAGCCATTTGTGTTATCGCATGAGGGGAATCTCACTCATCCAAAATTTGCCAGAATGCAGATGTCTGGTCAGATAAACGAGGAAAATCCTCTAAAACAGCCATGTTACAAACTACCCATATCAATCAGAGTGATGTCCAAACTGTCCCTGAAGAAAGTCAACCAATAGCCGGATCTTGGTCGAGAGATGGCGATTGACAGGGTAAATTACATAAATGCAGAGTTCAGGAGGATGATAGTCTGGCAAAACAATTTGTAAGCTCTCTTGTTGAAGTTCTAGTTCCACAATAAATCGGGGCAGGAGCGTAATCCCTAACCCGCGAACCGCCGCCTCTCTCAGCACTTCCCCATTGTTAGA